>JBMNNN010000149.1:0-5338 GCA_050942555.1 Christensenellales bacterium
GTCACGCAGGCCTCTATCCGGTAATCGTCCATATACGAAACAAGTCCCCGCGCGTCCCGGTACCGGGACGGATGCGGATACGGACCGATCGCCGTATTGATATCGATGATTTTCATTTTTTCACCACCATAGAGGCACGAATGCTTTACCTCCCTTTATCGAAGCGTTTCCGCGGCTTTGCGGCAGCTCTGCGCCAGTGATTGGATTTTTTGCTCGTCCCAGTCGGGATGGAGGCTGATATACACGGTCCGGGACAGCACATCGAGCGTCTGCGGGCACATGTCGGCGCTGTAGTGCGAGCGCAGTTCCCTGTTCTGCGGCAGATTATAGGGATTGTACGCGGGATGGTGCGCGCCCTGTCTGCTTAATAGCGGGGTCCAGTTCGTGTACACGTGTCTTCCGCTGTCGATGGGCAGCCATCCGTTCACGCCCTCGCTTGCCGCGAACGCGCGCGCTTTGCCTTCCTCTGCAAATGTGAATGCCAGCGTCGTTGCACAGTCGCCCTCAGGATCGTGGGACGGCGCCAATACGATGTCCGGTACGCCCGACAGCGCGCCCGCCAGCGCCTTTTTTACCCGCCTCAGGTCAGCCAGTATGCCGTCCAGCCTGCGAAGCTGCACCCGCAGGATTGCGCCGGTGATTTCGCTCACACGGTATTGCGTGCCCATGAAGGGCGGCTCATGCAGGTCTTTGGGCCCCCAGAAAGTCGTGCCTCCATCGTGGTAGATGAGCGCGCGCTCGTAGACTCTGCGGTCGTCGGTCAGCACGGCGCCGCCCTCCCCGGCGGTAATAATCTTAAAGTCGTTGAAGCTGTAGGCCCCGGCGTGTCCCCAGCTTCCCAACCGCTTGCCCCGGAAAGAGCCGCCGTCGGCCTGGCAGGCGTCCTCCACCACGAAGAAGCCATGCCTGCGGCTCATGGCCATCAGTCGCTCCATATCGCACGGGAAACCCACCATGTCCACGGGGATGACCGCTCTGACGTTGGGCGTCAGCTTGCGCTCGACGTCATTAAGATCGATCGTCATGGTCTCGTCGATTTCAGCCAGCACCGGGATAGCGCCCACCGATGTGACCGCCAGCGCGGTGGCCATGAAGGTATAGGCCGGTACGATGACCTCGTCGCCCGGTCCGATGCCCAGTCCCGCCAGCGCGCATGTGAGCGCCGCCGTACCGCCCGTCACGCACAGTGCGTAGCGCACGCCGACTTTTTCGGCGATCTCCCGTTCGAAAGTTGCGGTCTCCTTCAGACCATCGTTGATCCGAAAAAGCTTCCCTGCCCGGATGACCTTCGCCACTTCGTCGATCTCTTCCTGTCCGATCCTGAACATGATGCTCCCTCCCCTAATATATTTGGTTGTGTGCTTGGAACCGCCATTCGATTTAATTCGCCATTGGCAAAATTGATGGGTTGTTCCGTTATAATTATATTCACCGTATGTTAATATGTCAACATTATATGTATTATTACTTTCTATAAATGATTGCAATTAATTTTTCCGTTTTTTGTTTTTAATTTCCTTTCCAGTGCAAAGAAAATCTGCTATAATAATGGCGGAAGTAGTGGAAGACAAGGTGTAAGATAGGAGCGTAAGCTGTTCATGCCGCTGCCAACCATTCATCTGCTGGTGACCGAGGCTGTCGCGCACCGCACGGGGATGGGTCTTTCGGGGAAATGTCTGCTGGGTTCGATCGCGCCCGATGCCATCCACATGCGCAAGGGCTCCACTCTCGACGACAAGCATAACACCCATCTGCGAACCGACGGACTGCACAAATCGTGGGAAACGGCTCTCTCGATGTTGCGCGATTGTCGGCGCGATCCCTTCGTCACCGGCTATGCGCTGCATGTGATGACCGACTATTTGTGGATCCTGGGGCCGTGGCGGGAGTTCACCCGGAAGCTGCCCGAGGGACTTTCCAGTGACGAAATCAAGAGGATCTATTACCGCGACATGAACCATATCGACAACTGGCTCTTCCGCCAGGCAGGCTCCCGGAGGTTGTGGGACGCGCTGCTCAAAGCGCCCCCCACCGCAATGCCTCAGTATGTCTCGCTGGGCGAGGTGAGCGCATGGCGTCGAAACCGTTATGTGCGCCTGCTCGACGAGCGCCGGAGCCAGCCGGCCGGGTACATCACACTGGATACCGCCCGCCGATTTATCAACGAAACAGGCCAGAGGCTGGCCGGCCCGGTGCAGGAAGCCTTATCGGGAAGAAAGGAAGCTAGGGATGTCCCGCAGAACGAACCCGAATCAGGAGATGATAACGATGGCACGTGAAAAAATACTGTTCGACAAGACAGAGGTAACGCTGGAAACGGTAATTGGGAAAAAAGCGCAGGTGATTCACCTGCCCTACGATCGGATTACGAGCGTTACGCTGGAGCCCTGCAGGGTCCGCAGACTATTCAAGACCGTGGATGCCGAGCGGATCGTCGTGCGCGCCAGCGGATACGCGGAGCCCATGGTCTTTAGAAGCGACCAGGAGGGATCTTATTTCGAATCGTATAAAGAGGGTTTCCGTACATTCTGCAGGCAGCACCATATCACGTTTTATGACAAGACAGCCGACAATGCCGCGCAGAGCGATGGACAGTAAGAGCTTCCCGAGGGCTATTCGAAAATAATATAAGCGGTATTCAGTAATCAGCGCCATCGCACCTGCCGATGGCGCTTGATTTCGCGCTCTTTACAAATCCTGCCCGCCCGTGTAGAATCCGTGTAAGCCATGTCACCCTCGGGGAGGCACGAAAGAACGTGAAATCCGAATCCCGAACCGCCGTCCACCTGCTCGCGGGACCGGCGCTTTTCGCGGCTGCGCTGGCCGCGATGCCCGGCAGCCGCGCCGCGGCCGCCGCGATCGGCCTGACGCTGTGGATGCTGTACTGGTGGATCACCCGTCCCGTCCATATCGCGGTGACGGCGCTGCTTCCGATCGCGGTCAATTCGCTCGCGGGTATCGCCCCGATGGATACGGTGCTGGCCAGTTATTTCAGCCCCATCGCGGTGCTGCTGCTGGGAGCCAGCCTGCTGCTGGCGGTGTGGTCGGCGTGCGGGCTTGACCAGCGGATCGCCGTCAGGGCGCTGCTGCTCATCGGGCCTTCGGTGAGAGGACAGCTGTTGGTGTGGTACTGGCTGGCCACGCTGGCGAGCATGTTCCTTCCCAATTCGGTGGTGGCGGCGGTGCTGTGCCCGATCGCTGCAGCCATGCTCAGGGCCTGCCGCGCCGATATTCCCGAGACGGGCTCCCCTACCCGCTACTTCATACTGCTGGCCATCGTATGGGGCGCGGGTATCGGCGGATTCGGCACGCCGCTTGGCGGATCGATGAATCTGGTCGCGATCCGGTACATCGAGGACTTCACGGGCGCGGAGTACTCCTATGTGACCTGGACGCTGCGTATGGCGCCCTACCTGCTGCTCCTGTCGGCCGGCATATCGGTCTACCTGCTGCTCGTCCGGCTCGATGTCGGGCTGCTTCCGGGAAGCAGGGCGCATTTCCGTACGCTGTACGCGGGGCTTGGCGCGATGGGCCGTGATCAGAAGATCGCTCTGGCGCTGTTCCTGCTGGCGGTCGTGGCATCCTTTGCGCGGCCGCTCTATGAACGCCTGCTGCCCGGCCTACAGCCGTATTACGCGTTCCTGCTGGCGGGTATGGCGGCGATGCTGCTGCGCTCGGAAAAGGGCGGCAGGCTGATTACCTGGGAGCAGGCGGCCCGGAGCGTCAACTGGGGCCTTCTACTGCTCTTTTCGGGCGGAATGGCCGCGGGCAACCTGATCCTGTCGTCGGGCGCAGCCGAGGCTGTCGCGCGGCTCATCGGTTCGCTGAGCCTCAGCGCCGCTGCGGTGCTGCCCGTGTTCGTCATGGCGGGGATCCTGCTAAGCAACGCGTCCAGCAACACCGCGGCCACGGCGGTGCTGCTGCCCGTCGTCATCAGCGTGATGTCGCTCATGGGCCATGACCCGCTACCGATGCTCTATCCGGCGGCGGCGGCCTGTAACTGCGCGTTCGTGCTGCCCACGTCCATCCGGGCGATCCCCGTGGGCTATGGACTCGATATCGGATTCATGTTTCGGAAAGGATGGGCGGCGCTGCTCGTGTGCCTGGTGCTGCTCGTCGTGGCGGGACTGGCAGCGGTACTGTAGCGCTTCCGTCAGCAGAATGTCTTGGAGCCCTGCCGCCGGAACCATTGCAGGAAATCTTCGATGTGCCCGGGATGCTCACGCCGGTATGCGATGACCACCTGCAGGTCCAGATCCACTCCGGGCACTTCGATGATCTTCATCTGCTTTTTGAATATTTCTTCCTTCACGGATATATAGGGCAGGAACGCGACACCATACCCGCGCGTTACCAGCGTCTTTGCGCTCTCGATCCCTTCGACCTTCATACCAGCGCGCAGTATGGCCTGCTCCAGCTCGGTCTGCGCTATTTTTTTCGATAGGATCTCGTATATGTCGCTCTTTTCGGAAAAAGTGATGATGCTCATACCGGCGAGCTCCGCGCTCGTAACCGGCCCGCGAACGGGCGCGGCGTACCCGACGACCGGCACGATCCGGTTGACGGCGGCGGCCTCCACCACGATATCGGGCGGCGGCTTTCCGAGGCTGATGTCGTAGAAAAAGCCTATGTCGCACAGGCCGTTGGCGACGCTGGTCATGATGTCCTGCGCGGGGCGGTTGGACAGCTGAAACTGGTATCGGGGAAGATGGCGGTTTGCCGTAAGGATCATGCAGGGCAGCGCGTAGTCGGCCAGCGAGTGCGAAGCCTCGATCCGTATGATCAGGCTGTCGGACCCGGCGCGCTCGATTTCGCGCATCATTTCGTCATAGGTTTGCAGTATGTACTCCGCGTACCGGGAAACGATCCTGCCTGCGGGCGTTAGCGTCACGCCCATGTTGCTTCGCTCCAGCAGTTTCCGGGAGAGCAGGTTCTCGAGCTTCTGCATCTGCTGGCTGAGCGCTGACTGGGAAAGATGCACCGACCGAGCCACGCTGCTGATGCTGCCCGATTTGGCGATCATCTGAAAATATTTCAGCAGCTCTATTTCCATGGGATCGCTCCCCTTTTTCCTTTCATCTCACCGATAGTATATCATATATCGGCTATAAGTAAAACGAATAGAGTATAACGAAATGCAATATACTGGGCCTATAAACCTATGTTAAAATACTAACGGGAGCACTTGTTAATTCTTTAACAACCGAAAGGAAGTGGGGAGCGTGGCAGAGGGAGCCGTTCGTGCATCAGCCAGGAGGAATACCCGGCCCCGAAAGAAGCGGGTCAATCAGATTCCCATCGGGCTGGGCGTTTTCGCGGTACTGGTCGGCGTCGGCGT
>JBMNNN010000150.1:0-5295 GCA_050942555.1 Christensenellales bacterium
AACAAGGATGCTACTCAAGGCTTTGGGTTCCGTTCGTGATACTGTTGCTTCTGCCTGATCTTTTACCCAGAACAACTTGACACGATCCAAGAAGATTGATTTATTGACAGCCCGACTCCGTCCCATATATAATAAAGTTTAATATTTATACAGCGCGATCCGAAATTAACGAAAGGGCGTGGTTTAGTTGGCCGAGAGAGTCTTCCGGGAAGGTCTGACATTCGACGACGTACTGCTCGTTCCCCGGCGCTCGGAAGTGCTGCCCCGCGACGTAAATGTGGGCACGCGACTGGCGCCGGGGTTTTTGCTCAACATACCGCTAATAAGCGCGGCCATGGATACGGTGACCGAGTCCCGTATGGCCATCGCGATGGCCAGAGAGGGCGGCATCGGCATCATCCACAAGAACATGAGCATCGAGGAACAGGCCTCCCATGTCGACAAGGTCAAGCGCTCGGAGCACGGCGTCATCACAGATCCGTTCTTCCTTTCGCCCGATCATCTGGTGTCCGACGCGCTGGCGCTTATGGCCCGCTACCGCATATCGGGAGTGCCCATCACGCGCGACGGCCTGCTGGTGGGCATACTGACCAACCGCGACCTGCGGTTTGAAACAGACTACACCCGCCCGATCCGGGAGGTCATGACCAGCGAGAACCTGATCACCGCGCCCGAGGGAACGACGCTGGAGACCGCCAAGGCGATACTGGCCAAGCACCGGATCGAGAAGCTGCCCATCGTCGACGAGCACGGGATGCTCAAGGGACTTATCACGATCAAGGATATTGAAAAAGCGATACAGTACCCGAATTCCGCCAAGGACGCGGGCGGGCGGCTGATTGCGGGCGCGGCGGTGGGCGCGACCGGCGACGTCATGGACCGGGTGGCCGCGCTCTATGACGCGAAGGTCGATCTTATCACCGTGGACACAGCCCACGGCCATTCGGTCAATGTGATGAACACCGTAGCCCGCGTCAAGGAGAAATACCCCAGCCTTGTCATAGTCGCGGGCAATGTAGCCACCGCGCAGGGCGTGCGCGATCTTGTGAGCCACGGCGCGGACGTCGTCAAGGTGGGCATCGGACCGGGCTCCATATGCACCACCCGGGTCGTGGCGGGCGTGGGCGTGCCGCAGATCACGGCCATCATGGACTGCGCCGAGGAGGCCGACCGGCTGGGCAAGACAGTCATCGCCGACGGCGGCATCAAGTATTCGGGCGACATCGTCAAGGCCATTGCGGCCGGAGCCAGCGCGGTCATGCTGGGTTCGCTGCTGGCGGGCACCGAGGAAAGCCCCGGAGAGTCCGAGATCTATCAGGGCCGCTCTTTCAAGGTCTACCGGGGCATGGGGAGCCTTGGCGCGATGAACGAAGGAAGCAGCGACCGCTATTTTCAGGAAGACGCGAAGAAGCTGGTGCCCGAGGGGGTTGAGGGCCGCGTTCCGTTCAAAGGCGCGCTGTCCGATACGATCTACCAGCTGGTGGGCGGGCTGCGGGCCGGCATGGGCTATTGCGGCGCGCCCGACATCGAAGCGCTGCGCACGCAGACCGAATTTATCCGCATCACCAACGCGGGACTGACCGAGAGCCACCCGCACGACATATACATCACGAAGGAAGCGCCCAACTACAGCATGCGTTAGCGCCGCAGGCAAAGCCGGGAACATATGAGCAGCATCGTCGCGAAACGGCGGTGCTTTTTTATCTGCATTTGCTTTCCCGGCGGCTTCATCAGGACGCCCGTCGGCCGAAGCTTTTGTCGCTTATCGCGCCTTTGATGATATTTTTGCCCTGCGGGGAAACTCTAGGAATATAAAGCTCTAGCGAAACGGGGAATGCATATGAACGAAAAGATCCATGAATCCTACTGGGCCCGGACCGCGAGCCGGACCGAGAGCCGGCCGTACTCGGGCGATTCAAAATGCGACGTCGCGATCGTCGGAGGCGGGCTGACCGGCGTGACGACGGCGCTGCTGCTGGCCCGGCGCGGCGTACACGGCGTGCTGCTGGAGGCCAACACGCTGGGCGCGGGCACCAGCGGATACACGACCGCAAAGATCACGCTGCAGCACGGGCTCAAATACAGCAACCTGCTCGATTCGGCGGGCCTTGAAAAAACGCTCGCGTATGTGAAGGCCTGCACGCTGGGCCTTGCGCTCATCGAGAGCCTGTCGCGGGAAATCGCGCCCGACTGCGGATTTGAGCGCGTGTCATCCCACGTCTATACCCGGGATCCGTCCCGGCTGCAGCGGTTCGACGACGAAGCCGCGGCGCTGGAAAAGCTGCACGTGCCCTACCGGCTTTCCGACAGCTGCGGGCTTCCGTTCCCGGTGGCGCGCGACATGGCCATCGACGATCAGGCGCAGTTTCATCCGCTCCGGTATCTATTTGCGCTGGCCGACAGCATCCCGTCCGACCGGTTCCCGATATACGAGCGGTCGCGCGTCATAGAGGTCACGCCGGGCAACCCCTGTATACTGCGTACCGAGCGGGGGACGCTCAGGGCCAAAACGGTCGTGCTTGCGACCAATTACCCGCTGCTCGATATGCCCGGGCTCTATTTCGTGCGCCTGCACCGGGAGCAGTCCTACCTGATGAGCGTCCCGGCGGGCGACTATGAGCTGGACGGGATGTACATATCCGACGAGGAGCCTCCGCACTCGGCCCGCATGCACCACGACCCGGAAGGCGACCGGCTGATACTGGGAGGCTTCGGGCACCGCAGCGGCCGCGGCGGCGACACCACGACCCGGTACGACGATATCTATCGGTGGCTCCGCCTGGCGTTTCACGATGTGACCGCTGAACCCGATGCCTCTTGGATGGCGCAGGACGCGATGCCCGCCGACCATGTGCCCTGCATCGGGCCCATGTCCGAGGAAATGCCCCATATCTATGTGGCGACCGGCTATGCCAAGTGGGGCATGACGACGTCGGCTGCGGCGGCGCTGCTCATATCCTCGATGATCACGGGAGAGCGTCACCCGATACTCGAAGCCCGCGCGCTGTACCGCCCGTCGCGCTTCACGCCGGGCGCATCGGCGCGCGAGGTCGTCGTACAGGGCGCGCATGTGACGGGCAGCTTTGCCGAGGGAATACTGGCGGGCACCACGCAAAAGCCCGAGGACGTCGCGCCCGGCGAGGGAGCGGTTTTCCGGAGCGACGGGGAGCTCATGGCCGTGTCGCGCAGCCCGTCGGGGACGCTGTCGGTATGCGGGGCCTACTGCACGCATATGAAATGCCCGGTGGCATGGAACCCGTCGGAGCGCACATGGGACTGCCCCTGCCACGGCTCGCGCTTCGAGCCCGACGGGACCGTGAAGGAAGGGCCCGCGGTGCGGCCGCTGCCTAGCTTTGACGAGGCGCAGGAGCATTGACGAAAACCTGCTCGGTCGCGCGGATCCCCGTATGGAAGGGCTCGTTTACCGGCCTTATCGCGATACTCGCGGTGGGCCGCCGCGAGTACCGCTTCGCGACATATAACGCGGGACGCTTGACAGGGCTCGCGTACAGCCCGGGCACGCTCGATCTCAGGCTCGCCCGAGGGAGGCTTCGCCTCAGCGCGTTCGCCCGGGCGGGTTCGTTCTCGCCGCTGCACGCTCCGACGCCCACGGGCATGGACCGGCTCATCGAAGAGAGCCTGGACAGCGCAATATCGGTGCGGCTGGAATGCGGCAGGGAGCTGCTCTACGCGGGAGAGTTCCGGGAAGCGGGTATCGAACGGGTCAATATGCCGCTCCTGAGAACCGCGCACCTGTGCCGCGGCAGCTAAAGCCTACGGCATCCGCTGCAGCGCGATGACCTGCGGAATTCCCTGCTCGCACTGCGCGATCCGTCCGTCGCAGACCGCCCGCAGATATGTTTTCATAAGGTCGTTATGGGCCTCGCATGTGAACAGATTGCGAAGTGCCAGATACGCGCTGTCCGAGCCGGGATCGGGCGTGTCGGGGCTCCATGCCAGCCACCTGGCCATCTTCGGGCCCTGAAGCGCGCACCAGCTTTCATAGTGCGGCCACAGTTTTTCAGGATCGGCGATATACGCGGAAATTTCTGTAAGGTAGGCCAGCATCCGCTCTTTTTCCCCGCCGGTCATCATATGGATCCGCGTTAGGTCGGGCGTGAAGCGGTACGGGTGGACGGTCAGCGCGGGCGCGACCCCGCCCAACACGATGCGCGGCAGATATCCGTAGTACCAGGGGTCTTGCGGATCGGGCCGGGCGGCGCTGCCGAAAAGAAAATTGCCGGTGCTGTATACGATGGGCCTGTCGCGGTATATCTCGTACCCCTGCGGGCAGTGGGGATGCATGCCGATGACCGCGTCGGCCCCGGCGTCCACGAGCGCCCGGTACCGGTCCACGACGACGGGCGACGGAACGGGATTGTATTCGTTGCCGCCGTGCATGACCACCAGCACGAAGTCGGCGCGATCCCGCGCGCCGGCGATGTCGGCGCACAGCCGCCGCAGGTTCAGCCCGTTGCTGCCGGGCCGCTCGGCCGTCGCGGTGCCGAATTCGTTTTCCGCCGCCGCCAGCACCGCCAGCGTATACCCTTTGCGCCGGACAAACCAGGGCTGGCGGGCCATGTCGATGTTCGCGCCCGCTCCCATGTACCCGATCCCATGGGCGTCCAGTATCGAAAGCGTGCGCAGCACGCCCTCGTCGCCGTAGTCCCCGATGTGGTTGTTGGCCAGTACCACCGCGTCGACGCCTGCGGCGATGAGCAGGCCCACCCCATTCTCCGGGCTTTTGAGGTTCGGGCCCGATTTGTGAATCGGAACACCGCCGTCGATGAGCGGATTTTCGAGATTGACGATGCGCAGGTCGTCCCCGTCCCAAAGGGAGCGCACCTCCTCAAACATGCCCGCTTCGCGCCCCGAACCGATGAGCGCGCCTACTGGCTCGCGCATGCACAGGTCGCCCGCGATGATCACCGATACCGTGTCGGGTTTCATATTCATCCTCCCGTCCTTTCTGCGCCGGTCGCGCGTGTTCTTGATTTTATTATATCACCAATTCCGGAAAAACGAAACGGCAGCGCAGACTTGAGTTTCCGCAAAACCGCGAAAGAAAAGCGCATAATAAAGAAAAACCCGAACAGGAAGACGGGAAATGCAGCGACGTGCGAAAGATCAAAAGATCATTTCAAAAAATAGGTATACTAAAGAAGCCTTTGGTTAGGTTAGGCTGTCAGGAGATTGTGTATTCGATTTTCAAGGAGCAAGTGTTTGTTAGACTATATGTAAAAAAGATAATTGCCTCTGGGGTTCTCGCCTTCGCTTGAACCAGCGATCAATGCC
>JBMNNN010000151.1:0-5251 GCA_050942555.1 Christensenellales bacterium
TAAACCTGGATACAGCGGGGCGACGCCGCTCGCCCGCGGGGCGTCGGCGACGGCTGCGGCGACCGCCGGTCCCACCCGCTCGTCGAATGCGGCCGGTATCACATACTCGGCCGTCAGCTCGTCGTCGCCTACCAGGCCCGCGATGGCGTGTGCCGCCGCGATCTTCATCTCGTCGTTGATGTCGCTGGCCCGCACGTCGAGCGCGCCGCGGAATATGCCGGGGAAGGCCAGCACGTTGTTGATCTGGTTATTAAAGTCGCTGCGTCCCGTGCCCACGACCGCCGCTCCGGCTGCCAGCGCCTCGTCGGGCATGATCTCGGGAACCGGATTGCTCATCGCGAACAGTATCGGATCACGGTTCATGCTGCGCACCATGTCGGCCGTCACGATGCCCGGCGCCGACAGGCCGATGAATATATCGGCGCCATTCAATACGTCGGCCAGCGTTCCCTTCTTGCGCTCCCTGTTGGACATCGCCGCCATCTCGGCTTTGAAGGGATTCAGTCCCTCCCGCCCCTCGTATATCGCGCCCGCCCGGTCGCACAGTATCACGTTGCGCAGGCCGATTTTCATCAGAAGCCGGGTCACCGCCACTCCGGCTGCGCCCGCCCCCGATACGACTACTTCCTGCCGGAAAAGATCGCGTCCCGTCAGCTTCATCGCGTTCAGGATGGCAGCCGCCGTCACCACCGCCGTGCCGTGCTGGTCGTCATGGAAGATCGGTATGTCGCACCGCTCCTTGAGCTTCCGCTCGATCTCAAAACACCGGGGAGCCGATATGTCCTCGAGATTGATGCCCCCGAAGCTTCCCGCCAGCAGCGCCACGGTGTTTACGATTTCGTCCACATCCCTGCTGCGGATGCACAGCGGAAAGGCGTCCACGTCGGCGAAAGCCTTAAAGAGCACGCATTTGCCCTCCATGACCGGCATGCCGGCCTCCGGGCCGATGTCTCCCAGCCCCAGTACCGCCGTACCGTCGGTGACGACCGCGACCAGATTCCAGCGCCGGGTAAGGGAATAGCTCAGGCTTGGATCCTTCTGAATGGCCAGGCAGGGCTCGGCCACGCCCGGCGTATAGGCCAGCGACAGATCCATTCTGTCCCGCACGGGCACGCTGTTGACGACCTCGATCTTGCCCTTCCACGCATAGTGACGCTGCAAACTTTCCTGTCGGATGTCCATCGTATTCCTCCAAACTCGTTATCGTAGTGCGCGGGTTATTCCTGGGCATCGGTCCAGCGGTTGCACAGGTCCACGTAGTCGGAATTGCACACGAGCGTCATCGATCCCGCCCCGGCGTCGACCCTGTCCAGTATATAGGGGCCCGTCCCGATCCACATATGGCCGTGGGCCGTATAGAAATCCAGCAGGCTCCGGTAGCGCGCCGCCGCCTCGTCGGCAGTGATATAGTCGCTCATCACGGCAGGGTAGGGGATAAGCCGCTCTGCGGCCGCTCTCTCGCAGGCCTCCTCAAGAAGCGGCAGCGACGGGCCGTACAGGAGGTTCGTCCATTCCGCGTTGGTCTGCTGGGCGCGGGAGCTGCTGAATGCGGTTTCGCCCTCGGCCTCCGTAAGGCTGCATACTGCGAGCACGTGCCATGCCGCCTGCCCGGCAGCGCCCTCGGGCCACAGCGCGGCGACGCACTGCTCGGCGTCGATCGCATAGGCGTCGGAGTAGTACTCGATCGTCAGCGGCTCGTCCGATACGATGCGGAAGCCCTTAAAAAGGCCCTTGAACGCGTTTGCTTCCGTGACCGCCGACGGGTCGTACAGGCTGCTGCGCTCGTCGGCCCGGTCGAAGCGCACGATCATCGCCATCATGAAATCCGCGGCGGTCATCGGGCTGCCGTCGTGCCAGCGCACGCCGCTGATGTCGTATGTGACGACGCTGCGGGTCAGCGCCGTCAGGCCGTCGGGATCCCGCTGGCCAGCGGTAATCCAGACGCCGTTTTCGCCGTCCCAGCCGACGTACGCGTCGGATGGCACCGCGATCGCTTCACCGGTGCGTACGAGCGTGAGCCACGGGCTGTCGGCCGCCTTCTCGACGGGCAGATCGCCGCGCACCGCAAGCTCGGTGGCAAGAGCGCGCTGGGCGACCATCAGTCCGGTCTGCGCGTCGGGCATGAGCGCATAGTCCTGCGTGAATCGCACCGGCGCGAGCGTCCTGGCGTCGCGCGTTCCGGCTACGGGATTGACGCTGCCCGCAAAAAGCCCGTCGGCGCCCCATGTGAGCTCGCCGCCCTCGGCGCCCGCAAGGCGCAGCGTGAAGGGCGTCATCGCGCCCACCGCCACGCCCTGCGCGAGGCCGGGCGTCATTTCGACCTGAGGCGACCGGCAGACCGCTGCCGCAGCGTCGGCGATAAATATGCGGTAGGAGAGCGCCGCGGCGCCGTGAAGCGCGTCGGCCATGAGCGCGCGCCGCTCGTCGGCCGTGTGGAACTCCCGGCGCGAGAGCGCGGCAAATGTGCTCCTGAGCGACTCGTCGGCCGCATAAAGCCGCCAGAGCGGGAAGTAGGAAAGGACGCTGTCGGCGCTCATGTAGAGCGCGAAATCGCCGCCGCTGTCGCGCAGCTGCGCCGTGTCCCGTCCGTCCTCATCCAGCCGCCAGCAGACCGTCGCAAGGTGCCACCTGCCGTCTGACGGATCGGTGCCCAGCCATCTGTCGGTCAGCTCCGGCGTGGTCAGGTACTCGCGCTCGACGGCAAAGCCCATCGACTCGAGCGCATCGCTCATCATATCGCCTATGCCCAGCCCGGCCTCGTCGTCGCTCTGAATGAGGAAGACGAGCGTCACGGGCTTATCGCCGTATGTCCACAGCCCGTCGGCCTGCTGTGCGCCCATCGCCTGCATCCGCTGCGATATGGTCTGCCTGCAGGCTTCCGGGTCGTAGGCGTACTGCCCGGCCAGCGCCTCCAGCTCCTGCGCGTACCGGACCGAGTCGGCGAGCCCCGCCGTAAGCGGCGAATACTTCGGAGCCGCCTGCCCCGCGAAAAACTGCGACACGACGGCGTCCCGGTCAACGAGCCGGTTTAGCGCCCCGCGAATCCCGGCGTCTGCGAAAGGATTGAGCCGCCCTTTTTTTTCGTTGTCGATCGGGGCGGGGTTGAGCGCGATTTCATAGAAACGGTTGTACACGGGGTCTGCAGCGAGGTTCGCCGCCTGGATCGCGTTCCAATCGGCAGCGCCCTCAAGGAGTCCCGAATAGACATCGATCCCGTCCTGCGTCATCTGGGCGACCGCCGGGTCGGGGCTCATCGAAATCATCGTGATCGTATCCAGCCAGCCTCCGCGCCGGGTGACCGGCACCGGCGTGGGTTCGGGAGTAGGGGTCGGATGGGGAGTGGATGTAATATTTGGCGTGAAGGTCGCTCCGGGAGAAGGCGGCTGACAGGATGACAGCATCAGCGCTGTCAGCAGCAGGATTATTGTGGCGATCGGTTTTCTCATCGTATTCATCCCTTAACTTGGCTTGGCCTGCGCACGGCTGGCGCACAGGATGTATGCTATCATAGCGGCACTGCAAAGTCAATGAGGCCTGTACGGCTCAGAAAGCCTCCGCTCCGCAGTGCGGCAGGAGCAAAAAATGCTGCGATCGGTCACGCTTTTTTTGCCGTCATGATGACCGTGTTGCCCATCTGCCAGACCTTTTTAACGGACACGAAACCGGCTCGCTCAAGCATCGCGCGCTGGTTGTCTATCGTGCAGGGCGTATCGTAGTGATAGAGCCCGTCGGGCAGCCGCTGCCGGGCGCATAGCTGCCTGAATCGCTCGAAATGGTAATCCTCGAACGCCTGGTCGGGGGCCATATAGTCGGCTTCGATATAGACGCCGCCGGGACGCAGCGCGCGGTGGAGGCTCCGGTAGACATCGGTCTTGACCGCGTGGGTCAGATGGTGCAGCGTCTGAAAGGAAACAGCCGCGTCAAACCGCACCGTGCCGAAATCCCGGCCGATGTAGCTGCCCTGTATGAGCGTGAGCGACCGCCCGGGATGCTTGCTGCGCAGCCTGTTCAGCATTTCCTGCGACAGGTCGATACCCGTTACGCGCAGGCCGGGCAGTTTCATAAAGATCGCGTCCAGCTCGAGCCCGGTGCCGCATCCGATGTCAAGGAGGTCTCTCGCGCTGTCGGGTACCATCTCCGCCATCCGCGCGTATCCCTCGCGGCAGCCCTCGACCTCGCGGAGCATGTGCTCTTCGTACATTTCCACGCGCCTGCTGAAAAAGGCGCCCATTTCCTCCAGATGCGGCGCGCCGGGCTTTGTGTCGTTATCGGGCCCTGTCATAGCACTCTGTAGACGATGAGCGCCACGGCGGCGGTCAGGGCCGCCAGCTCCGCGCATTCGTTCACCGCGCCCAGGCAGTCTCCCGTCAGCCCGCCCAGCCGTCGGCTGAGCATCCAGGCCGTCAGCCCCGCTGCCAGCACCGCGACCAGCGCAATCAGGAGCCCTGCCGCGCCCAGAAAGAGTACCAGCACGATCAGGGAGAACGCGAGCGCCGCCAGAAAGTGCCAGGCGTATACGCTATTGAGGAAGAGCCGCCCCGATCCGTCGGAACGCGCCGGTCTGCCCGCGGCCGCTGCGGTGACGATGCCCAGCCGGCCCGCCATCGGGACGAGCATCATGAAGGATAACGCGACCATGCCGCCGCGCTCCAGCGCCACGCCCAGCAGTATGACCTTTAATAGTATCGAGAATGTGATGCCCAGCACGCCGAAGGAGCCCATGCGGCTGTCGCGCATGATTTCCAGCGCGCGATCCCGCGTGCGTCCCGAGAAGACGCCGTCGCACGTGTCGCCCAGTCCGTCCACGTGCAGGGCGCCGGTAATGAGTACGCCGCCCAGCACCGCCGCGGCGGAAGCGGCCCAGACCGACTGGGTTAGCGCGGCGGCAATCACCGCGCACAGCGCGCCAAACGCGCCCACGGCAAAGCCGACGAGCGGGAAGAAGACCGTAGAGGCCGGAAGGTCTCCGTCGGATATCGCAAGATTTCGCTTGATCGGTACGCGGGTCAGGAACTGCAGCGCCAGCACCAGCCGACGGCCCCAGGTGATCAGGTGATCCATAGCGTGTTCCTCCTTCATGCCCGGCACGGGGCTCCCTATGCCGTTGGACGGACCGGTGGTCCCTATGGTTCCTCCGCAGGGCATGCTACTTGATCCGCAGCGGGATCCCCGACAGCACAACCCATGCTTCGTCGGCCCTTTGGGCGAGACGCTGGTTCACGCGCCCTGCGATGTCGCGGAACAGGCGGCC
>JBMNNN010000152.1:0-5205 GCA_050942555.1 Christensenellales bacterium
AAATCGCAATGCGTAAATTCATGATAACCGTCAACGGCAAATCCTACGAGGTGGAAGTCGAAGAGATCACAGCCGGGCAGCAGGAAGCGCGGCAGACCGCTCCCGCGGCGCCGCAGCCCACGCCCCCTCAGGCCCCGTCCGCGCCCGAGGCGCCCCGTGCGGCCGCCCAGGCGCCCGCAGGAGCGGAAAAAATCGTATCCCCGATGCCCGGCACCATACTCAGGGTAAACGTCAGCGTCGGTCAGGCCGTGAAAAGGGGAGAGGTGCTTGCTATTCTGGAAGCCATGAAGATGGAAAACGAGATCATGGCTCCCCGGGACGCCACCGTCGCGGCGGTATCGGTAGCGCAGGGAGACAGCGTAAATTCGGGCGATATGCTCTTTGCGATTCAATAAGACAGAATACGAGCGGAGAAGAAACGAATGCATTTTCTTGAGTTTTTCAGGGATTTCGGTACGAATATTGGTATACTGCAAATCACATGGCAGCAGGGCGTCATGATCGCGGTGTCGCTGATCCTGATGTATCTGGCGATCGTAAGAAAATACGAGCCGCTGCTCCTCCTGCCCATCGCATTTGGGATGATGCTGGCCAATATTCCGTTTGCCGGGCTGGCGTCGCATGACGAGGGAGGTCTGGTTTACTATCTCTACCGGGGCGTAAAGCTGGGCATCTATCCGCCGCTCATCTTTCTGGGGGTCGGAGCGATGACCGACTTCGGGCCGCTCATAGCGGATCCGAAGAGCCTGCTGATGGGCGCGGCCGCGCAGCTTGGCATATTCGTGGCCTTTATCGGTGCGCTGCTGCTGGGGTTCACCGCCCAGGAGGCGGCTTCCATCGGCATTATCGGCGGCGCGGACGGCCCGACCGCGATATTTACCACCTCGAAACTCGCCCCTCACCTGCTGGGGCCGATCGCCGTGGCGGCGTACTCCTATATGGCGCTGGTTCCGATCATACAGCCCCCCATCATGATGGCGCTGACCACGAAGAAGGAGCGGGCCACCGTAATGGAGCAGATTCGGCCGGTTTCAAAGACCGAAAAGATACTTTTTCCAATCATCGTTACGCTGGTGGTCTCGCTGCTGCTGCCCACGGCCGCGCCGCTTGTGGGAATGCTGATGCTGGGCAACCTGCTGCGCGAATCGGGCGTGGTGGAGCGCCTCAGCAAGACGGCGCAGAATGAGCTTATGAACATCGTCACCATTTTCCTGGGATTGACGGTAGGCGCGACAGCCACAGCCGGGGAATTCCTGCGGGTGGAGCCGGTTTCGTTACTGGGCCGCGAGATCATGCTTCCCGTCACGCTGCTCATACTCGCGCTGGGCCTCATCGCTTTTGCCTTCGGCACGGCCGGAGGCGTGCTGCTGGGCAAGCTCATGTACAGGATCACGGGAGGCAAGGTCAATCCCCTGATCGGATCTGCCGGCGTATCGGCCGTACCGATGGCGGCCCGCGTGTCGCAGGTGGTCGGTCAGAGGGAGAATCCGCAGAACTTCCTGCTCATGCACGCGATGGGCCCCAACGTGGCCGGTGTCATCGGGTCGGCCGTAGCGGCTGGCGTATTCCTGTCGCTGTTCTCATAAAGGATAAGGAGGCCCCAAAATGGCTAAAGTCTATATCACCGATACGATACTCAGAGACGCCCACCAGTCGCAGGCGGCGACGCGCATGAGAACCGAAGATATGCTCCCTGTGGCTGAAAAGCTGGACAAGATCGGTTACTGGTCGCTGGAAATGTGGGGCGGCGCGACGTTCGATTCGTGCCTGCGGTTCCTCAGGGAGGATCCGTGGGAGCGGCTCCGGAAACTGCGCGCGGCCATGCCCAACACGCGCATGCAGATGCTGCTTCGCGGGCAGAATCTGCTGGGCTACAAGCATTACGCCGACGATGTCGTGGATATGTTCGTCAAAAAGTCGATAGAGAACGGAATCAATGTGTTCCGCATTTTCGACGCGCTCAACGACACCCGGAACATGAAGCGGGCGATGGACGCGGTCAACCGGTACGGCGGGCACGTGGAGGGCTGCATGTCGTACACGATCAGCCCGGTGCATACGCTCGAATATTTCGTGAATCTGGCCGTGGAGCTGGAGCAGATGGGCTCGCAGACCATATGCATCAAGGATATGGCGTGCCTGCTGCTCCCGTACGAAGCATATAAGCTCGTCCGCATGCTCAAGGAGCGGGTGAAGGTTCCTATCCACCTGCACACCCACAACACGTCGGGAACCGGCAACATGACGCTTCTCAAGGCGGTAGAGGCCGGTGTCGACATCGTGGATACCGCGCTCTCGCCGCTTGGCGACGGCACATCGCAGCCCGCGACCGAGCCGTTCGTCAAGACGCTCGAGGGAACGCCCTACGATACCGGACTCGATGTGAACGCCCTCAATGAGATAGCCGTTCACTTCCGGGAGGTGGCGGCGCGACTGGAGCGGGACGGGAATCTCGATCCCGGCAAGGTGATGCGCCCCGAAATCCGGACGCTGCTATACCAGATACCCGGCGGCATGTATTCGAATCTTATCAAGCAGCTGACCGACCAGGGCGCGGGCGGTAAGCTCGAGGAAGTCCTCAGGGAAGTGCCCCGCGTGCGCGAGAACTTCGGCTATCCGCCGCTCGTGACGCCCACCAGTCAGATCGTGGGAACACAGGCCGTCATCAACGTGCTTTCGGGCGAGCGGTACAAGATCTTCACGAAGGAATCCAAAGCGCTGCTGCGGGGCGAATACGGCAAGCTGCCCGCCGAGCCCAATCCTGACGTCGTCAAGCTGGCCCTTGGAGACGAGCCGCGCATACTCCACCGGCCGGCCGACGACCTGCAGCCCGAGCTGGAGCAGTACCGGCAGGCCATCAGCGAATACATCGAGCAGGAGGAGGACGTGCTCAGCTACGCTCTTTTCCCGCAGGTCGCGCTCGATTTCTTCAAGTACCGCCAGGCCGCCAAATACAGGCTGGACCGCACGCTGTACAACGAGAAGAGCAAGGTGCATCCTGTATAGCAATCGCGTATAGGGGATGGGGACAGCCCATCCCCTATGTGTTCCGGAGGGAGGCAGAGCATGAGGATACTCGCGACCAACGACGACGGGATCGATTCCCCGGGACTGCGCGCGCTGGTGCGGGTCCTTTCGTCCCGGGACCACGATGTAGCGGTGATCGCTCCCAGCACACAGCAGAGCGCCATCAGCCGCGCGCTGACCATGAACCGGATACTGCGGTCGTACCCGGCGGAGATTGCCGGGTTCTCGGGCACGTGCCTGCGCGTGGAGGGTACGCCTGTCGACTGCGTCAAGCTGGGCGTGCTGGAACTCCTGTCCGCGCGCCCCGATCTGGTGGTTTCGGGCGTCAACATCGGCACTAACATGGGCGGCGACGTGCTGTACTCGGGAACGGTAGCCGCCGCGATGGAGGCTGCGTATCTGGGCCTGCCCGCGGTCGCTTATTCGACGTCGCAGGTGCGCGGGGGCGTTCCCGACTTTGGCATGCTGGACGATGTGGTCGAATGGTCCTTTGCGTTGATAGAGGAGCATCCTCTGCCCCGGGGGACGATACTCAACGTGAATTTCCCGCAGCAGGTTTTGAGGGGGTTTCGCACGGCGCCGCTTGGCAGCATGAATTATAATGAGCATTACGTACGGCGGGTAGACCCGCGAGGCGGGGCATACTATTGGCTGGACGGCGGCTCGCTGGGCGAAAAAGAGGATGCGCGGACCGATGTATACTGGTTCGACAACGGGTACTGCACCGCGACGCCGCTGAAACTTGACATAACAGACCACGATTTCCTGCATGATATCCGAGACTGGCGCGATAAATAGTTCTACGATGAAGGATTCGTGCGAGCATGCTTGCATTCACCGTGCACCTTGGGTACAATGTGGGAAACCGGAGTAATCGGAGGGCGGATAGCGGTGCAGAAAGATCCGGATCTGGTGCAGCGAATTAACGAGAAATACCCCTCGATGAGCAAAGGCCAGAAGCAGATATCGGAATTCATTCTCAACAACTACGATAAGGCCGCCTTTATGACAGCTCTCCGCCTTGGGAACAAGGTCAATGTCAGCGAATCGACGGTGGTACGCTACGCGATGCTGCTGGGGTACAGCGGATACCCCGAGCTGCAGCGCTCGCTGCAGGAAATCGTCCGCAACAAGCTGACCACGATCCAGCGCATGGAAATGACGTCGGACATGAGTCAGTCGATGGTGCTTCGCACGGTCCTCAAAGCCGACATGAACAACATCCGCACGACGATCGACGAGATCAATACCGACATATTCGACGAGATCGTGGACACCGTTTATTCGGCCCGCCACCTGTATATCATGGGCCTGCGCAGCTCGCTTCCCCTGGCGCAGTTTCTTGGGTACTATCTAAGCTTCATACTCAGCAACGTCAATGTCGTCACATCGGGCGTCAACGACATACTCGAGCAGCTCCTGCATATCGGGCAGGAGGACGTGCTCATCGGGATCAGTTTCCCCCGGTATTCCCGGCGGACCCTGGAGGCGGTCCGGTTTGCCAGGGAGAAAAGCGCGCGGATTATCGCGATCACCGACTCCTACCTGTCTCCGATCTCAACCTATGCCGATCATTCGCTGATAGCCCGCAGCGACATAGCGTCCTTTGTGGACTCGCTGGTGGCTCCGCTTTCGGTCATCAATGCGCTCATCGTATCCATCGGCATTCGCAAAAAGGAAGAGGTATCGGGCTACTTCATGCAGCTCGAGAAGATATGGAAGGACTATAACGTGTATCTTGAGAAGGAAAAGGACTAGATGAGCGGCGCACCCGTCGTGGTCGTGGGCGGAGGCCCCGCCGGGATGACTGCGGCGATCGAGGCCAGCCGGGGTGGGCGGCCCGTCATCCTCTTTGAGAAGAACAACAGGCTCGGCAGGAAGCTTTACCTGACCGGGAAGGGCAGATGCAACATTACAAACGCCTGCCCGGCCTCTGATTTCATCGATAGAATCCCGTGCAATAATAAATTTCTGCGCAGCGCGTTTTCCCAGTTCGACAACGTGGCGCTTATCGAATATATGGAAGGCTTGGGCGTACCGCTTGCGGTCGAGCAGGGTATGCGCATATTTCCCGCGTCGGGAAAGAGCAGCGACGTCATCCGGGCGCTGGAGCGCGAGGTCCGGCGCGCCGGCGTGCGCGTGATGCTCGGCACCGCGGTATCGGCTCTCCGGATACGC
>JBMNNN010000153.1:0-5185 GCA_050942555.1 Christensenellales bacterium
TGGGAGCCCCCTCCCAGCGGTCAATGGAGCCGATTGCCACCGCGTCGGCGCCCAGCGACAGCGCCAGTTCCTTGACTCTTTGTGCGTCCAACATTATTTGTTTTCTCCTCTCCATTATTCCTGATCGGTCTCTCGCGGCTCACCCCTTGAGCGAGCCAATCATGACACCCTTCGTGAAGTACTTTTGTATAAACGGATATACGAACAATATCGGAACTGTTGCCACGACGATGAACGCGTATTTAAGCAGGTCCGACATGCCCTGCAGCTTGTATATTTCCTCGTCGGTCATCGTGCTGAGCATCTCGGTGCTGAACTGATTCTGTATGAGTATCTCCCGCAGAAACAGCTGCAGCGGCCACAGGTTCCGGTTGTTAAGGTAGAGCATCGCCGGGAAATAGCTGTTCCAGTGGCCTACCGCGTAATAAAGCGTGATGACCGCTATGACCGCCTTGGAAAGCGGCAGCAGGATCGCGAAGAAGAACCGGAAATCCGAGCATCCGTCCACGACCGCCGCTTCATTGAGCTCGTACGGGATCGTATTCTGGAAGAATGTTCGTGTGATGACCATGTTGTATACCGAGACCGCTCCCGGTATGATGAGCGCCCAGGGCGTATTATACATTCCCAGATCGCGTATGAGCAGGAAGCTGGGGATGAGTCCACCGCTGAAGAGCGCCGTGAACGCAAACAGGAACGTGAGCCATCCCCGGCCCGGCAGCGTTGGGCGCGAAAGAGCGTATGCGGCGCACACTGTCATCGCGACATTCCAGATCGTGCCCACCACCGTATATATGATCGTGTTACGGTATCCCGTCCAGATCACGCGGTATTCGAACACCTTCTGATAGCTCATGACCGACGGTTCCACCGGGAGAAACACCACGCGGCCGTTGGTCACTGCCTGTCCCGACGAAAACGAGGACGACACCACGAATATAAGCGGGTATATGACGATCAGCGTCAGGAAGAAGATGAGCCCATATACGATCGTATAATAGATCCTGTCCGACGTCGAAAGCTTCAGCTTTGTGGGGGCAACAGATATTTTCTTTTCAGTTTTTGCAGTCATGCCATCCGCCTCCCTTCTACCACAGGCTGGTATCGCCCGCGCGCCTGGCGATGGCGTTCACAGTCGATATGAGTATGAGGTTGATTACTGAGTTGAACAGCCCAATGGCCGTCGCGTACGGGTAGTCGGGTATGCTGGCCGTCAGGCCCACCTTGTACACGTAGGTCGATATGACCTCGCTTTTTGCCAGATTGAGCGTGTTCTGCATAAGCAGCACCTTTTCGTACCCGATCGTCATGATCGAGCCGGCGCGCAGTATCAGCATAATGACCGCGGTGGGCAGTATGCTGGGTATGTCGATGTGTATGACCCGCTGGAAGCGGCTGGCTCCGTCGATCGTCGCCGCCTCATGCAGCTCCGGGCTCACGCTCGACAGCGCCGCCAGGTAGATGATCGAGCCCCAGCCGAAGTTCTGCCAGATGCCCGACCAGACATAAAGATGGATAAATCCGCTTGCCGACCCAAGTATATCCTTGGGATACGTGCCTGTAATCGTATTGACGAGCGAGCCGTAGAGGCCGCTGCGGGAATTCAGCACCTGAAAGAGCATACCTACCAGCACGACCACCGATATAAAGTGCGGCATATACGTGATGGTCTGTATGGCCCGCTTCATCCGTTCGTGCCGAAAGCTGTTCAGCAGCAGCGCGAACAGGATCGGAATCGGGAATCCTGCGAATATTGAATAGAACGATATCGATAGCGTATTGACTACCACCCGCCTGAACATACGCGAGCTGAAGAACTTGATGAAGTTGTCAAACCCGATCCACGGGCTGCCCCAGATGCCTTTCTTGTAATCAAAGACCTTGAATGCGAGCTGTATGCCCGTCATCGGATAGTAGCAGAAGATGAGCAGATACGCGATGGGCAGCAGCAGAAAAATATAAAGCTGCCAGTGGCGCAGTATGCGCCTGCCCAGCTTCCGACCCGCGCCGGCGCCGGACCGGATGGTATAGCCCCCCTTGGCGGTTGCTATATTGTTCACAATACCCTCCCCTTTTTATGTGTCAGCAGATGCCTTATTCGGTATATTTGTCTAATTCCTGTCATTTTTGAAAACGGGTTTGCAGCGCGTCCAGATGGACACGCCGCAAACCGTTTCAAGAATCATCCGTGTCGCGGCTCCGGGCGTCGCCCGGTTCCCTGTTCAGACGACATGGCGCGCATTCGGTCAGCCGCCGTACATCCGGTCAAAGACGGTCTGTGCGACATCCAGCACTTCGGGCAGTCCAATCGCGTCGAGTTCGTCCAGATAGGCCTGCCAGGCAGCGTCGTCATGGATATCGAGCTGGCCCATGCAGAAGGATGCCGTCGATTCGGTGACATAGGACTGCAGGTTGGCCAGCGTCTCGGTGGTCGCGTTGGTCTCCTCGGTCGTGTAGATGAGCTTCGGAATGGCCATGTCCTTGGAGCCGGCGGCGGTGGCCGTCAGATAGTGGGGTATACACTGGGCGATCATAAACTCGGAGTTGATCTGGCCCTTGGGTACCACGCGGCCGGCAGCGATGCCGTACTGGCGGATGAAGGGACCGGCCTGATACCAGTGGAAGTTCTGCACGATCCCCCAGGGATCCTCGTGGATGATTACGTATCCGGGGAATCCTGCCTCCTCGTACCAGGCTTCATACTGACTCATGTCGAGCTCAACGTCCTTAAGGTAATCCCAGTGCTGGCCCTGGTTGCCCCAGCGGGTCATGATGGACAGATCCTCGCTGACCAGCAGGTCGCCCAGCCGGAAAGCGGCCTCGGGCGTCTCGCATCCAGCGGAGATCATAAAGGCGATGTTGGCAACCGACGGAACAAAGCTTACGTAGCCGGTGCCGTCAGCCTGCTTAAGCGGCGCGATGCCGATGTAGTCCTCGACGCGCTGGGTCACTGTGGTGCCCGAGTCAATGATCGAGCCCACGATCGCGATCTCGGCGTTGCCCGCCAGGTTATTGTACATCGTAATATCCAGCGTGAACTGATAGTCGGGAATGAGGCCTTCTTCGATCAGCGAATGGATATACTTGAGGGCCTCGCGGTATCCATCGGTATTGTAGAAGACGCCGACCTGGCCGTTGTTGTTGACGAAGTGGCTGTTACCCACGAACTGCCAGGCGGGAACCAGGCCCTGTATCCACGGAGCGGTCAGCGCATAGGGCTTGCCCAGCAGCGGGATTTCGTCGGCCTTGTTGTTTCCGTTCGGATCCTCGTTCTTGAACTTGACGAGCATTTCCTTGTATTCATCGACGGTCTTGGGGATCTCGATGCCCAGCGCGTCCAGCCAGGGCTTGTAGACCCATACCTTGCCCGGGTTCTCGTTTCCGAGCGACTGGTTGTATGAGGGTATGCCGTATATGTTGCCGTCGGGCGAGGTGATCATGGGGATGAAGTCCACGCCGGTGCGCTCTTTGGCGATATTGAGATGGTACGCGCTGTGCTCATAGTAATCGTTGAGCGGTATGATCGCGCCGGCCTGTCCCCACTGGTACACGTACGCGTCGCCGGGCGCGCGCAGTATCACGTCGGGCAGATCGTCAAACGCGCCGCCCGCGACGACCGTGTTGATCTGCGTCGTCATTTCCGAGGAATAGAACTGGAACTCGAGGTCGAAATTGCCCTGTTCCTCGATGAGCTTGGTCATATCATTGGTCTCGTAATCCAGTACGTTTGCGTTCTCGGTAAGACCGATCGTCAGCTTCACGGTCTCCTTGCAGATCGGAAGCACGCCGGGATCGTTCAGATTCGGATCATGGTCGAAAGCGGGCGCCTCGGTCTCGGTGGGAGCGGTGGTGGCAGTCGACTGGGTTGTTCCCGGAGCATGGGTCGGCTCTGTGGTGGGAGTCCCCTCACCGCGCGTACAGGCGGAAAGCGCCAGCACAGCGGCAAGCAGCAGTACCAGTGTCTTTGCCAGGTTTCGTTTCATGATTGGGCCTTTCTCCTTTCATATTTGAGTATTTGTTTCCTCACGGTTCTCCTCGGCCAGTCTGTTAGGCTTGTTCTCATGCTCACTCCGGGACGATCCACCTCCTTCCGCAGAAAGGCAAATATGGGTACACCGTAGTATAAACCAATGATGATTCCGAAACTATTCTGGTTCTATATGCCGAATCCCGATCTCATTATATCATGATCGTTACCAGTGTCAATATACAATCAGAAACTTTTTTTGCGATATGAGTATATTTCTAAATTTTTTTCTCAGTTAAACGCGAAACTTGTTTCAGGTCCGCGAATTCAACCTGAGGAAATCCCTTTGCTTCCACGATTTATCACAGCTCATAACAGCCTGAATGCTTCAGAGAGGGCGCAGCAAACAAACGACAATTTATGCCGATTCGTTTGCACGTTAGTGTAAAATAGTTCTGGGTAATAAGCGGGCATGACTACATGTCCCGAAGGGAGCCTCCCGCCCCGCGGGGGCGGGAGGCTCAAAAAAGGTGCAGGGATCGTCAATCCATGTTAATCTGTAAGCACAACTAGATACAGAATGGAGGGACGATCCCTGTGGAAACTTTGGGGAAAAGGGTATGCCACAGAGGCAAGTAAACGATTATATGCTATGGTTTTAAAGAATTAAGATTAAATAAGATTACAGCCGGTTGTTTGGCAGTTAATACTTCTTCTGAAAAAGTAATGATAGCATGCGGTATGGTGAAAGAAGCATCTTTTAGGAAGCATACAACCTTCAAAGGTGATTGGGTAGCCCGATATGAATATGCGATTCTAAGCATGCCGCTAACCGCCTGTTCGCAAGGAAAATAAAGGAGCTTCGACGAACGTCAAAATACTCAAGCATTTTAGGGCTTGCACCCCCTTTGGAGATTTTGCACCCCCTTTGACTCTGGCAAAGGATAATAGTTAAATCGTATCAATTATTGAGTCATTAGACAAAACAAAAATCCCGACGGTATTTTCCGACGGGATTTTTGTTTTGTATTATTCATTTTTCATTATTCATTGGTCGCTTACGGCCCTCCCCTACTCGCCGATCACTCCGTCGTCGAAAAGGACCCGCCCCTTCGCGAGCGCGGCGCATACCCGGTTCTGCTCATCCAGCACCGCAATATCCGCGTCCATGCCGGGAGCAAGTGACCCCTTGCGGTTCAGCCCCAGAATCCGGGCCGG
>JBMNNN010000154.1:0-5132 GCA_050942555.1 Christensenellales bacterium
CTCGATTCCCATGGCCCGCAGGCTATCGAAGCTCACCTGAATGCACGCAAACGCATCGCCGTCGCACTCGTCCTGCTCGACCACAAACCGCTTGATGCCGATGTCAGCGGCGGCCTTCAGTATCCCGGGCCAGTTGAGGTTGCCCTTCCCCACCGGTGCGAAGCACCGCGGAACGCCCTCGAGCTTGCCGGTATGGCGGGTGATCGCGTAGTCCTTTACGTGCATGTACTCAGCCCGGCCGCGGAAGAGATACAGCGACGACGAGGGCTCGGTGCCCGCCGCAGTCAGCCAGAACACGTCGGGCTGGAACTGCACATATGCGGGATCCAGGTCGCTGAGCATGATGTCGATCCCCCGGACGCCGTCGAAATCGATGAATTCAAACGCGTGAAAATGGTAGAAGAACCTCCTCAAGCCGCGTTCTTTGAGCAGCCGCCCTTCCTCATTGAGCTGCTCGCAGAACTTCCGATACCCGTCGGCGCTGTCCCGGAGCGCAGTGGGGATCGATGTGGTGCGCGCCACGTCGGTTCCCAGTATCGCACCGGTTTCGGCGATGGCATCGAGGTTTGCGGCGATCGTTCCGACCGGGGCCAGCACCGAGTCGGCTTTCAGCCCGTGGCTGTCCAGCATCGACCGGAGAGTGCGGGCGTCCAGCCATTCGGGTATGCTGATCTGTACGTTCCGGTATCCGATGGCCGCCACCCGGGAAAGCGTCTTATCAAGCTCTTCGCGGTCGGCCATGTGGTTGCGCAGCGTGTACATCTGCAGTGCTATCGTGCGCATCGATCTGATACTCCTTTGAAATAATTATTCGATCCCCATCCGGCGCAGGTACTCGAAGCTCGTTCTTACATCGTCAAAGGGATCGTTCAGGCAGTCGTCCATCTCCACTACGTAGAGCGTGACGCCGATCTTTCGCGCGGTGTCGATGATGCCGGTCCAGTTCAGGTTCCCCTGCCCGACCGGGCAAACCTTCCGAGCGACCGGCTCGCGCACGCCCGGCGTGGGTATGATGGCGTACCCCTGCAAATGGATATACTCGGCGCGCCCCCTGAACTTCCAGAGCCCTGCCGACGGCTCGACGCCTGCGGCGGCCATCCAGTGTACATCGGGCTGGAAATGGATCGCGTCGGGATCGGTCTCGTCGACCAGAATGTCCATCCCGTTGATACCGTCATAGTTCGTGTACTCGTAGGCATGGAAATGATACAGATACGTCAGCCCATACCGGCGCAGCAGGCGTCCCCGCTCATTAAGCAGGGCGGCATAGCGGCGCATTCCCTCCAGCGTGCGGCTTTCGTCATAGGGCATGCCCACCCCGCGCACCATCGTCGTGCCCAGGATCTCGGCGTCTCGCGCGATTTTCTCGATGTCAGGGTTCGGAGAGTCGATATCACCCATACAAGAATCGGCCCGCATGCCATGCGCTCGCAGCAAATCCCGGAACGCCCCGGTCGTCATTCCCTCGGGGATCCGGGGCTGTATGACGCGATACCCGATCTCCACCAGGCGTCCCAGCGTCCGGTCCAGCGCGGCGGGCGTCTTTGTATAGTCGCGCAGCGTGTACATCTGCAGACTGATTTTACTCATATTGCTCTCCTTTACAGGTCGAGAACCAGCTCGGGGTACTCTGTGTATCCCGGAGCCAGCGGCTCGGGCCGCTCGCAGGTAGTCCGCATCGTATGCAGGGGACTGTCTTCCTCGAGGCCCGCCATCACCATCGCCGCCTCGAACGTATGAAGCGCCATGTCGAGCGAGCACCGCGGCGGGCGTCGGTTGCGCACCGCGTACGCCAGATCAGCCGCGCCAAGTCCCCGCATGTTGGTCGTGAAGGCATGCATGAGCGGAAGCTGACGGGCTTCGCTTTCGCCCTTGCACTTGAGCAGCACCGGCCCGCCGAACGTATTGGGGTCGTTTAGTGTCAGCGTTCCCTCGGTGCCGTAGATCGTGAAGTGGTTCGTCACGTTGATGCCCTCCGACGACGTGAGGAACGCGCACAGCACCCCATTTGCAAACTCCAACGCGCCCACGGTGTTGTTGGGCGTCTCAATCTCCATATCGGCGCCGTAGAGCGGATTGTCGGGATGGCCGTAGGGGCGGCGCGGGTCCCGCGTCTGGCTGAAGCCGCACACGCGGCGGATGGGGCCCAAAAGGCTCACCAGTCCGGTCAGATAGTAGCACCCGACGTCGAACACGATGCCGCCCCCGGGACAGAACGCGAAGCGCCGCTCGGGGTCGGTGCGAAAGCGGTTGTGACGATAGCCGCGCACCAGTATCGCGTCGGCGGCCACGGGCTGCCCGATAAGTCCCGCGTCCAGCACGCGCCGCGCCAGCTGAAGCCCCGCGCCCAGGAACGTGTCGGGGGCCACGCACAGATACTTTCCGGTGTTTTGCGAGATCTCGGCAAGCTCAAGGGCCTGCTGGCTGGTCACGGCCAGCATCTTTTCGCTGTAGACGTGCTTGCCGGCAAGGAGCGCCGCCTTTGACACCTCGTAGTGGGAAAGCTGGTAGGTCGTGTTGATGACAAGCTCGATCGACGGATCCGAGAGTATCTCCCCGTTGGTCATGTCGCGGATGCCGAACTCCTCTGCCCGCGCTTTCGACCGCTCGGGCTTGATATCCGAGCAGCCCACCACATCGAGCACCTTAAATTGCCTCACGCAGTTTTCCAGATAGATCCCGCTGATCATGCCGCTGCCGACGAGCGCGGTTTTCATGGGCCTGAACGGTTTCATAATACCCTCCCGGCGTAAATTTTCCGATAGGAACCAGCCTATCCATTATAATACCCAATCCGCCGGGCGAACAGGCATTTTGCGACCATCTGTTTGTATTTTTCGGTTAAAGGGTAGGGAACAGCCGACCTCCTACCCGATCAGGACTCCACGCCGGTCATCGTCCCTCCGGCAAATCCCTGGTACTCATCCAGGAACCATTCGGCAACCTTTGTCATATGCACAGCGATCTCATTGTCCATGAACGCGACCGAAACTTTAAGCGTTCCCAGATAAATGTCGGTAATATAGACGAGAAGGTTGAGTTTGTGCGGCTCCACCCATGCCGCAGAGGCCAGGCAGTCGTACTGGATGCCGGGAACCGTACCGATCCGCCGTCCGAAGTAATTCCTTTGCGGGAATTTCCCGGCGATATAACGGCCCAGCCCGAAAGGCAGCCGGTTATCTCCCTGCGCGTTGGTGTACTCCCATAGTCCTTCGCTACCGTCAAACGTGAAGCGCATCCTTGTTATGCCCATTGGATTATCCGCCATCAAATACTGAACGCCATGAATTTTTTGGGCAGCCGGGGACGTGGTGTTACCCTCCGGAGGAACAAACGCCAGACTGCCGATTTTCTTTTTCAGCAGACAAAGCGTTTCGGGATTCTCCGGAAGGGGTGCATCGGACAGCGGCTCGTACAGCTCCTGCCACATGGCGTCCACGATGCCCGTTCCCGTGGGGCCGTTGCCCTGCGTGTCGGCGATGCAGGCGAACAGGAAGTCCCTGTCGGGCATGCAATAAGCGAGCTGGCTTCCCATTCCTCGGAACGAAAACCCGTTGTTTTTCTCGCACCAGATCTGGTACCCGTATCCATGTCTCCCATGGATGCGGCTATTATCGATTTGCTTTGACGTGGCTGCGGCGATGTAATCGCGCGATATGAGCTGCCGGTCCCCCCAGCGGCCCCCGTTCATGCAGACAAAGACCACCTTGGCCATGTCCCGCAGCGTGCACAGAACCCCCGAACCGCCCCAGGAGGTTCCTTCGGGCGTCTGAATGCACCAGGCATCTTTCGAGAATCCGATCGGATCGAGCAGGCGAGGGCGCATGTATTCGAGAAAGGGCATGCCGCTGACACGCTCCACAATCGTATTAAGTACGACCGTAGCGGCCGTATCGTAGGAGAAAAGGGAGCCCGGCGGGTGGGAGGGCTGCATGTTGAAGAATGTCCATGCCCAGTTCCGGTCATCCTTCGTATACGAATTCGCCGAATTGGCGGTTGCCATCATCAGCAGATCGCGGATCGTGGTCTGCGCGACGTAGGGATGCACGTTGTCGGGCAGCAGATCGGGAAAATACCGGATGACAGGATCGGAGAGCGACAGCTTCCCTTCGTCGGCCATCAGGCCGACAGCCAGCGATACGAAGCTCTTGCTCGTCGAATACATCCGGTGCAGCCTGTCGGCCGTATACGGTTTCCAGTATCCTTCGGCGGCAATCCGGCCGTGGCGTATGATAAGAAATCCGTGGATACAGATATGGTCGCGCTCCAGCCTTTCAATAAAGCGAAGAACGGCCCGCGAGTCAATTCCTACGCTTTCAGGGGACGGCGCGACTGTCAGGACTTCGTTACTGTTCATCTTGATGCTCCCTTCATTCTTTTACGGGTCACGATTCAGTCCCAATTCTCAGGCCAAAGATAGGTACGAATAAAATTCATAATAGAAGAATACACGAAAAGAGCAGTATATACAAGTGGCAATACCGCCGGATTTTGATATCCGGCAGAGTTATACGGAGTTCATATTAGGCGTTCGGGATATCGATGACAATGCCGTGTGGCAGGCATATCTAAACGAACTGAACGACATGGGCCTGGAACGGTATCTCGAGGTGTGCGATGAATATTATTTCGGAAATTGATAACTCCGGAATGATGCTCTCTTCTAAGTAATTCTTATGAGTTTGCCCGTCTCTTCTACAGAAAGGCGAGGGGACGGGCATTCAAAACTATTGGGGATAGGCGATAATTGAACCGTGTGGGATAAAGGAGCGCTGGTTTATGAAGTTTATAAACCTACTGTCCAGCAAGAATCAGAAAAAAACCGGCGAGCCCGTGAGCGCAGATTTTCTGGGAGACAGCATAACTCCTGGCGCATTTAAGACATACAGAGGGCACAATACACTGACCGAGGGCAACTATGACTACCTCGCTGTATACCATGCTTTGTTGGCGAGAATGCTCACAACCATTTACCCGGCGGTCCATTTAATGTAATAAACTTCGGTATTGGCGGGGGAAGCGCGCCGGAGGGCCTTGAGAATTATCCGCATTATGTACGGCGGCCGCAATATCGAAGAGCAGCTGAACCGGACAGACATGCATCAGTAGACAACCCGATAACTTCCATCCTC
>JBMNNN010000155.1:0-5131 GCA_050942555.1 Christensenellales bacterium
GTCGGCGCGCGGGCATCCGCGGCGAATTCCGGATGGAAATAGCCGATAAAAAGAGAGGTAAGCCCGCTAAATGCAAAACGGGCTTCAATATGTACCCAGCTCGAGCCCCCTGTCGAGGAAGTACCGGTATGTCGCGTAATCCACCGTTTCGGGGATCGAGTGGTCGGAGTGGAGAGCGTAGCCGAACTTCTCCTTTACGACAGGTATCTTCCCCGCAAGCTCCTTTTCCACGACGGTAATATCATTCGTATACAGCGTGCGCACGTCCATGCCGCCCATCAGCGACAGCCGGTCGCCGTACTGCTTATAGAGTTTAATGAGGTCCATCCCGGCCTTGACCTCGATGACCTGCAGGCAGTCGATACCGGCCTCCAGCATGCCGGGGACGAGCTTTTCCACGCAGCCGCACGAGTGCATGATGACCGGCAGTTTTTTCGAGCGGGCAAAGTCGATCGTGCGCCTGTGAGCGGGCATTATGATATCCCTGTACATCGCGGGCGACATGAAGGGCCGCTCCTTAAACCCCATGTCCTCATAGAACCAGAGACCGTCGGGCGCGCCCTCGCGCGCAAAAAGGATCTCCATCAGGTTTACGATGAGCTCCGCGTAGGTGTTCGCCATATCCCTGACCCATCCGGGATCCAGCGACATGCCCACCAGCATATGCTCGTGGCCGCACACCGGATGGATGCTCTCGAACACGTTGACGCCGCTTACGCAGAAGAACTGCCCCTCCCGGGCGGCCCGGTCTTTCGCGGCGCGATACCCGGCAAAGTCGATGCGCCGATCCGAAGGGGTCAGCTTGGGGCGGATTATATCGTCCCAGGCCGCGCGATCCTTTACGGTAAAGTCTATGTGTTCGGGCGTGGTGTTGTGGAATTTATGGTACCGGAGCTTCGCGCCGTTCCCGTCAAGCCGTATATATGTATCTTCGTCTTCCTCCAGCACCACCGGCTCAAAGTCCAGATCAGCCGTCAGTTTGAAAGCCCTCCATTCGCGGATATCGAATCCGAAGTGCGTCGTGAAATCCTCATCCGCGCCGATCCAGCCCTTTTGTGCCCATTTCCTTTGTGTATCTCTCCAGAAATGCTCGTATACCGGGATCCGGTCGATAGGTTTGCGGGCCAGGAAATTGGCGACGCGTTCCTTCTTTGTCATGGTCTGCATCTTATTGCCTCCCTGTCGAAATCGAGTGCCCGGATTCCCTGATACCTTGGCGGTTTATCAATTATTCGACAACCCTGTACCGTGATCCTTTTTATAAAATTCCGAGTGCAGAATTCAAATCGCTCAAATAGAGCTACTCCGGTAAACATCGGTAAGCACATGCCATCTCCCCGTACACGGTCCGGTAATTCTTGACATTCCCCGTCAGGTTACTATAATGGAACTGTTTGTTATTATACGTTTTCGGAAGGGCGGGGAGACGGTGGGCGGAATCATCGACGTGGAGCAGCTAGTCAAGCAATACGGCGCGGTCACGGCCGTGGACGGGGTCAGCTTCTCGGTTCGGGAAGGGGACCTTTTCGCGTTCCTGGGGCCCAATGGCGCGGGAAAGACCACGACGATCAACATCATTTGCACGCTGCTGCGCAAAACCTCCGGCAGGGTGACCGTAGACGGCCTCGATGTCGAGCGGCAGCCCGAGGAAGTCCGCCGGAAAATCGGCGTCGTCTTCCAGAACAATGTGCTGGACGACCTGCTTACCGTGCGGGAGAACCTCGAGAGCCGGGGCGAGCTGCATGGGCTGTCGGGCAAAGCGCTGCGCGACCGGGCCGGGCTCGTGGCCGAGCGATTGGGCATTTCCGACATCCTCTCCCGGCGCTATGGCAAGCTGTCGGGCGGCCAGCGGCGGCGCGTCGAGGTGGCCCGGGCGCTGATGAGCGATCCTGCGATACTGTTTCTCGACGAGCCTACGACGGGCCTTGATCCGCAGACGCGCCGGAAGGTATGGGACATCATCCGGCAGCTGCGCAGCGAACTGCATATGACGGTCTTTTTGACGACGCACTATATGGAGGAAGCCGGACAGGCCGACGAAGTGGCCATCATCGACGCGGGAAAAATCGTCGCGCACGGAACGCCCGACGCGCTCAGGGAGCGATATAGCCGCGATATTCTCCGGATCATGCCCCAGGACCGCGAAAAGGTCGAATCGGCGCTCGCGGGTCTCGGGCTAACATATAACCGGCAAGGCTGCATCGAGGTCTCCGTCAGGGACAGCATGCACGCGCTGTCGATACTCAAGCAGGTCGAAGCCGATATCGCGGGTTTTGAGATGGTGCGGGGCGATATGGACGATGTGTTCATCGCGATCACCGGCCGTTCGATCCGGGAGGAGGAGTAATGATGGGCGTCATACTGAGCCTCACCAGGCGGAACGCGAAAATCTATCTGCGCGACAAGTCGTCGGTTTTCTTTTCGCTCTTATCGGTACTGATCATCATCGCCCTATACGCGCTGTTCCTGGCCGAAATACAGGTCGATTCGCTGCGCAGTATGGTGGGCGATATCGACGGCATCCGTTTCCTCGTCGACTCGTGGATCATGTCGGGCATACTGATCGTCAATACGGTTACGGTGACGCTGGGCGTGCTGGGCAATATGATCGATGACGACGCGCACGGGCGGCTCAATGGATTTCTGGTGACCCCGATTAAGCGCAGACATATCGTCTGGGGCTATCTGCTGTCGTCGTGGTTCGTGGGCATCGCGATCAGCCTGATCGCGTTCGTGCTGTCGGAGGTCTATATCGTGGTCAGCGGGGGCTCTCCGCTACCGGGCCCCGCGATCATTGAGGTGGTCGGGCTTATCGTCGTCAACGTGCTTTCGGCCTCGTCGATGCTCTTTTTCATCATGACGTTCGTGCGCACGGTGGGCGGATTCGGCGCGCTCAGCACGATACTGGGCACGATGATCGGCTTTCTGACGGGCATCTATATGCCGGTGGGCATACTGCCCAAGGGCGTGCAGACCGTGATCCGGTGCGTACCGTTCAGCTATTCGGCGGCGCTGATGCGGCAGATATTCACGCGGGAGCCGCTGTCCCAGGTCTTCGCGGGCGCTCCGGAGGAGGCTGTAAGGGAATATATACTGACGTTCGGCATTAAAATGACGATCGCGGGCTACGAGGTAAAGCCGCTCATGACTGTGGCGATTGTCGCGGGCACGGGGCTTATATTCTTCGGGTTGTCGGCGCTGCGGATGCGGCTGCGCCGGGCCAAATAAGCGCGCGTTAGGCGGGGAGCCCTTTTTATTTATCGCACCAGGCCGCGCCCCATTCCTTCATCGCGCGGATAACGGGCATCAGGCTCTCGCCCTTTGGCGTGAGCGTATACTCGACCGTCGGGGGCACGGTCGGGTAGGCTTTGCGAACCAGTATCCCCTTTTCGCCGAACACCCTGAGGCGTTCGGAAAGCGTCTTTGGACTGATGCCGGGCAGCGCCCTGCGCAGCTCTCCGAACCTTCGGGTGCCGCCGAACAGCTCTCGGAGTATCAGAAACGACCATTTTCCGTTGAGTATCTCCAGCGATTTTTCGATCGAGCACTCCGCGTCCTTCAGCCCGCAGCAGTCGGATTTTTTCTGTTCGTTCATATGCGCTCCCAGGTAACCATTTTGTAACTATGTATTTACAATGAAACTACTTCCAATAGTATACCTTTGATGGTATACTGTCAATGATAAAATGAATCGATACGGGAGTGAAGTGAATGCTCTACAGAAAGTTCGGAAAGCTTGACTGTCAGGTATCGGCTCTGGGATTTGGCTGCATGCGGCTGCCGCTGCAGGGTGACGACTCCGCCCAAATCGATGAGGCGGAGGCCATCCGTATGATTCGTCACGCCGTCGATGAGGGCGTCAACTATATCGACACCGCCTATCCGTACCACAAGGGACAAGGCGAGCGGCTGGTGGCCAAGGCGCTCCGGGACGGATACCGCAGCCGTGTGTATCTCGCGACGAAATTCCCATCGTGGATATTAAAAGAGCCCGCGGACTTCGACCGGCTGCTTAACGAGCAGCTGGAAAAGCTGGAAACCGACGTAATCGACTTCTACCTGATGCACTCCCTCGATGGAAAGAAATGGGATACGCTTGTGGAGAACGGCGTATTTGACGCGATGGACGCGTATAAGCGCAGCGGAAAGGCGCGCTATGTCGGTTTCTCGTTCCACGACGAGCTGCCCCAGTTCAAGCGGATCATCGACGCGTACGACTGGGATTTCTGCCAGATACAGTTTAATTATCTCGACGAAAACACGCAGGCGGGTCTCGAGGGGCTTCGGTACGCCGCCGCCCGAAATATCGGGGTGGTGGTCATGGAGCCGCTGCTGGGAGGAAAACTCGCCATCGAGCCCCCCGAGCCGGTGGCCCGGCTTTGGGAACAGGCGCCGGTAAAGCGCACTCCGGCCCAGTGGGCGCTGCGCTGGGTTTGGAATCATCCCGAGGTATCGGTGGTCCTGAGCGGCATGAGCACCTACCCGCAGGTCGAGGACAATCTCAGAACCGCCCGGCAGGCGGTGGCCAGCTCCCTGACACCGGAGGAGCTGGCGATCATCGACCGCGTGAAAGCCGCTTACCGCAGCCTCCCCCGCATCGACTGCACCGGGTGCGATTACTGTATGCCCTGCCCGTTCGGCGTGAAGATACCGGGCAACTTCCGGCTCTACAACGGGCTTGTGACATACAACGACCAGACCCGGAAAAGCGCATACCACAAGCTCGGGGAAAACGAGCGGGCGGCTAACTGCCGCTCGTGCGGAAAATGCGAGAAGGTCTGCCCGCAGCATCTGCCGATCCGGGAGCTTATGAAAACCGTAGCCTCCGCGATGGATAAAGAATAAGAAGATCCAAACGCATACCGCCTCCCTCCTGCCGGGGGAGGTGTTTTTTACATTGATATGATTACATACCGCGTCTGGAACGAATCATCTTTGGATATTGTCATGGTATTTGGCCGCGATAATGGATAAGGTATACTATTTTTCGCACAATTGGAAAGGGCGTTCAGGTCGTGTAGGATAGGAATGCAAAAAACAACCAACACGAAAGGAAGAACGCCCTATGAACAAGATTATACACCTGGATGAGACGGGAATAAAGAACGAGCTGAAGGAGCTGGTCAGGGGA
>JBMNNN010000017.1:0-22381 GCA_050942555.1 Christensenellales bacterium
TTTTCAAAAACAAAGCGGCGAGTCGTCCGCCGACCACGGCTCTGATCGGGAGCGGGCGCAGGCCGCTGCAAAGCCGCAAACATTATAAAACAAAAACCGCGCAAGTGCAACCAAATTTTTCTTTCCTCGAGTGCACCCGACCCGTTCTTGCGGACATGCTTATTTATTGCCGGATTCCGCGCCCGGGATACCCCGGGCCGCTCCGCCGCGTCGCACCGACCGGCCAAAAAAACGATGCGGGGCGCAGCCCAGCCGGCGGTCCCGTCGCCATTTGACTATGGTTATCGGGGGAGCCTGTCCTTGCTGAACACGTTGAGCTTTTCCGCAAAATCCGCCGACCTGAAGCGCCTATCCAGATACCAGGTCAGGTAGTCCCGCCAGAATCCGGCCAGATCCCGCCCGACCGCACGGGCAAGCGTCACGACGGGGAGCGTGTCAAAATCGATTTCCCGCAGCTGCCGCAGCGCGGCCACCGAGCCGGGAAGCACGGTCACGACGCCGCCCTCCCCCGCGCAGCGCCCGCACACGACGCCGCCTCCCGATACCGAAAACATCGGGCGGGGCTGCGCCTCATCCCCGCAGCGCACGCACCGCGAAAGCGACGGCCCGAGCCCCAGGGCGTCCATAGCCCGTATCTCGAACGCGGTGCGCACGACGTCGGGATCGGCTTTCGCGTGGCACAGCGCGTTCAGGCAGCGGATGAGCAGCGTGAACAGCGGGCCGCCGGGCTGGCCTTCCCCGGAAACCGTTTCGCAGAAATCCCGCATGTAGAACGCTGTACACAGCGCTTCGTAATCGCTGCGAAGTTCGAAAAAACTGTCGAGGACCGCACAGGAGGTCGCCTGCAGCGTCTCTCCGACGCGCCGCAGCATGAATTCGCTGCACACAAGATAGTCGCAGGCGGCGCGCAGCTTGCTGCGGGGCTTCCGACAGCCCCGCGCTGTGACCGAGATCTTCCCCATCTCTGCGGTGAGCAGCGTCAGTATCCGGTCGGCCTCCCTGTAGTTCACGTACCGCAGTACGATGCCGTGCACCTTGAGCGGGGCCATCACTGCAGATCCCGGCTGTCGTACCCCAACTCCCGCATCCAGGAGACGCTGTTGCGCCAGTCGGGCCGCACCTTCACCCACAGCTGCAGATTGATCCGGTCGCCCAGGAGCGCCTCCAGTTCCCGGCGGGCGAGCTGTCCGATTTTCCCCAGAATCCTGCCGCCCTTTCCGATGATGATGGATTTGTGGGACGCCTTCTCGCAGAGTATGTTTGCGTGTATATCGACGAGTTCCTGCTCTTCCCGCCGTCCCATGTCGAATATCTCCACGCCGATGCCGTGCGGTATTTCCTCGCGCAGCAGCATGAGCGCTTTCTCGCGGATGAGCTCGGCGGCCAGCATGCGCTCGGGCTGGTCGGTATAGATGTCGTCGGGAAAGTACCGGGGCCCCTCGGGCATCCGGCTTACGATCTCGCGCTCCAGCAGCGGCACGCCGTCTCCGGTCAGCGCCGAGACCGGTATGATCTGCGCGATAAATTGGAGCGCGGCAAACCGGTCGATGAGCGCCAGAAGCTCTTCCTTGCGTATCCGGTCGATCTTGTTAAGCGCCAGTATGGCCGGGGTGCTGAGCGCGCCCACCTGCCCGATGAGCCGCTCATCCCCCTCCCCAATAGGCTCGGATGCGTCCAGCACCGCGAGAATGAGATCGACGTCCCGCCATGCGCCTACGGCCGCCCTGACCATGTACTCCCCCAGCTCGTTGCGGGGCTTGTGCATGCCGGGCGTGTCGATAAACACGACCTGCACGCCGTCCCTGGTCAGTATGCCGCGTATCTGGTTGCGGGTGGTCTGGGGTTTGCTGGAAACGATGGAGACCTTCTCGCCTACCAGCGCGTTCATCAGCGTCGATTTTCCGACGTTGGGACGGCCAGCCAGCGCCACGAAACCCGACCGAAACGATTGCTCCATTCTCTCTATCCTTTCGTATAGTCGCCAAACGCGCAGGGAAGCAGCCTGTCGATGCTGCTCTCGCGCACTTCGCCCGAAAGCGACGCGGTGATGACCCGCATATCCCGCGAGAACTCGGAAAGCACCTGCAGGCACACGCCGCACGGCCAGACGGGCTCGCGCGCCCCGGCCACGACGCATATGGCGGCAAATTCCCGCTCGCCGCGCGCTACCGCCTGAAAAACCGCGTTTCTCTCGGCGCAGCACGCGGGGCTGTGGGCCGCGTTCTCGACATTGCAGCCCGTGTAGACATTGCCCGCGGCCGTAACAAGGCAGGCCCCGACACGGAAGCCCGAATAGGGCGCGTATGCGTTGTCCCGGGCCTGCCGCGCCAGCTCGATCATGCGCTCCCGGCACATCATGACGGCTCCCTCACAAGGCCGATGAGCGCGAGTATTTCCTCCTCGGCGGCGCGCATGCCGCGCCTGTCCGACTCGTTCTCGTGATCGTAGCCCCGCAGGTGCAGCACCCCGTGAACCGCCAGGTATGCAAGCTCCCGCTCGATGCTGTGGCCGTATTCGTCTGCTTGCCGCACCGCGGTTTCGATGGAAATGACGACGTCGCCCAGCAGCACCTCTCCGGTTTCGGGATCGGTATCAAATACGAGCTGATCGTCGTACTCGCCGTCCAGATAGGACAGCATCGGGAAAGACAGCACGTCGGTGCTGCGGTCCATGCCGCGGTACTCGCGGTTCATATCCCGGATAGCCTCGTCGTCCACGAGCAGCACGCTGACCTGCAAGTCGCCGGCTCCCGTGCGGGCGAGCGCCGTCCGCACCGCGTTTTCCAGCATGGCCTCGGTGCCCGGGTGGACCTCGACGCGCTCCTGCTCGTTGTCAATGCGTATCGTCATGGCGCGTGTCCTTCCTCTCCGCCTCCGAAATTGGGGTACTCGATGCGATCGTGGAATACGCCGTTGAGCGTCGTCCGGAACGCCCTGACGATCACCTCGAGGTCGCGCAGCGTCAGGGGACACTCACTGAACTGTCCGTCGTCCATCTTGCCGCGTATGATGCTGCGGATGAGCTCCTCCACCTTCTGGGGGGAGGGCTTGTTGAGCGAACGGACGGCGGCCTCCACCGAATCGGCCAGCATCAGTATCGCCGCCTCGCGGGTCTGGGGCTTGGGTCCCTCGTAGCGGAAGTCCTGAATATCGACCTCGTCCTTATTCTGGGACGCTTCCTTCATTTTATGATAGAAGTAGGAGACGGCCGTCGTGCCGTGGTGCTGCACGATGGCGTCGCGTATGGGCGCGGGCAGGCGATGCTCTCGCGCCAGCGCCAGCCCGTCGCGTATATGCGCGGTGATGATCCGGGTGGACAGCTCCGGGGATATGCTGTCGTGCGGGTTCTCGGGCCCGATCTGGTTCTCGCCGAAGAAATACGGGCGGGACAGCTTGCCGATGTCGTGGTAGTACGCGCCGGCGCGGGCCAGCAGCACGTCGGCCCCGATGGCCTCGGCCGCGCTTTCGGCGAGATTGCCCACGATGATGCTGTGATGATAGCTGCCCGGCGCTTCCAGCAGCAGCCTTTTCAGGAGCGGCTGGTTCGGGTTGGCGAGCTCCAGCAGCTTCATCGGCGTGACCAGGCCGAATGCCGACTCCCACAGCGGCATCGTGCCGATCGCGAAGAACGACGCGACGATACCGGCGGCAAAGCCCATCGCCGCGCTCAGAAGCAGCGGCTGCCAGCCGATCCGGGACATGAGATCAAAAGCGCCCAGTATGACCGCGCCCACAGCGCCCATCGCCACGCCCGCATACAGGAATGTGGTCCGCTGTGGCGAATGGCTCACCATGTATATGCCCAGCGCTCCGCTGACCAGCACCGACGCGGTCAGGGCCAGCGCCTCGGTGGATATGCCGCTGCGTCCGCCCCCCGAGAGGAAGGCCGCAATGACCGCCCACAGTATATTGAGTATGAGCGCCGAGCGGCGGTTGATGAGGACCGCGACGAGCAGCACGCCCATGCCCATCGGCTGGAGGCTTGGATGGATCTGGTTGGCGCCCCAGGCCGTGAGCAGAACCAGCAGGTGAATAAGGCACAGCACCGAGAAGCGGCGGATGTCTGCGAGCGTCTCCCGCTCAAAGAGCATGAGGCACAGCGCGGTCGCCGAAAGGATCAGCAGCGTGAACGCGATGAGGCCCGACAGTATCCGCCAGTCCACGCCCTCCTTGCGGATGAGCCCGAGCTCCTCCAGCATCAGGTACTGGGCGTGGGTGACGGGCTCGCCTTCCCGGACGATGTTCTGGCCCTTCCTGTATACAATTTTGGGCACCGCGGCCTCAGCCTGATCCCGCGCGGCCTCGGTGGCCTCCTTGTCATAGAGGAAGTTGGCCTGCATGTAGCTGGAAATAATGTTCATGCCCAGCCGCTGCGTCTGCTGGGAAAACCCGTGCACGGGGCTCACAAGCTCGCTGTTCATCTGCGAGACGCGGTTTTGCAGGTACTCGCTCTTGATGCCGCTCTTCATCGCGGTGGAAACGAGCTGGCTGACGACGTCCTTGAGGCGCTCGTACTCGCCCTCGGCAAGCGTTACCAGGTGGATGATGTCCTCCCGCGTGAAGCTGATGGGCAGCATATCGCCGCATTCGTCGATAAATTCATTGGTATACTCGATAGGATCGTCGATCGGTACCGGGGTGGGAGCGGGCGTGGGAGACGGCGTGGGTTTGACCGTCGCCGCGCCGGTCCCGGCGGGCGCGGGCGGAGCCGCCTCGCGCTCGGTGCGGATGCGCTCCTGCTCGTTATACGCCTCGATGGCCTGCTGGCGTTCGGCGATGACCGTTTCCAGCGCCGACTGGCCGAACGCGCGCACATCGTCCATCGCGAGGAAGCACTGCTCGATTTTCGCGATCACGTCCTTGGTCACGTTATCGTCCTGCCGGTACTTGTCCTCCACATTGTCCCGGGCAGCCTGCCTGTTCTTCTCGGTCGTATACCTGTCCTCGATGTCCCGGAGCGCCTTGATATCGGTACCCACGTCGCCCTCTCTGATCGTGTACTGAAACGGAAGCGCCGCCAGATACAGCACCGAGCCCGTCACCGCCAGTACGATCGCAAGCAGCAGCGCGCGCGCCAGTATATCGCGCAGGCGTCCGCCTGTGCGCTTTACTTTGGTCTTGGGTTGCCTGCGCTCTCTGCTCATGGATTCCCCCGTAAGGACGGCCTTCTCTTCTGTCGCCTGCTGCGCTCCTCGTATGCGCGGATGATGCTCTGGACAAGCTCATGGCGTACCACGTCCCGCGCCGTCAGGTTGACTACCGCGATATCCCTGATGCCCGAAAGGACCTTGACCGCATCCTGCAGACCCGAGCGTTTCTCGGGCGGGAGGTCTATCTGGGTGACGTCTCCGTTTATGATCATCTTGGAGCCCATGCCGAGCCTCGTCAGAAACATCTTCATCTGCTCGGGCGTCGTGTTCTGCGCCTCGTCGAGTATGACGAAGGATTCATTGAGCGTGCGGCCGCGCATATACGCCATCGGCGCGACCTCAATCACGCCCCGCTCGGAGTGTCGGGCGAACGCCTCGGTTCCGATCATCTCATACAGCGCGTCGTACAGCGGGCGCAGATAGGGGTCCACCTTGTTTTGCAGATCGCCGGGCAGGAAGCCGAGTTTCTCTCCGGCTTCCACCGCGGGCCGGGTCAGTATGATTCGCGAGACCTCCTTGTTCTTTAGCGCCAGCACGGCCATCGCCATCGCCAGATATGTCTTTCCGGTTCCGGCCGGGCCGATCGAGAAAACCACGGTGTTCCTGCGGATGGCCTCGATATATTTGCGCTGTCCCATCGTCTTGCATTTGATGGGCTTTCCCTTGTAGGTGACCAGTACCACGTCGGACATGATCTCGGATATGAGATCGGCGTTTCCTTCGCGGGCCAGCTCGATCGCGTAGCGGATACGGGATTTGTCGATCGGCTCATGCCTGTTTATCATTTCCAGCAGCTTGTCGATGACCTCTCGGGCAACTTCCACGCTGCCCTCGCTCCCGCTGATGGCGAGCTGTCGATCGCGGGTGCTGATTTTTGCGCCCGTCTCGGCCTCCAGCACGCGCATATTCTCATCGTAACTACCAAATAGCTCAATCAGTTTATCCATCGAATCAAGATCTACGGTTTTCTCATAGGTAGTCGTTGTCAAGCAGCAGCCTCCCTTTCAAAAAAGCTACGGTGTAAACGGCGCTTCGACGCTGATCTCCTCTTCGGTTTCGACGAACACCTCGACCGTGAGTATTCCGTCCCCGTCGATGCGATAGCCCGACGACTGATCCACGACCCGCGCGTCCTCGGGTATGAGCAGCAGCGCGTTGGCCACGGCCTCGTCGGTGGCCGCCGCGAGAATCTGCTCAAAGTCCAAGAGCCGGATATCCTCGACCGTCTCGCGGACGCGGCTGTCCTCGAGCCATATCGGAAGCAGAAACCCCTCTCCCAGCAGCGGGATGCGCCGCGTCGCGGTCTCATGGCTCTCGTAGGAAGCAGCCTCGCCGTATTCGCGCAGCGTCCACTGTCCGCCCGGAAAGAGGAGCCGCGCGCTGCCGAACTCGCTGCCCGTATAGCGCGTCGTCGTCAGCAGCATCGACCGCGCGGCCTCGCCCCGGTACCAGACGCGGCCCATGACGGTCGCAAGCGCGTGCCTCAGGCGCACCTCGCCGTCGGCAAGCGTCACCTGACCGCTGACCAGCATCTGCCCGGCGGTCACGGTGTCCCCGATCTCCACCACCGCCTGTCCGTCCATCACATGGATCGACGACACGATGGCGTTCACGCGGGCGACCAGATGGCAGGGCGCGCTGCGGTCCACCATATCGGGAACCGGCACCTTGGGTATGGCCTCGGCGGTAACCCGCATGCCCCTGATGCGAATCCCCACGTGGCTGAGCGCGTCCAATCGGCGCAGCGCCGCCTTTTCGGCGGCGTCGACGTCAACGCCCTTCTTGTAGGCGCCCGGATAGATGCCCTGCTCAGCCAGCGTGTCCCGCAGCTCAAGTACCAGCGCGTGGTCGTCCGTACCGATGATGTCTACAACCAGTATGAACTGCGACAAAGCCGACAATACCCCGATGAGCGCCAGCAGGCCCGCGAGCAGCCCGAGCCTTCCCACCGCCCGCCTGAAGAGAAAGGGGAACCCGTGGCATTCGAGCGGTCGCACCGAGACCCGGTATTCCCCCGAGATAGCGAGGAACCGCCGGTATTCCCGCGCGGTCAGTTCCATCTCCATGCGGGTGTGGCTGTGCCGCTTCAGGGAGCGGATCACGATCCCCTCCGACAGGGCATGCCGGATAAGTTTGCCCAGCGACAGGCCCTCTATCCCCATTCTAACATACCCGATCAGGAATTTCCATATCCGAAATAGCATGCGTTCACCTGCCGCCGCCCATTTGGATCCCGCCGATGCTGCCCCGTATGACGATCTGCTCCCGCTCGATCGTCACGATCATCATATGGATGCCGGTGATCTCGATCGGCCCCGCCGCGCTGTCGATGCGTATCTTCCGGTCGGTATATTCGACGATGCCGCGATGGTTCTCCACTGTAACCATCAGCGTGCCGGTCATATGGATGAGCGGCATGTCCATCATGACGTCCATCGGCAGCTCGAAAGCTTCCGCAACGGTTTTCTTCAATCGGTGCGCCACGCCGGGGCTCCTTTGCTTTTTTATACAATATATGAGCGGCGCGTATTTGTAAGTACGGGTTCTCGCGCCTGTGCAGGCCAACAAAAAGGACGGGAGCAAGCCCCGTCCTTCCGAAACCCCGTTCTGCGCCGTTCAGGACTGCAGCCTCGACGCGATCTCGTCGATGAACTCCGACGTATTCACGATCCGGGCGGTCTTTTCCGACAGCCGGGCCAGGTCGCCGGTCATCACGCCGTCCTCGATCGTGTCGAGCGCGGCCCGCTCCAGCCGCGCGGCGAACTGCGAGAGCGCGGGTATGCCGTCGATCTGCCCGCGGCGGCTCAGCGCGCCCGTCCACGCGAAGAGCGTCGCCATGGCGTTCGTGGAGGTCTGCTCCCCCCTGAGGTGCCGGTAGTAGTGCCGCGTCACCGTTCCGTGGGCCGCCTCGTACTCATAGCAGCCGTCGGGCGAAACCAGCACCGACGTCATCATGGCCAGACTTCCGTATACCGTGGCCAGCATATCGCTCATCACGTCGCCGTCGTAGTTCCTGCATGCCCATATGAACCCGCCGTCGCTGCGCATGACCCGGGCCACGGCGTCGTCGATGAGCATATAGCAGTAGTTGATGCCCGCCTGCGAAAACCGGTCGCGGTACCCGGTCTCGTATATGTCGCCAAACACATCCTTGAAGCGGTGATCGTATACCTTCGATATCGTGTCCTTCGCGCCGAACCAGAGATCCTGGCGCGCCTCCAGCGCGTACCGGAAGCAGGCATGCGCGAAGCTCGCGATGGACGCGTCGGTATTGTGCATACCCATCACGATGCCGTCTCCGTCGCTGAAGTCCCTGATCTCGCGGCGGGTCTGCGTCCCGTCGGCGTGGGTAATGACGAGCTCGGCGCGGTCGCCCTTCGCGACGCGCGTTTCGGCATTTGCGTATATGTCGCCGTAGGCATGGCGCGCGATCGTGATGGGCCGCGACCAGCGCTCTATCAGCGGGCGGATGTTGTTCACCATGATGGGCGCGCGGAACACGGTGCCGTCCAGGATGGCCCGGATCGTCGCGTTCGGGCTTTTCCACATCTTTTTAAGGCCGTATTCCTCGACGCGCTGGGCGTTCGGGGTGATGGTCGCGCACTTGACGCCCACGCCGTACCTGCGGATGGCCATGGCCGCGTCCACCGTCACCTGATCGTCGGTTTCGTCCCGGTTCCGGAGGCCCAGGTCGTAGTACTCAGTTTTCAGGTCGATATAAGGCAGCAGCAGCCGCTCCTTGATCATCGCCCATATGATGCGGGTCATCTCGTCCCCGTCCATCTCGACCAGCGGGGTTTTCATCGGTATGAGGTCGCGCATCCAATGCACTCCTTCGCTCGTTTTGCGTCTGATTGTACCAGATTCTGCGCGGACGTACAACCGGGTTATACTATCAGCCCTAACCGCCAAGCAGCAGTAAGGTTTACCTTATATACTGATTGTGATTTGTTTGGTTACTTCAAGAAAAGCAGTTTGGTCACATAATACATAACCACAACGGCAACCGCTACCAATATGATTATTATGTCCCGTCTGGTTGGCCTGACTCCTGCGCTGTATTCAAGAACCGCTTTGACAACGATTCCGCCAAACATCATGATTTCCGCGATGACTGCAATCGGATAAAGTATGTTCAGCGCGGTTACGATCCATGAAGCGTCAAAATACGCGTTATATAAAATGAATGCAATAGATAAAAGAATAACGCTAAGAACGATACCAATCCACGCAATGATTTTGCTGAACTTAATTGCTTTTCGCATATCTGTTGTACCGCCCTTCAGTTCCTGGTGCCCACCCTTCTAATGCCGACAATAATGGTTATAGTATACTTTATTACAGGGAATCCTGCAAAGCATTATGAATGACAGATTGCCTCACTTCGCAGCAGTTCACGGCAGAAAATATACTCTTGACGCATGATGCAAAGTAGTATATAATTTATATCAATCATACAATTCTTACTTTTCTTACTATTGGAGGTGGTTAATCATGACGAAACCAGAAGAGAAACACGCCTGGACTGTGAAAGTCGGTGAAAAAGGTCAGATTGTCATTCCCAAAGAAGCCCGTGAGATATTTGACATCTCTCCTGGTGACACATTGATTTTGCTGGGAGATAAAAAACAAGGCATTGCAATCCCGCCAAAGAATATGTTCCTTACACTTGCCGCGCGTATATTTGGAGAATCGATTTCGGAGGCAGATATTGAATGAGTGCCATCAACATCACTAACCTAACCAAAAGATATGGTTCGCTCACAGCGGTAGACAATGTGAGCCTGACTATTGAGAAAGGCGAATTATTTGCCCTTTTGGGTATGAACGGCGCAGGAAAAACCACTACCATTAAAATGCTCTCGTGTCTCATCCGACCAACCGATGGCGATGCAGTTTTGCTGGGTGACAGCATTGTGGAAAATCCCAACGCTGTGAAGCAAAAATCCAACGTGTCCCCACAGGAAACAGCGGTAGCGCCAAATTTAACCGTTCTGGAGAACCTGGAACTTATAGCGGGGATCTACGGACAGAATGCAGAAGCCCAAAAGAAAAGTGCAAAGCAGATGTCATTGCGTTTCGGTTTGGACGATGTACTGGGCAAAAAAGCCAAAAAGCTGTCGGGCGATGTGTCATACTCTTGACCGCACCGCGGGCATATTAGATCCCCTCACGCCAGCCCCAGCAGCCGCGCGGCGCTGGCTACGGCAAAGCATGCGGCGATACCGGCAAGGGTGGGCACAAGAAAAGAAATGAGCGTCCATTTGGCGCTTTGGGTCTCCTTCCCGATCGTCCAGCATGTGGTGCCGCAGGGCCAGTGCATCAGCGAAAAAAGCATCGCGCATACCGCCGTCAGCCAGGTCCAGCCGTTTTCAACGAGCAGCGAGCGCAGCGCATTGAGTGAGCCCGGCTCCAGCATGCTTCCGGCGGCGGTGTAGCTCATGATGATGATGGGCACCACGATTTCGTTGGCGGGAAACCCCAGTATGAACGCCATCAGGATATACCCGTCGAGCCCGATCATCCGGGCGAAGGGGTCGAGAAACCCTGCGGCAATGCGAAGCAGACTGCTGCCCGCTACATGGATATTCGCCATAGCCCATATGACAAGGCCTGCGGGGGCGGCCACCATCACGGCCCTGCCCAGCACAAAGAGCGTCCGGTCAAAAAGGGAGCGCACGACGACCCGGCATACCTGCGGTTTCCGGTAGGGCGGCAGCTCCAGAGCGAAGGACGACGGTAGCCCCCTGAGTATAGTTCGGGAGAGGAACCGGGATACGAGCAGCGTCGCGCCGACTCCCAGCACGATGACGCCCGTCAGCATCAGCGCCGAGACCGCCGACTGGGCGGCGCCCGCAGCGTAGGCCGTAAAGAACATCGCGATAATCGCGATCAGGGTCGGGAAACGACCGTTGCAGGGAACAAAGCTGTTGGTAATGATCGCGATCAGCCGCTCCCGCGGCGAATCGATGATGCGGCAGCCGATGACCCCGGCGGCGTTGCATCCAAAGCCCATGCACATCGTGAGCGCCTGCTTACCGTGTGCGCAGGCATTCTGAAAAAATTTATCGAGATTAAACGCGATCCGGGGCAGGTATCCAAGATCCTCCAGCAGCGTAAAGAGCGGAAAGAAAATAGCCATCGGCGGCAGCATCACCGACACCACCCAGGCGACGGTGCGGTACACGCCGGTCACGAGCATGCCGTGCAGCCAGTCGGGAGCGCCAACCCGCGCGAACAAGCCGCCCAGCTGATCCTCGAGCCGAAAAAGGCCCCCGGCCAGCAGTTCCGACGGGTAATTCGCGCCGGAAATCGTAATCCACAGCACCAGACCGAGCAGCGCCACCATGATGGGAATCCCAAGTGCCCGGGAGGTCAGCGCCCGGTCAATGCGCATATCGGTCTCGTTGTATCTGTGATCTTCGAATGTTACGGTCTTCCCGCTGATATCCTCGGCCGTTTTCACGATCCGGGACACCAGCGCGTCTCTGAGCACGGTATGATCAATTCCCGCCTGATCGAGCACCGCCCGGGCTTCCTGCAGCGCCCCGACGACGGCCTCGTCGTCCAGCGGACGAAATCCCAGGTGTTCCTCGATGGCCCGCAGCAGCGCATCGTCGGCATCCAGCAGGCGAAGCGCCGTCCAGCGGCTGCTGAGCCGGTCGCCCAGTAAACGCCTGAGCGGCGGCTCCAGCAGCGCGACGGCCCTTTCGATCGCTTCGCCGTAACAGACCTTAAGGGCGGCCTCGCTGAAGTCCCCGGCGCAGACCCGCTGAACGGCGTCCATCAGCGCGTCTAGCCCCTGATTGTTCCGCGCGCTGGTGCCGATCACCGGTACTCCCAGCATCGCGGATAATTTTGAAAGATCGATCGTGATCTTTTTGCGCCGCGCCTCGTCGATGAGATTGACGCACACCACAACGCGGCTTGTCAGCTCCAGCGTCTGGAGCACCAGATTGAGATTCCGCTCAAGACAGGTGGCGTCCACTACGATGACGACGGCGTCAGGGCCGCCAAAGCATATATAGTCCCGCGCGATCTCCTCTTCCACGGAGTTTGCCATCAGCGAATATGTTCCCGGAAGATCCACGAGCAGGAAATCGCGCTTGTCATGGCGGCATTTGCCGCGGGCGTTCGCGACCGTTTTTCCCGGCCAGTTTCCCGTATGCTGTCGAAGTCCTGTGAGGCTATTAAATACTGTGCTTTTTCCCACATTGGGGTTGCCGCCCAGCGCCACCACGTAATCCCCTGCCGCCCGTCCGGCGCTTTCTTCCTGCACGTGAACCGCTTCGCCCGCGCTCTGACTGCCAAGTTCCATATTTATATTCACTCCCGATTTGGCTGCCGATCTCCACCATGATTTTATGAGCCACGTCGCTTCGCAGGGCGATGACCGCGCCGCGGAACCGGTAGGCAGTCGGATCTCCCGAGGGACTTTTGAGCAGAGCCTCCACCTCTGTATCCGGTATAAGGCCCAGGTCAAGCAGCCGCCGCCTTACGCTGCCATCGGACACCAGCATCTTTACCTTCGCCCTGGCACCAACGGGCACCGTGTCGAGCGGGGCCAGGTTGGTTATGCCGCAGCGTTCCTCCATCGTTACCAGCTCCCTTCCGCAGCGAAAGCGGAGAGTAGATATCCCTACACCTTATGTGAACCCGATAAAAGGGGTTCCCCGGATCACAAGCGGTCTTTGCCTGTCCGTCAGGGATTGGCGACGGCTTTCCCGGGCCGGGGCGATCGGCGCGGCCGGGCGCTCCCTTCCCCGCGCGGTTTATTAAAAACCACCCTCCGCGCGGTTGACTTTACCAGGTTCCGGAATTACAATATAAATGGTCATACCATATTACCAATTCATCCGCATGGGGAGGTATTCAGATGGAATGCGCGTCGATGATCGAAGAAATGGTGGCCAGGTCGCGGGCCGCGCAGCGGGCCATTGAGAACTGGACACAGCAGCAGGCCGACGCGGCGGTGCGGGCCATCGCCAAAGCCGTATACGACAACGCCGAGCCGCTGGCCCGCATGGCGGTCGACGAGACCCGCATGGGCGTATACGAGCACAAGGTCGCCAAGAACAGGGGCAAAGCCCGCATCATTTGGATGAGCCTGAAGAACAGGCAGTCGGTCGGCGTGCTCCGCCGCGATCCCGTCACCGGCGTGACCGAGGTGGCAAAGCCGATGGGCGTTGTGGCGGCGGTAACGCCCTGCACGAACCCGATCGTCACGCCGATGTGCAACGCGATGTTTGCGCTCAAGTGCCGCAACAGCATCATCATCGCGCCCCATCCGCGTGCGAAGGCGTGCGCCAGGGCGGTGGTCGATCTCTGTAATAAGGCGCTGGCCGAACTGGGCGCGCCCGAGCATCTCATTCAGGCGATCGACGAGCCCACGGTGGAGCTGACAAACCTGCTCATGAAGGCCGCCGACGTGGTCATCGCGACGGGCGGCATGGGGATGGTAAGAGCCGCGTATTCGAGCGGAAAGCCTTCGTTCGGCGTGGGCGCGGGCAACGTGCAGTGCATCGTGGACAGGGGCATGGATCCCGCCGACGTTGCCGCCAAGGTCGTAGCCGGACGCATATTTGACAATGGGATCATCTGCTCGGCAGAGCAGACGCTCATCGCCCACGAGGACGACTTTGCGGCGCTGCGGGCGGCCTTTGAGGCCGAGGGAACGGTTCTCGTGACCCGGGACGACGAGAAAAGACGCCTGCGCGAGGCGATATTCCCCGGCGGCGCGGTGAACAAGCGGCTGGTGGGGCAGCCGGTATCGGCCATCGCCGACGCCGCGGATATCAGGATTCCCGAAGGAACCCGGATGCTGCTCGTCATGGCCGACGGGCCAGGGCGTGCGGATATCCTGTCGCACGAGAAGATGTGTCCGGTCGCCGCGGGCTATATCTATAAGACGTTCGAGGAGGCGGTGGACATCGCCGCGCTCAATCTCGAGGAGGAGGGCAGGGGCCACTCGGTGGCGATCCACTCGAACGACCGCGCCCACCTCGAATACGCCGCGGAGCGTCTGCCGGTCAGCCGCCTGCTGGTCAACCAGATCTGCGCGACGATGAACGGGGGCAGCTTCAATAACGGCTTCACCCCCACCACGACGCTGGGCTGCGGCACATGGGGCAACAACAGCATATCGGAAAACCTCGACTTCACGCACCTTATGAACATCACCCGGATCGGGGAGTACAGGCCCGATAATCCCGTGCCCTCCGACGAGGAAATCTGGGCATAGCGGGAAGGAGATCGCGATGGACCTGATGGAGTACAAGGCCAGGGAGCTTTTTGCCGCCTGCGGCATCGAAGCCGGGCAGGGCATCGTCATCGGCTCGCCCGACGAACTGGACGCGCGAATCGAAGATATTCCCTTTCCGGCGGTGGTGAAGGCCCAGGTGCCGGTGGGCGGCCGCGGAAAGGCGGGCGGCATCGCATTCGCCGAGAACGCCGAGGAGCTGCGCGCGCGCTGCGCATCGATACTGGGCATGACGATCAGGGGCCACGCCGTAGACAGGGTTCTCATCACCGCGCGTATCGCGTGCGCGGCCGAGTGGTATCTGTCGATACTGCTGGATCGGACGATGAAACGCCCGGTCGCGATATTCAGCCCCGAGGGCGGCGTCGATATCGAGCAGACCGCGCGCACCGCGCCCGAACGGGTCGCGCGGCTCGCGATCGATCCGTTTCTGGGAGTCCGCGATTACCATGCGCGGTATCTGCTTAACAGCACCGGCGCGCACGGCGATCCGGCGGCGCTTCTTCCTGTGCTGCGCCGCCTTTACGATGTATTCGTCGGGTATGACTGCACGCTTTGTGAAATCAATCCCCTGGCCGTGACGGCTGAGGGCGGCCTCATCGCGCTGGACGGAAAGGTCACCGTTGACGATAACGCGCTCTTCCGGCAGCCTGAAGTCGTCGCCTACCGCGACAGCCTTGCAGAGGATCCGTTCGTACTGGCGGCTCGCTCGTTCAACTTCCTCTACATACCGTGCGACGCGGCCGGATCGGTCGCCGTCATGAGCAACGGCTCGGGCATGATCATGTCGTGCATCGACAGCCTGTCAGACAGGGGGCTGCGGGTGCGCGCGGCGCTGGATCTGGGCGGCGGCGCGACCGCCGACCGGATCGCGCGTGGGGTGTCGCTGCTGCTGGACGACGCGCACACCCGGGCGCTTTTCATCAACATATTCGGCGGCATCACCCGGTGCGACGAAGTCGCCCGGGGCGTAGCGGGCGCGCTCGCCGAAAGGCCCGGCGACGGGCGGCCGGTCATCGTCCGCTTCGAGGGAACCAACAAGCAGGAGGGCGTCGCGATACTCGGGGATATCCCCGGCGTGCAGTACGTCGAGGGGCTGTCCCAGGGCGTGGACGCGCTCTGCGAGAGGAGGCACATGCTGTGAGCATACTGGTGGATCGCAATACCCGCCTCATCGTGCAGGGCATCACCGGCCGGGAGGGCACTTTTCATACCCAGCAGATGCTCGCCTACGGCACGCGCGTCGTGGCCGGCGTCACGCCCGGCAAGGGCGGCATGTCGGTGCACGGCGTACCGGTATACGACACAGTCCGAGAGGCGGCCGAGGCGACCTGCGCGAACGCGACGGTGCTGTTCGTGCCCGCGCGGTTCACCGCAGCCGGGGCGTACGAGGCGATGGAGGCGGGCATACCGCTCATCATCATGATCGCCGAGCATGTGCCGGTGCACGACATGATGGGCGTCTATCATACCGCCCGTCGGCTGGGCGCGACCGTCATCGGCCCCAACTCATTCGGCGTCATATCCCCGGGCAGGGCGAAGGCGGGATTCATGGCGCACACGATTTTCTCGCCCGGGCCGGTGGGCATGCTCTCGCGCAGCGCGACGAACTGCTACGAAACCGTATTCGCGATGACCCGGGCCGGCATCGGCCAGTCCACCTGCGTGGGCGTGGGCGGCGACATGATACCCGGCTCGACGTTCATCGATCTGCTGCCGCTCCTTGAGAGCGATCCCGAGACCTCCGCCGTCGTGCTGATCGGCGAAATCGGCGGCGGCGAGGAGGAGCTGGCGGCGCACTACATCGCGGGCATGACAAAGAAGGTCGTCGCGCTCATCGCGGGCAAGAACGCCCCGACCGGGCGCAGCATGGGCCACGCGGGCGCGATCGTATCGGCCGACGGGACCGGCAGCGCCGCGCGCAAGGAAGAGCTGCTGTGGGACGCCGGTGCGCTGATCGCCCGGAGCACCGAGGACATTCCCCGGCTGCTGCGCGGTCTTGGGATTTAAGGAGGGAGGAAACAGCATGGGCATCGATGAACGGCTGCTCGATATTTACCACATGATGCACATCATCCGCAAGTTCGAGGAGCAGGCATACGAGCTTTTTGGCCGCAACCTGCTGCGAGGCTCGGTACACCTCTACGCGGGCCAGGAGGCCATCGCGGCCTCGGTGTGCGCGCTGCTCAATGACGACGACTACATCACCAGCACCCACCGCGGCCACGGGCACTGCCTAGCCAAAGGATCGGACCCGCGCTACGCGATGGCGGAGCTGATGGGCAAGGAGACGGGCTTTTGCAAGGGACGGGGCGGGTCGATGCACATCGCGGACTTCGACAGGGGCAACCTGGGCGCCAACGCGATCGTGGGCGGCGGGATACCGATCGCGACGGGCGCGGCGCTGTCGGCGAAGATGCGGGGGACCCGCCAGGTCGCCGTTTCATTCTTCGGGGACGGCGCCTCCAACCAGGGCATATTCCATGAGTCGCTGAACCTTGCGGCGGTGTGGAAGCTGCCCGCGGTCTACGTGTGCGAGAACAACGGCTTTGGCATATCGGTTCCGGTGCGCGAGAGCACGTCGGTTCCCGACATCGCGGTGCGCGCAGCGGCCTACGGCATCCCCGGCGAGGTGGTGGACGGCAACGACGCGATCGCCGTGTACGCCGCCGCCCAGCGGGCCATCGAGCGGGCGCGCGCCGGAGAGGGACCAACGCTCATTGAGTGCAAGACCTATCGATGGTTCGGCCACTGGACAGGCGACCCGCAGGTGTACCGGACTCGGGAGGAAGTCGAGGCGTGGAAGGAAAAGTGCCCGATCAAACGGCTTCGCGCGGAGCTTCTTGCGCGCGGCCTGGCTTCCGCGGAGGCGCTTGACGAGCTGGAGGCCCGCGCCGGGCGGACGATCGCCGAGGCGGTGGAGTTCGCGCTGTCCAGCCCCGAGCCCGACCCCACGCGCGTGATGGACGACGTATTTTACGAGGGAGGCGCATCGCTGTGAGCATCAAAACATACGCTGTCGCCATACGGGACACGCTGGCTGAAGAAATGCGCCGCGATCCCGCCGTATTCGTGATGGGCGAGGACGTCGCCGAGCAGGGTGGCATATTCGGCTGCACGCGGGATCTTTATAAGGAGTTTGGCAAGGAGCGGGTGCGCAATACGCCCATATCCGAGGCTGCGCTCGTGGGCGCGGGCATCGGGGCGGCCGTAACCGGCATGCGTCCGGTCGTCGAGCTCATGTATATGGACTTTACCTACGTAGCGATGGACCAGATACTCAATCAGGCGGCCAAGATCCGCTATATGTTCGGCGGCAGGGCGCGCGTGCCGCTCGTCATCCGCGGCCAGCAGGGCATCGGCCGGGGCAACGCCGGACAGCACTCGCAGAGCGTCGAGGCGTTTTTCATGCACATACCGGGAATCAGGGTCGCGATGCCCTCTACCCCCGCCGACGCGGCCGGGCTGCTGCGCACCGCGATCCGCGACGACAACCCGGTGCTGTTCATCGAGCACAAGGCGCTCTACGTGGTCAAGGGCGAGGTGCCCGACGACCCGGAGTACATGGTTCCGTTCGGCAGCGCGCGCGTCGTCCGCGAGGGCCGCGACGCGACGGTTATCGCCACCCACCTTTACGTGGACAAGGCGCTCCGCGCCGCCGATACGCTCATAAAAGAAGGGATCAGCGTCGAGGTCATCGACCCGCGCACGATGATACCGTTCGACGAGCAAACGATCCTCAAATCCGTCGCGAAAACCCACCGGGCCGTCGTCGTGCATGAAGCCCACAAAAACGCCGGGCCCGGAGCGGAAATCGCGGCGATGATCATGGAAAAGGCGTTCGACGAGCTGGATGCGCCGGTGCTGCGGCTCGGGGCCAAAGCCTGCACGCTGCCCTTTAACCTGGGCCTTGAGAACGCGGTGGTTCCGCAGGAATCAGAGCTCCTGGACGCCGTGCGCAGGGTCTGCTACCGATAAGGAGGTAAGCCATGGCATACGAAGTCATCATGCCCAAACAGGGCCTGCAGATGACCGAGGGGACCATCATGCGATGGCTGGTCCGCGAGGGTGAGCATGTCGAGGAGGGCGCGCCCCTTTTCGAGATGGAGACCGACAAGCTCACCATCACGATCGACGCGCCCCGCAGCGGCACGCTCATAAAAATACTGCGCGGCGAGGGCGAAACGGTACCCATCACGCAGGCCATCGCGCTCATCGGCGAGGAGGGCGAAGCGGCGGAACACGCGGAGCCTAAGCCCGCCAATGAGCAGGCCCCGGCGCAGCGGATCGTCGCGACTCCGGCAGCCCGGACGCTGGCCGCACGCAGCAACATCGACCTGGCGACGATCAGGGGCTCAGGCCCCGCCGGGCGCATTATACTGCGCGACGTGGAGGCGGCGCGCAGCGCGCCGAAAATCACGCCGCTCGCGGCCGCCGTAGCCCGCGCCCGGGGAGTGGACGTTTCGGGCATAGCCGGGACGGGCCCGGGCGGAAAGATCCTGAAGGACGATGTGCTGTCCGCGATGGAACCGGCTGCGCCGCCCGCGGCCGGGCCTTCGGCGCCGCAGGACACGCTCGTGCCCTTCACCGGCATACGCCGGATCATCGCCGACAACATGACGGCCAGCCTGCATGAGATGGCGCAGGCATGCCTTCGCATGAAGGTCGATATGACCGCGCTCATGGCCCTGCGGGAAGAATTCAAGGCCCGCGAAATTCGGCTGTCTGTGAACGACGTCTTCGTGCGCGTCGTGTCGCGCGCGCTGCGGGAGCACCCGGCCATCAACGCTTCGCTTACTCCCGAGGGAATCATACAAAAGCGCACGGTACACATCGGCATCGCCGTGGCGCTGGAGCAGGGGCTCATCGTGCCGGTCATCCGGAACGCCGACACGCTCACGCTGCCGGAAATCGCGGCGCAGTCCTCGGATCTCATCGCCCGCGCCCGCCGGGGCGGCCTCTCCCCCGACGAATACCGGGGCGGCACGTTTACGATCACGAACCTTGGCATGTTCGACGTGGACGATTTCGTCGCCATCATCAACCCGCCCGAGTGCGCGATACTTGCGCTTGGAAAAATCGAGCGCACGCCGGTCGTGCGGGACGACGCGATCTCGATCCGCCCTGTGATGACGATGACGCTCACATATGACCACCGCATCGTGGACGGCGCTCCAGCGGCCCGGTTCCTCCAGCGCATAAAGGAACTGGCGCAAAATCCCGGGCTGCTGCTGTAGCGGAAAGGATACGGACCATGCAACCATACGACGTAGCGGTACTGGGCGGCGGACCAGCCGGCTATGCCGCGGGCATCGCGGCAGCCCGGCGCGGCATGAAGGCTGCGGTGATCGAAGCCGACGTTCCGGGCGGCACATGCCTTAACCGGGGCTGCATCCCGACCAAAGCGCTGCTGCACGCCGCGGGACTGTACCAGCAGATGAAGGAATGCGCGCGATTCGGGCTGCGCGCGTCGAGCGTGGACTTCGACTACGCGGCCGTCGCGGCGCGCAGGGACAGCGTCGTGGCCGGGCTCCGGCGCGGGGTGGAATCGCTTATACGCGCATCCGGGTGCGAGCTCATACGCGGCTATGGCCGCCTCGCAGGCCCCGGCGCGATCGCAGTCGACGGCACAGACCGGATTGCCGCGAAGAACATCATACTGGCTACCGGCTCGCAGCCCGCGCGGCCGCGCATAGCGGGCATCGACGGTCCGTCGGTGTTCGACAGCGACGGGGCGCTCGCGTGGACGGCCTGCCCCGATCGCATCGTCATCATCGGGGGCGGCGTGATCGGCGTGGAGTTCGCGACGCTTTTCCATGCGCTTGATAGGCAGGTGACGATACTCGAGCTCACCGACACGCTGCTTCCGGGCTTCGACGCCGATATACAGGCCGCGCTGCGAAAGTCGCTGGAGAAAAGGGGCGTGGCGATCCATACCGGCACGTCGGTGACAGGCATCGAGCCGGGCAGCGAAACGCTCGTGACCTACGCGCAGGGCGGTGCGGAGCGTCATACGGCCTGCGACGCGGTCATATGCGCGGCGGGACGCCGCCCACGCACAGGAGACACCGGGCTCGGCGAGGCGGGGATTCAAACCGTGCGCGGGTTTATCCGCACCGACGCCGCGATGCGGACGGGCGTCCCGGGCATATATGCGGCGGGCGACATCACCGGCGGACCGCAGCTGGCGCACGCGGCGACGGCCCAGGCGCTCACGGCGGTCGCGGATATCGCCGGGGACCGGACATTCAGGCGCTTCCGCGCGATTCCCGCGTGCGTGTACACAAGCCCCGAGATCGCGTCGGTCGGGCTCACCGAGGCCGAGGCCCGGCAGCGCTTCGGCGACGTGGCCATCGGCTCGTTTCCTGCGGCGGCAAACGGCCGGGCCGCGATCGCGGGCGTCCGTGAGGGCTTCGCGAAAATTATTGCCGACCGCTCGACAGGAGAGATACTGGGCGCGCACGTCATGGCCCCCGCCGCCACCGACATGATCGCCGGGATAGCGGCCGCGATGGGTCTGGAGGCGACGCTGGCGGAGCTTTCGGCGATCGTATACCCGCACCCGACATTCGCGGAAATGCTCGGGGAGGCCGCGCACGATGTGGAAGGGATGAGCATTCACAAGATATAGCCACAACACAAGAAAGCTTAACGCATCCGCCCGACCTGTCGCGGGGCGTCTCGGGGCGACGCCCGCATCGCCCCTTAACAATATAACGTTCCCCCGATGTTCCAATCATGAAAGGCAAGTCGATGTTTAGTGCCGGACCCAGCGGAACGTCACCTAAATCTATCATTTTTTACACATATCATGAATGAAATTCCTCGCCGTCTGGTGTATACTATGGATATTCCGGAATATGGAGAGGAAGGAACACGTGGACAGCCGACAAAAAGTGCTTTCCGCGCTCATCGCGGCGCAGGGAAGCGCGCTCTCGGGACAGGCTCTGGGAGAAGCGCTGGGCATAAGCCGCGCGGCGGTCAACCGCCATATCAGGCAGCTGCGCGCGCTGGGCTACGCGATACACTCGGCGCCCAACCGCGGGTATGCGCTGACAGACCAGCCCGATCGTCTTGACCCGCCCCGCGTGCTGGTACAGCTAGCGACGCGCTGGCTGGGCCGCGTGCTGCGCGTTCTGCCCAGCGTGGACTCGACGAACGCGGAGATCCAAAGGTGGGCCGAGGAGGGCGCGCCGCATGGCGCGGTGGTGATAGCCGAGGAGCAGACAGCCGGAAGGGGTCGCTACGGACGATCGTGGATGAGCGCCCCCGGCGACGGGCTCACGATGAGCCTGCTGCTGCGCCCTGCGATGCAGCCCGCCGAGGTGCAGCGCGTGACGCTGGCCGCGGCGGCGGCGGTGACCGAGGCCCTGGAGGGGCTCTTCCCGGGTACCCGGTTTCTGATCAAGTGGCCCAACGATATCCTCATCGGGGACCGGAAGGTCTGCGGCATACTCACCGAACTCAGCGCAGCCGCGGAAGTCACATACTGGATCGTCGTGGGAATCGGCATCAATGTGCGCGGCACGCCCGAAAGCATGCCCGAGGCGATCCGGGCCACCGCGGGAACGCTGCAGCAGACGGGCCGGACCGCAGACCGCGCCGCGCTGGCCGCCGCGGTGCTGGGCGCGTTCGAGAGCCTGTGGGACGAATGGATCGAATCCGGCTCGTTTGACGGGGTGCTCAGGCGGTACCGCGCACACATGGCCTACGAGGGGCAGCAGGTCCGGGTCACGCTGGACGGCCAGTCGCTGGAGGGCGTGCTTACGGGCGTGGACGACGAGGGACGGCTGCTCATCGACACCGGCTCGGCGCTCATACCGCTGCGTTCGGGCGAGTTTTCGGTAAGGAGGATAGAGCCATGATATACGAGGGCACGATAACCGATGTAGCCGGATTGATGGTGGGACACGCGACCGACCGGGAAGCGGCTACCGGCTGCACGGTGATACTGTGCCGGGAAGGCGCGGTCG
>JBMNNN010000197.1:0-3586 GCA_050942555.1 Christensenellales bacterium
GGGGAGGCGCACCGGGTACGCGGGAGACCGATCTGCTCGCGCCCGGACGGACGGTGGAGCGCGTGCACGCGGTGCTGCTGACGGGCGGCTCGGCCTTCGGGCTCGACGCGGCGGGCGGCGTCATGCGGTACCTGGAGGAACGGGGCATCGGATTCGATACCGGCGCGGCGCGGGTGCCCATCGTTCCCGCCGCGGTGCTCTACGATCTGGAGGTGGGCCGGGCCGACAGGCGGCCCGATCGGGAGATGGGCTATGCGGCCTGTCAATCCGCGTCGGCTGCGCCGCCCGAACAGGGCCGTGTGGGTGCCGGGACCGGCGCAACCGTCGGAAAGCTCATGGGGATGGCGCACGCGATGCCCGGCGGCGTGGGCGCAGCGTCGGTAAAGACGGGCGGGGTTACGGTGGCGGCGCTCGTCGCGGTCAACGCGGTCGGGAATGTCGTCGACCACCGTACAGGCCACACGCTGGCGGGCGTACGGGTGAACGGCGCGTTCGCCGATCCGATCGCGCTCATGCTGGACGGAGCGGGCGGAGCGCCCGCAGGCGTCAATACCACGATCGGGGTTATCGCGACCGACGGCATACTCACAGGCGTGCAGGCCGCGCGGCTTGCGTGCGTCGCCCACGACGGGCTGGCGCTGTCCATCCGGCCGGTGCACACCGCGATGGATGGGGATACGCTCTTCGCGCTGTCTACAGGACGGGTGGCGTGCGACTTTAACCGGGTCTGCGTGGCGGCGGTGGAGGCGGTAGCGCGGGCGATCGTCAACGCGGTAACGGCCGGGGAGCGCCGATGATAACGGGAGTCGGCATAGACATCGTCGAAATCGCGCGGGTCGGGCGGGCGCTGAGGAATCCGCGGTTCGCCCAGCGTGTGTTTACCGCGGCCGAGCGGGAGCTGCTCGGCTGCCACCCGCAGCCCGAACGCTGGGCCGCGGGCCGCTTCGCCGCCAAGGAGGCGGTGGCCAAGGCGCTGGGCTGCGGGCTGGCCGGATGCTCTCCCGGCGATGTGGAGATACTGCCCGGCGAAAAGGGTGCCCCGACAGCGCGGCTGCTGGGCGAAACGGCGCGGCGGTATTCCGGTATCCGGCTGTGGGTGTCGATATCCCATAACCAGACCGACGCGGTGGCCCAGGCGGTGGCCGAAAGGAGTGAGCGGCATGATACCGATAGCGACGCCTGGTGAGATGCGGAGCATGGATCAGCGCACGATCCGGGAGCGGGGCGTTCCCGGTCTGACGCTGATGGAGCGGGCAGCCGAGGCGGTAGCCCGGCAGGCGGCGTCGATGCTGCCGCCGGGAGGAAGGATGCTCGTGCTGTGCGGCGGCGGCGACAACGGCGGAGACGGGCTGGCCGCAGCCAGGCTGCTTCATCGGAGAGGGTATGCCGTCTCCGTCGCGCTGCTGACCGATCCGACAGCTCTGCGCGGCGACGCGGCGGTTAATTTTCATCGGCTTCCGGTGCCCGTCCGGCGGGGCTTCGATCCCACCGCGTGGAGCGATCCGCGGCCCGACCTCGTAGTGGACGCGCTGCTTGGGACCGGTCTTGACAGGGATGTGACAGGAGAGATCGCCGCGGCGATCGGCTGGATCAACGGCAGCGGACTCCCGGTGCTGTCGGTGGACATCCCCTCGGGCATCGACGGCACGACCGGCGCAGTCCGGGGACGCGCGGTGCGCGCGAGCGCTACGGTCACATTCGGCTGCCCCAAGCGCGGATGCCTGCTGTATCCGGGCAGAGAGTACGCCGGGACGCTGACGACCGACGATATCGGCATATCCCCGGACATACTCGACCAGGCGTCCTGCCGGGCATGGGAGGCGGCCAACGTCGCCGCGCGGCTTCCCGCGCGGCCGTCCAACACCCACAAGGGGCACTATGGGCACGTAGCCGTCGTGGCCGGTTCGGAGGGGATGATGGGCGCGGGCGCGCTCGCCAGCCTGGCGGCGCTCCGGGCGGGCGCGGGGCTGTCGACCTGGCTATACCCGCGGGATGCTGCGGCAAATCCCGCCTGGGAGGTCATGACGCGTCCCATCGCCGGGCGCGACGGCGCGTTTTCCGAGCAAAGCGCCGACGCGGCGCTGCGCGCGCTCGAGGGAAAGACCGTGCTGGCGATGGGCCCGGGGCTGGGCCGCGCCGAGGGCACGGCGGCGCTGGTGCGAAGGCTCGCCATCGAAACCGCCATGCCGCTCGTGCTGGACGCCGACGGCATCATCGCGATGGCCGGGCACGATGAAGCGCTGCGCAGCCGCGGCAGGCTGTGCCTGACGCCCCATCCGGGCGAACTGTCCCGGTTCACAGGCGCACCGGTCGCGCAAATCGTCGATGATATGATCGGGCACGCGCAGCGTGCGGCTGAGCGCACCGGCGCGGTGGTGCTCCTTAAGGGCGCGTCCAGCGTGATCGCGGCGCCCGACGGGAGGCTGGTCATCAATACGACCGGCAACGCGGGGCTTGCGACCGGCGGCTCGGGCGACGTGCTCACCGGGATTATCGCGGGACTCGCGGCCCAGGGCGCGGAGCTCTTCGAGGCCGCAGTGATGGGCGCGTGGCTCCACGGGAAGGCCGGGGATATCGCGGCGGCGAAGCGGGGCATGCGTGCGCTGATCGCCTCGGACCTCATCGACAGCCTTCCCGCCGCACTCATGAGCCTCAGGGAAGAATCGCAATGATACGCGCCAAAATCGAGCGGCTTCCCAAAAGACTCATCGACTGGGCCCAGATCGTATGCGGCAGCTTTCTCATTGCGGTCGCGTTCGACCTTTTTTTCATACCCAACCGAATCGCTCCGGGCGGCCTTTCGGGGGTGGCGACGCTCATACACGTTGGAACCGGATGGCCGGTTGGCTTAATCATGGCCTGCCTTAATGTCCCCATTTTTCTGATCGCGGCGCGGATGCGCGGAGCGACGTTCCTCATGCGTTCGCTGGCGGGCATGCTGATGTTATCCCTTCTTATCGATATGCTGCCGATACCCGGGGCGATCGAGTCGGTGATGGGAGGCGACGTACTGCTGGCTACCGTGTACGGGGGTCTTTTAATGGGCGCGGGCGTCGGCCTCGTGCTGCGGGGCAACGCGACCACCGGCGGAACCGATATGATCGCCCAGATTATTAACTGGCTGCTGCCCCATATCCGGGTGGCCTGGGTGCTTTTCGCGGTGGACCTGTGCGTCGTCGTGGCGGCGGGCATCGTATTTAATCCGAAGCTGGCGCTCTACGCGCTGGTCGCGCTGTTCCTGTCGGCGCGGGCCACCGAATTTGTGCAGTACGGACTGAACCCCGCAAAAGCATGCTTCATCATATCCGAGCATTCGGACGAGATCGCCCGGCGCATACTCAGTGAGCTGGAGCGGGGCGTAACGGCGCTCTACAGCCGGGGCATGTACAGCGGTACCGACCGAAAGACGCTTCTGTGCATCGTGAGCCGCATTGAGATTCCCCGACTCAAGCGGCTGGTAGAATCCGAGGATCCGCAGGCGTTCGTCGTCGTCTCCGAGGCCAACGAGGTGCTGGGCGAGGGCTTTACCCGCACATAGGCCGGGCCCCGGACTGGACAACCTTTACGGGCGAATGGTACAATACGA
>JBMNNN010000157.1:0-4992 GCA_050942555.1 Christensenellales bacterium
GTGCCGGGAATCCGGTAATCGAATACGCGGTCCACCGATGCGCTGGCGATATCCACGATGATCTGGGCATACTGGGACATCGGGCGTTCCTCCTCCTTACAACGAAACAAACCCCCCGCGGCTCTCCCGGAGGGGCGTCGATCAGTACAGATCGCGTGCGGAGTACGCGGTCGGTCCGGTTACGGATTCCGCTTCCGGTAAAGTGCCAGCGCCGCGCTGAGGATGCGGTCGGCCACTTCGTCCTTTTTGAGCAGCGGAAGCGATTCGGGCTGACCGTCCCGGGTGAGCAGGGTCACGATATTGGTATCGGTCCCAAATCCGGCTCCAGGCCTGGTCACATCGTTGGCGACGACCATGTCGGCGTTCTTGCGCGCGAGCTTGTCGCGCGCGCTGTCCAGCGGCTCCCCGGTCTCGGCGGCGAATATCACGAGTATCTGCCTGTCCTTGCGGCGTCCCAGCTCTGCCGCGATATCGGGATTGGCCGCCAGCTCGAGCGTCCGGCCGCCGCCGTCCTTTTTCATCTTAACAGCCGCGCATTCCCGGGGCCGGAAATCGGCGGGCGCGGCGGCTTTGATCGCGATGTCGCTCTCGGCGAAGCGCGCCACCACCGCGTCAAACATCTCCTGCGCCGTCTCCACGGGCACCGTTTCCACGCCCTGCGGGGGCGTAAGCGCGACCGGACCCGACACCAGCGTCACCGACGCGCCCCTGCGGCGCGCGCGCTCGGCCAGCGCGTAGCCCATTTTCCCGGTGGAGCGGTTTGTCAGAAAGCGCACCGGATCCAACGGCTCCCGCGTCGGACCGGCCGTCACCAGCACCCGGAGACCCTTCAGGTCGCCGCCGTCCAGCAGCGCAAGGATCCGCGATACGATTTCCCCGGGCTCGGCCATCCTGCCCGGCCCGGTGTCGCCGCAGGCTAGGCGGCCCTCTCCCGGCTCGACGAAGAGAACGCCCCGCCCGCGCAGCGCGGCGATGTTGTCCTGCGTCGCGGGATTCAGGTACATATTGGCGTTCATCGCCGGGGCGACGAGTACCGGCGCGCGGGTCGCGAGCACCGTGGCCGTCAGCATGTCGTCGGCGATGCCTGACGCCATCTTCGCGATGACGTTCGCGGTGGCAGGCGCGATCACGAGCACATCGGCTCGTTTGGCCAGGCTGATGTGTTCGACTTCCCACGGAGTTTCGCGGTTAAAAAGGTCGTCCGCGACCGGATTGGCCGACAGCGTTTGGAGCGTCAGCGGCGTGATGAAGCGCGTCGCGTTTTGGGTCATGATGACGCGCACCTCGACGTCCTGCTTGCGCAGCCGGCTGACGATCTGCGCGGACTTATAGGCGGCGATGCCGCCCGTGATGCCCAGCACCACGCATCGCGAGCTCATGGCGTTCTCCCGCCCTACTGGCCGTCCACGGTGCGGTCGCACCGGACCTTGCCCTCATAAATCTCGTGCACCGCGATGCTGACCGGGCGATCGCTCTCGTAATCGGTCAATTTCGGCGCTCCTTCTACCAGCTGGCGGGCGCGCTTGGCCACCTCGACCACCAGCGTAAAGCGGCAGTCCACCTTGTCCAGAAGTTCATTGATGGGGGGATACATCATCGGGGAAAACCTCCTCTAACAGTCTTCGATTGAGTTCCCGGTTCCGATCGGCGCGGCAGTGCTCGGCGATCAGTATCGCCTCGATGCGCCGGGCGGCTTCCCGGGCGACGTCGTTGACGACGACATAGTTATAGCGGCTTACGAAGTTGAGCTCCTCGTATGCCTTTGCGAAACGGCGGATGATCACGTCCCTGGGTTCGGTGCCCCGGCCCGTGATGCGGTCGCGCAGCTCCTTCATCGACGGGGGCAGTATGAATATAAACACGCCCTGCTCGACCCGCTCCTTGACCTGCAGCGCGCCCTGTATGTCGATCTCCAGCAGCACGTCGCGGCCAGCCCGCAGATGTTCGTACACAAACCGGCGCGGCGTCCCGTATTCGTTGCCGTACACGGTCGCGCTCTCCAGAAACTCGCCGGCCTCCCGCATCCGCTCATACTCCTCGGGCGTGCGGAAAAAATAGTGCACTCCTTCGCGCTCGCCGGGGCGGGGCGGGCGGGTTGTGACCGACACCGAGGGCACCAGCTGGGGCCGTATCTCCATCAGATGCCGACACACCGTACCCTTTCCCGCTCCTGAGGGTCCTGATACCACCACCAGCAGCCCCTTGTATTCGCGCATCAAGACTCGTTCTCCTCACGGGCGTCCTGGGTGTCGACCCGGTTAGCCACGGTCTCGGGCTGCACCGCCGAAAGGATCACATGGTCGCTGTCGGTGATGATGACCGCGCGGGTGCGCCGGCCGTAGGTGGCGTCGATCAGGCGGCCGCTTTCGCGCGCCTCCTGAATGATTCGCTTGATCGGGGCCGACTCGGGGCTGATGATCGCGATCACGCGTCCCGCCGAGACGATGTTGCCAAAACCGATGTTGATGAGCTTGATTTGCATTCCCGCTCCCCCTATTCGATGTTCTGCACCTGCTCGCGGATCTTCTCGATTTCGTTCTTCAGGGACAGCCCGATGTTGATAATATCGATATCGTTGGCCTTGGCGCACAGCGTGTTGACCTCGCGGTTCAGCTCCTGAACCAGGAAATCCAGCTTGCGGCCCACCGGCTCGCAGGCATCAAGTAGCGCGCGCGCCTGCCCGATGTGGCTCATCAGGCGCACTAGCTCCTCGTCGATGCTGGCCTTGTCGGCAAACAGCGCCACCTCGGTGGCAAGCCGCGGCTCGTCCACCTGTGCGCTCGCTAACAGCTCGGCGATGCGGGCTTTGAGTCTGTCCCGGTAATCGGTCACGACGTCGGGCGCTCTTTGGGCTGCCTGCGCGGCAAGACGCTCCATTAAGTCCAGCCGCTCTGTGAGATCCTCGCGCAGCCGCTCCCCTTCGCGGCGGCGCATTTCGATGAGCTCGGTCAGCGCGCCCTCCAACGCCTCGGCGGCCAGCGCGCGCAGCGCCTCCTCGTCCTCGTCGGCCTCGGTTACGCGCAGCACATCGGGCAGCCCGGCCAGCGTATCGACCTTCAGCCCGCCCCTCGCGCCCAGCGTCGCGGAAAGCTCCCGTATCGCTGCGGCGTAGGCCCGCGCCAGCGGTATATCGGCCGTCACCTGTTTATGGTCGTCCCGCTCGTTGATATAGTTCAGGTAGACGTCGATGTGGCCCCTTACGAGCCGCGCACTCAGCGCGGCGCGTATCCCTTCCTCCAGAAAGGAAACGGTCCTGTAAAGGCGGATCGCCAGATCCAGATTGCGGTGGTTGACCGACTTGAGCTCCACCGTAATCTTCCGTCCGTCCCGCTGGACCGTACATCGGCCAAATCCCGTCATGCTGTGTATGATTGCAGTCACCTTCTTCCTGGTGCGAGCAGAATCACTCTATTATAGCATAAATAAATACAATTTAAAGGTTTTTCGCTGTCGCTGCGCGTTCCTTCGGCCGCATTTTGGCCCGATATCAGCCGATAACGCGGTATAACTCGTCGCTCCCCGGCGGCTCGACGGGAAAGGCCTCGTTCCCGCGCCGTATCGCGATTTCCCCTTCGGTCATGTGTCCGATGACCGCGGCGGAAATGCCCCGCGCGGCGAGCGCGTCCACTACGGCCCGGCCGTCGGGAGCCGTTATGAGAAGCGACCCGCTGGATATGAGGCGCAGCGGATCAAGCTCCAGTCTGTCGCATATCCGCCGCGTACAGGGCAGTACGGGTATTCTCCCGGCATCGACGCAGGCGCCGCATCCTGAGGCCCGGGCCATCTCCCACAGCGCGCCCAGCACGCCCCCCTCGGTAACGTCGTGCATCGCCGTCACCGCAAGCTCCGCCGCGGCCCGCCCCTCGGGCACCACGCTGAGCATCCCGCGCAGGCTGCGCAGCGTCTCCCCGTCCTCGGGCGTCAACGCGCCCTCGACGAGATCGGGGTAATCGGCGGCAAGGATCATCGTTCCCTCGATACCGGCCCATTTGGTCATGACGATCGCGTCTCCCGGCCGCGCTCCGGCCGCCGAGAAAACCCGGCCCAGGGGAGCCTTGCCCACGACCGTGGCCGACAGCACCATCCGGCGGACCGCATCGGTGACCTCCGTGTGCCCGCCTATGATTTCAACGCCCACCTCAGCCGCGGCGGTCTGCGCGTCCTCGACGACGCGCCGCACGTCCTCAGGCCGCGTATCGGGCGGCGCAAGCACGGTGAGCAGCACTCCCGCGGGCTCGGCCCCGGCGGCGGCGACATCGTTGCAGGATATATGCACCGCCAGCCAGCCCGCGTCCCGGTCAGCCGCCGTGATGGGGTCTGTGGACAGCACGCACGCCGCGTCGCCCACCCTCACGCCGCCGCAATCAATCCCGATACCCGGCCGCAGCACCACGTCGTCGCGCCGCGGGATGAGCGCCGACAGTACGATGCGCCCGAGCTCCTCGCTCGTCAGTTTGCCCAGCTTCATCACTTACTCCTCCCCGCCCGTCATCCGGATGAGCTCGTCCTCGGTCACAACGGAAACGCCAAGCTCCCGGGCCCGGTCGAGCTTCGAGCCGGGCTTTTCCCCGGCCAGCAGATAGTCGGTCTTCGCGCTGACGCTCCCCGATACGCGGCCGCCATGGCGCTCGATAAGCGCGCTCGCCTGCTGACGCGTCAGCGTGGGCAGCGTGCCGGTCAGCACGAATGTCTTGCCGGTAAGCGCGCCCTCCCCGACCGCCGCCCCGGCCGGGCGGGGCCGCACGCCGGCCGCCTCGAGCCGCGCCAGCGTCTGCCGCACGCCTTCGTCGGCAAAAAACTCGGTGATCGAGGCCGCGACGGCCTCGCCGATGTCGCGCAGCGCGGTCAACTCCTCGTGCGTCGCCGCCTGAACGCGCGCAAGCGTGCCAAAATGCTGCGCCAGGTCCGAGGCGATCTTTGCGCCCACGTTCGGAATCCCCAGCCCGTACAGGAACCGCGCAAGCTCGGGCGTCCGCGACCGCTCGATGGCGG
>JBMNNN010000156.1:0-4992 GCA_050942555.1 Christensenellales bacterium
AGCACAAGGTCTACCACGATTCGCTGACGGATCTTCTTAACCGCGACGGGATGCGCATGCGGATGGAGAAGCAGTTCGAGCGGGCCGAAGGCAGACTGATGATGGCGATGTTCATGGATCTTGATAAATTCAAGATGGTCAACGACATGTACGGCCATGAGGCGGGCGATGAATATATACGGCGCGTGGGACGGATGCTGCGCGAAGTGTGCCCCGACCGGTGCCTTGTGTCGAGGCTCTCGGGCGACGAATTCCTGATCATGGACCCGGCCCCCGCCGACCGGGAAAGCTGCCGCGCGCTGGCGCGAAAAATAATGCATCAGGTGGCGGCGCTGCACATCAACGAGTTCATCGAAGTAAAGGCCAGTATCGGCATCGCATACTATCCGGAGAACGCGACCGACCGCTCGACGCTGATGTCGCTGGCCGATATCGCGATGTATAAGGCAAAGACCGAGGGCGGCAACCGCCTCGTCGAGTACGCCGATACGATGAAGCTGGATATGCTGGACGAATACCGCCTCAAGCGCGATCTGCGGGCGGCGCTGTCCAAGGGGCAGCTCACGGCGTGGTATCAGCCAGTGGTGGACGCCCAAACCGGGCAGATCATGTCGTTTGAAACGCTGGTTCGCTGGGAGCATCCGCAGCGCGGGCTGCTGATGCCCGCCCAGTTCATATCGATCGCCCAGCGGGCTGGGCTGCTGCCCCTCGTGGACCTGTATATGATCGAGAAGGCGCTGTTCTTTGCGCGGGAAATAAACGCCGGCCGCGAGGAACCGATACGCGTCGCGGTGAACGTGTCGACCGATGAGCTGAGCAACGACGACTTTATCGCGCAGGTGATCGAGCTGACCAAAAAGAGCGGTACGCCGCCGGGACTGCTGCGGCTCGAGGTCAAGGAGGGCGACGCGGCGCGCGATATTGAATTGCTCTACGACCGCATCGACAGGCTGTCCGCGGCCGGGATCGGCGTCGCGCTCGATGATTTCGGCCGGAACCACTCGGCGCTGTCGCTGGTCGGCTCCCACCGGTTTGATATCATCAAGATGAACGACGCGTATACGCACAGCGTCTCGGCTCCGCTGCGGCGTCAGCTTCTGAGCATACTCATTGACATATCCCGGCAGGTCGGCTTTTCGATCGTGCTGGAGGGCGTGGAGACGCCCGAGCACGACAAAGCGGTGCAGGATCTGGGCATCCGGTACATACAGGGACACTTCATCGCCAAACCGATACCCGAGACCGAGGTCATGGACTGGGTGGCGCGCTACGATGAGCGCGGCGGCGGGAAACAGCCGCGCTTGGAGGGCCGCCCATGAAGCCTATTATCGGCATCACGCCCGGGTATCGTAAAAAAGCGGACGAAGCCGCGTTCCGGTACGACCTGCCGGTCACATACGCCGGAGCCATATCGCGGGCCGGCGGCCTGCCCGTCATGCTGGCCGGGGCGCCCGGGGATGCGGGCGAGTGGGCGCGAGCGCTGGACGGGCTGCTGCTGCCCGGCGGGGGCGATATCGCGCCCGCGCTGTATGGGGCCGCAAATCTGTACAGCAAAAACATATCCGAGCAGCGGGACGCGGTGGAGATCGCGGCAGCCCGCGCATTCTGGGAGGCACGGAAACCCGTGCTTGGCATATGCCGGGGCATACAGGTGCTGTGCGTGGCGCTGGGCGGTACGCTGGTTCAGGACATCGGGCGCGAGCTTGCCCTGTCCCATCCCTATTTACCAACGCCCTGCCACGGGATAACCATACGCCCGGGTAGCATCCTGTCATCGATCGTGGGCGTGCCCGGAGTGGTCAACAGCACCCACCATCAGGCGCTAAGGGATATTCCCGCGTCGCTTGTGCCTGTCGCGTGGTCGGAGGACGGGCGCATCGTCGAAGCGGTCGAAGCCGCCGACGGCCGTCCGGCGCTGGCCGTGCAGTGGCACCCCGAGCGGATGACCGAAGACGCGGCGACGGCCCGGCTTTTTGCGTGGTTCGTGCATCGCTGCGGAGAGCGATCGTTTATGGAGGAAAATCTATGATCAAGGGAAAAGCAGCCGTCATTTTCGCTGCGCTTTTTATACTGTGCAGCCTGATCGCGGGCTGCGAGACGGCAGGGTTGGTCGAGCTGGGCAACACGGAGCCTGCCGGCACGTTACCGGCGGCAACTGAGGGGCAGTCCCCGACCGAAAAACCGGCTGTGACCGGGGAAACGTCCGCACAGCCTGCGACAGCCGCTCCCACCCAACCGCCGGCGCCTGTCGTGCCCACCCCGGCCCCGTCGCGGGAGTCCCCTGTCAGCGTGACGCTTGAGCCGCTCATCGAGACGCATGCGGCATACCGCGTCAATGGGGTTGTCCCGGCCTTTACCGTGACGGGAAGCGATACGCTGCTTGCCTTCCTTCATACGAACGTGCGGCAGAGCGTTCTAAATATCGTGAGCCGCTTTGCCGATTGGGCCGCCGACAACCCGCCCCAGGGCACGGCCGGGGCACACGACCTTTCCTTCAGCATCGAGATCACGCGCAACGACGGACGGTTCCTGAGCATGTACGGCATCGCTTCGGCCTATATGGGCGGCGCGTCTGACAACAGCTTCGGCTTTTCCTTCACGGTCGATATTTTGAATGAGCGGATGCCGTCCCTCGCGGATCTCCTCGGAGAGGGCTATGAGCCGCTGCTGAACGTGCTCATTCGCGAGAACCTCATCGCCCACTACGGATTTCCGCCCGACGCGCCGTGGCTGCTGGACCTCGGGGAAGGCACCGGATTTGCGGAGGGCGCGCAGCCGCATTTCTATCTCACGCCCGACTGTTTGGGCTTTATTTATGACAAATACGCGATCTATCCCGGCGCGGCGGGCGCGCCCCAGGCTGAGGTGGCGCTCGCGGACCAGCCGCGGCCGCTGGGAGGCGGCGCGGTCGAGTGGAGCTACGCGCTGTGCACCGCTTTTGACCCTGCGACCGGGGAAATCACGCTCGACTATGTGCAGGTTCTTACCGGAGAGGATGCCGTAGCTGCGCTGATGGAGGACGAGCGAATCACCCGGCAGCAGGCGGAGGAGCGCATTTATGACCACGATCCCAACGAATATGTCCGCAACCGGAACGACCGGCTGCGCACGTTCACGATGGACGACGATACGCATATAAGGACCGTTTTTGACGCCGACTGGAACGTGGCCGCGCCCGAGGGAACCGAGCGTTCGTTATCCGACTTTGGGGCCCTGTACCGTACCAACCCGGAAGTGGTAGCCGCTGGAGAATCGATACTCTACCTGGTGACGGTGCGAGGCAGCCGCGTCATTGCGCTCGAGCAGCAGTACAGGCCGTAAGCAGCAACAAAGGCACCCCGCGGCGCGGGGTGCCTTTTTCTAAAATACTCTTCTCAATCGGGCTCGATAAGTCCCAGACTGCCGTCCCGTCTCTGGTAGAGTACATTGATCTCGTTGGTTTCCGCAGATCGGAACACATAGAAGCTGTGGCCCAGCAGCCGCATCTGCATTGCGGCCTCCTCGATATCCTGGGGCTTTATATTGAAGCGCTTGGTGCGCACGATCCGGGCGCTTCCGGCCTCCTCGGCCTCCTCAATCGGCGCGGCGCCCCTGAACGCTCCTTCCCGCAGCCGACGCTCAAGCCGTGTACGATAGCGATGGATCTGCTTTTCCAGCTTGCGGACCGCCATTTCGACTGACTTTTGCATGTCTTCGGCCGCCTCCTCGCCGCGAAGCACGATTCCGTTGAAGGGGATCGTGATCTCCGCCTTGCGCAGATCCCGCTCCAACGACATGATGACGATCGCTTCGGTTTCGGGCTCAAAGTAGCGCTCTAGCTTGCCTATCTTTTTCTGGGCCATCTTTCGCATCGCATCGGTAATGTTGAGGTGCTTTCCGCTGATGGTAATCCGCATGATTTCGACCCCTTTCAATGAGTTTCAATGGGAAAAAAGTGCGATCCTCCCTTCCTGTTCCCACTATTATTGTACCACATTTTGGGCCGGTTTATCATACAGGAGTGTAACGATTTCATGAACAGTTGCCTGCGGGCGCCACCGGATCATCGCATTTGGTATACATACAATATGAACTGCACTCTCTATGAGCGGCACACACGGCTATGTGAATATCACGAAACCCAGCGAATAAAATGCAATTGCGCCGCCCTTTTCGGCATGGTAGTATAAGATTGGCCGCATAGATACGGCCCGAGGGCTAAATTCATATCGCAGAAGGAGTGAGTATCGTGGACAAGGTCAGGGTTGCAATGGTCGGATGCGGGAACATATGCAATTACCATCTCAATCATCTGGCGCAGTTTGAGGACGTGGAGTTCGCGGGGTTCATGGACATCCGCCCGGAAAGGGCGCGGGAAAAGGCGGCGGCCGCCGGGGCGGGCAAAGTATACGAAGATTATATAAAGATGCTGGACGACTCCCGTCCCGACGCGCTCTATATCTGCGTCCCGCCCGACCAGCACGGCTTCATCGAGTTTGAGGCTATCCGCCGTGGGATTCCTTTCCTCGTAGAAAAGCCGATGGCGCTCAGCATGGAGCTTGCCCACTCTGTACGGGACGCCGCCGGGAAGGCCGGTATCGTAACCGCGGTCGGGTTCCAGGACCGCTATCTCGACATCATCGAAAAGACGCGGGAGCTGCTCGCGGGGCGCGTCGTGGGCCTGATCGACGGCGCGTGGCTCGGGGGCATACCCGGCCCGTACTGGTGGCCGACCTACGCCACGAGCGGCGGCCAGATCGTCGAGCAGAACATACACCTTTTCGACATGCTGCGCTATCTCATCGGGGAACCGGCGAAGGTGTACTGCGCCGCGGGCCGGGGCATCGTCCACCGCGAGGGGTACGATCTGCACGACTATTCTTCGGCGGTCATCACGTTCCGCAATGGCGTCGTGGCGACGCTGTTCACAGGATGCTACTTAAACCGCAGCGTGCCTAACAAGAATGGACTCCACTTCCGGTGCGTGGACGCCGACATCCGGTATACGCTGCG
>JBMNNN010000158.1:0-4958 GCA_050942555.1 Christensenellales bacterium
ATGGAAAGAAGCGGCTTTCCAGCGAAAGCCGCCTCCTTCTTTTATTATGACTGCCCGGCGGCCGCCCGTCCGGCCAGCAGGGCCCGCCCCTTTTCCTCGACGAATTGGTTCGTGTACAGCTGATAGTAATGCCCGCGCGCGGCCAGCAGCTCTCTGTGGGTGCCACTCTCGATGACCCGGCCCTTTTCGATGACCAGTATTCGGTCGGCGTTCCGGATCGTCGAGAGACGGTGCGCGATGATGAAACTGGTACGCCCCTCAAGTACCTTCTCGATGGCGGCCTGTATCCGCATCTCGGTCTCGGTGTCGATGGAGCTTGTCGCCTCGTCCAGCACAAACAGCGCGGGCGCGGCCACGATAGCCCGGGCAAACGATATGAGCTGCTTTTCGCCTGTCGACAGGCGGCTTCCGCCCTCTCCCACCGGTGTATCGTAGCCTTTTTCCAGCCGGCTGATGAATCCGTCCGCGCCCACCAGCCGGGCGGCCTGCTCGATCTCCTCGTCGGTCGCGTCCAGCTTTCCGTAACGGATGTTGTCCCGGATCGTGCCCGAGAAAAGGTGGGGCGACTGCAGCACATACCCAAGGTTCGAGTGCAGCCACAGCTGCGAGCGCTCCTGGTAGTCGACGCCGTCTATCAGTATCCGTCCGGCGGTGGGCTCGTAGAAGCGGCACAGCAGGTTCACGATCGTGGTCTTGCCGCTGCCGGTCTCTCCGACCAGCGCGATGGTCTGTCCGGCCGGCACATGCAGGCTGAAGTCCTCGAGCACCTTCTCGCCCTGCTTGTACTGGAAGGATACGTTCTCGAACGTAACCTCGCCCGTGAGGGGCGGCCAGTTTTCGCGTTTGGGCTCGAACGAGTCTCCGAAACGCTTAAGAACCTCGGGCGTGTCGCTGATCTCGGGCTGGTTTTCCAGCAGGCCTATCACCCGCTCGGCCGCCGCCTGCGAGTTCTGCAGCTCCGCGAATATCATCGCGATATGGCGCACCGGCTCAAAAAACATATTCGACAGGCTCAGAAAGAACGAAAGCTCCCCGAGACTCAAACCCATGACCTGCACCTGCCATCCGCCCAGCCACAGCACCGCGCCGGTGGCGAGCGATCCCAGCGTCATGACGATGGGCATGAAAAGCGCCGAATAATGCGCCGCCCGGATCGCGCTCTCGCGCATCGATCCCGAAAGCTCGGCAAATTCGCGGAAGTTGCCATCCTCGCGCACCAGCGTCTTGGTCGTCCGCGCGCCCATGATCCCCTCGTTGAACGCGCCGGTGATACGGCTTCCCAGCTTGCGCACGTTGCGCTGGTGGGTCAGTATCCGCTTCTGGAATATAAGCGACAGCGCCGTCAGCGGCGGCAGTATCGCGAGCATCACGAGCGCCAGACGCCAGTTGAATATAAACATGCTTACGAGCGATATCACCATGAATCCGAATCCCCAGCACAGGTCCACGAGCGACCAGGCCACGGTGTCGGCCAGGCGGCTGGAGTCGGAGGTCATGCGGGCCATGATGTACCCGACCGGCGTCCTGTCGTAGTAGGAGATGGACAACTCCTGCAACCGGTGGAAGCAGTCCCGCCTGATATCGTGGCATATATTCGCCTCCACATAACCGGCATTCTGGATGAACGTAAATACGCATACCGACGAGAAAACGATCAGCACGAGATAGATGGCGGCATACCAGCCCAGACCGTCCCACCAGCCCGGAGTGATGAACGTGTCGATCGCGTATCCATTAAGGTACGGCCCTACCACGTCGGCCATGGCCACGACCGCCATCGCCAGTAGCGTCATCGCGACCGACCGGCGGTGCGGCCTCGTGTAGGATAGCAGCTTTTTCCAGGTGCTCCACTGCACCTTGCTTTGCGTAAATTCCTCTTCCTGTATGGCGCTCATACCGAAATCGCCTCTCTTTCCATATCAGCCTCCAGGCTGGCCTGCAGCGACCAGACCCGGCGGTACAGTCCGTCTGAGTTGATAAGCTCCTCATGGGTTCCCTGCTGTGTCAGCCTGCCGTCCTCCAGCACCAGTATCCGGTCGGCCTCCTTGAGCGTGGAGATCCGATGCGAGATTATAAATGTCGTGATTCCCTTGCGGCGGCGGCGCAGTTCACTGCGGATTATCGCGTCGGTATGGGTATCCACCGCCGACAGCGAGTCGTCGAATATAAGCACGTCGCAGTCGCGTATGATCGTACGCGCGATAGCGACCCGCTGCTTCTGGCCGCCCGACAGCGTTACGCCCCGCTCGCCCACCAGCGTGTCGTATCCCTTTTCGAACTCCTCGACCACGTCGTGCAGGCAGGCTACCCGGGCCGCGTCGGCCACTTCCTCGTCGCATATGCTGTCCTTGGTGATTCCTATGTTCTCGCGGATCGTACGCGAGTAAAGGAACGGTTCCTGCAGCACGATACCCACACGGCGCCGCAGATGCGCCTTGTCGATCCGGCGGATATCGACTCCTCCGATCGTTATGCGTCCCTCGTCAGCGTCGTACAGGCGCTGCATGAGGTGCATGATCGTGGATTTACCGCTTCCGGTCGTGCCCAGCAGGGCCACCGTTTCACCGGCCTTCACCGTGAATGAAAGCTCGCGCAGCACCGGCTCTTTGTCGTCGTATCCAAACGTCACGCGGTCGAACACGATGTCCCGGTCGATGGGCGGGGCCTGGGGATCGTCTCCCGAGTCCTCGGCGGGCGTTTTGAGCACCTCATCGATGCGGCCCATCGCTATAAGCATCCTGCCCATGTCGGAGAGCACCCGTCCGAACTGCCTGACCGGCCAGAGCAGCATCCCCACATAGCTGTTGAAAACGATGTAATCACCCAGCGTGATAGCGCCGCTGGCCGCGTACCAGACGCCCACCAGCAGAGTGACCAGCTGCTGGATTATGACTATCATATCAGAGCTGCTCCAGAAGAACGCGAAGAACCGCGTCAGACGTATGCTCTTGTCCCGGATATCGCGGTTGGCGACGCTGAATTTCGCAAGCTCGAAGCGTTCCCGCCCGAACGCGCGCACGACGCGCACTCCTGTCAGATTCTCCTGCATTACGGTCGAGAGGTGGCCGTCGGCCTCCTCTACCACTGCAAACTGCTTCTGTATGCGCTTAAAGAACCACATGCACGACGCCACGATGAACGGTATGAGCGCCAGAGAATACAGCGTCATCAGCGGATGGATGGAGAGCAGTATTCCAAGGGCCAGCGCCAGCATGACGATCATGCGCACCGCCTGTATGAACTGCGCCGAGAAGAACCGCCTTACGGTTTCGACGTCGGTCGTAGAGCGCTGTATGAGGTCGCCCGTCTCGGCCTTCACATGGTAGTCGTACGGGAGCCTCTGCAGATGGTCGTAAAGGCGGTTTCGCATACTGCGCGCCACCGTCTCGGCGCCCATTGACACGGTGCGGCCCCGCAGGAACATGAAAACTCCCTGCAGCAGCATCACGCATACGAGCAGCACGCCCGGTATCCACAGGTTCCGCGCCAGCATCGGCGCGCCGCCCAGCCCTTCTATCCACTGGGCGATAAAAGCCGGAGCCCGAAGCGGCTTGCCATTGAGTCCGTAGTCGACGGTGTTTGATATGATAAGCGGCATAGCAAAGGCAAAGCACTCTGTCAGCAGCGAGCTGGCGACCGCGATCAGGTAGTACATACGCGCTCCGCTCATAAAGCCCCAAAGCGCTTTGAGCCTGTATCGGTTCATAGAATCCTCCTTGCCCGCGGCGGCAAAAAGCCGCAGGCGTCTTTTCTTGCCTGCGGCTTATATATAACGCCGCAGGCGGATGCCTGCGGCGTCTGAACTGATCGAATCAGCGCAAACAGACAGGCCGGTTCCAGGGCACACCACTCCCAAAAATCGCAGTACGAACGGCGATCAACGCGGTATAGTGTCCTCTTGTCTTAGTCATGGATTCCGGCCTCCTTTCAGTCATAGTTAGGCGGAGCAACTCCGCACCACGATATGATAGCAAATGTTGGGACGCTTTGCAATCGTTTTTTTTAAAATTTATAAAATTTCCTGCTAAGAAATATGAAGATGGCGGAGCGGGCCCCCTCCGTTCGTTTCCGGGCGAAAAAAATGCGCGGCGGGACGCTCCGTCCCGCCGACACCGATGAATTTATCCGGCCACGCAGCGCTTAAGGTGCGCGAACGCGCCCCGAAGCGGGGTACCGGTAAAATCGAGCGCCGGAAGAATAGCCTTGAGCGCCCGGGTCCCCGCAAGCGCCTGCCGCAGCTCCGCCTCGAATAGATCGAAAGATCGCGCTATCTGTCCGCCCGCGACCAGGCACTCGACCTCATACTGCTCGAGCACAGGCCGCAGTATCTCGCCCAGCATTGCGCCGGTCTGCGCGAACACGCGCCGCGCCGCCGCGTCTCCAGCCCTCGCCCGCTCCGCGATGTCCACAACGTCCACGATCTGCCCGCCGGGGACCTCGGCGGCGTAGCGCGCGATGATTCCGCGGCGCGCTACATATTCCTCGGCGATGCCGTCCCGGTAGGGCTGCTTATACAGGCTTACGCCGGGCCCGCCCTGCGGGTTTTTGAGTATCGTGCCGCCCACGCACAGCGAGAACCCGAGCCCCGTGCCCAGCATCACCGCGGCCACACTCCGGTAGCCGCTCATGCGCGGCTCCATGAGGAGCCCGAGCATGTAGGCGGTCGAGTCGTGCACGAAGCACACCGGCACGTCGCCCAACCCGTCGGTCAGCCACGGCCGGATCGGTATACCCTTTATCGCCGCGTATTTATGGTCCGTCATATAGCGGCCGCCCTCGTAGTCGAAGGGCCCCGGCGTGCTGACGCCAACGCCAGTGACGCGCAATCCCGCTTCATCCGCCTTCTTTGCGATGCCACGCGCCAGACCGCGGAAGCTTGCCTCTATTTCCGGTGCGGAGCCGGACGAGTCTACGCGCGTCTCCCCAGGCTCTCCCAGAAATTCGCCCGCCGGCGTAAG
>JBMNNN010000009.1:0-25289 GCA_050942555.1 Christensenellales bacterium
GATGAAGCGCGGTGCCCCGGTTGCCGTCGTATATGGCTGTGCCCGGCATCAGCGCCGCGATGTCGTGCGCGATGAACGAGTAATGGGTACATCCCAGCACGATCGCCCGGACGGGGGTTGCCCCGATCGATGAGAGAAAGCCGGCAAGCGCATCGCGCACCGCGGCGGAGCCGGGCCCGTCGGTCTCGATAAGGCGGGCAAGCCCGGGGCAGGGCAGCGGAACCACGCGGTCCGCGTCGGGGAATCGGCTCAGAAGCGTGCAGAACTTATCAAGACGCAGCGTCGCGGGCGTCGCCATGACCACGACATAACCCGGCTGGTTGGCCATCGCCGGCTTGACGGCGGGCTCCATGCCCAGCACCGGTATGTCGTAGCGGCTGCGCAGCGCGCTGATCCCGGCGGCGGTCGCGGTATTGCAGGCTACCAGCAGCGCCTTGACGCCCCGCCTGGTCAGTTCCCCGGTAGCCAGCAGCGTCAGGCTCCGTATCAGATCCGCCGGTTTTTCGCCATACGGGGCGTTGGCGGTGTCCCCGTAGAAAAGAAACCGCTCCCCGGGAAGAATCGCCATCGCTTCCCTGAGTACCGATATGCCGCCCACTCCCGAGTCAAATACGCCTATCGGAAGATCGCGCCGATCCGATAATTGCCCCATGGGCCGCCTCCTTCGCGCTGTGAAACCGGCTTCGAGTTTGCCCAGTTGATTATAGAACAATCGCCGGGCGGATTCAAGGGAACGGGAGGCGTATGCGGGAAGGCGTCCCCTTAACCCGGCATGATTCGTTTCACGCTTTGAATCCTTGACCCGAATTCATTTGAGCGATACACTATACACGATCGAGGAGTGAGGGAAGGCGCGTTATGAGCAGAACTGCGATCGTGACCGGCGCGAGCCGGGGCATCGGACGGGGCATAGCCACCGTGCTGGCTCGTGAGGGATACGACCTGTGTATCAGCTATCGGAGCGAGGCAGGCGAGGCGCAGGCTGTACAGGAGGAGCTGGAGGCCGCCTGCGGGGTGAAATGCCATGTGGTGCAGGCCTCTCTGGAGGATCCGGCGGTACCCGTGCAGTTTGCCAGGCGGGCGATCGAGCTGCTGGGGCACGTGGACCTGCTGGTGAACAATGCCGGGGTGACACGGAAGGGCGCGGCGCACGAGCTGCAGGACGCGGTGCTGGATCACCTCATCAATCTGAACTTCCGGGCGTATATCGTGCTCATGCGGGAGATTTCCGCGCATATGGTGGCCGCGGGGATCCGGGGCAGCATTGTGCATATCACGTCCAGCAGGGGACAGCGGGCCTATCCCGGCGACGGGATATACGGGGGTCTGAAGGCCGCGGTACACCGCGCGGCGCAGTCTGCGGCGCTGGATCTGGCGCCTTTCGGGATCCGCGTCAACTGCGTGGCTCCGGGCGCGACCCGCGTTTGCTTTGGTCCCGCTACCGACGAAGCAAGCGATATACTGGGCCGCCGCATCCCGCTGGGCCGCTTGGGACTTCCCGAGGACGTCGGATACGCCGTCGCGTTTCTGGCATCGGATAGGGCTTCCTACATAACCGGCGAGGTGCTGCGGGTGGACGGCGGGCTGATACTGCCCGGCATGCCCGAGCGCCGCGACTATCCGGGAAGCTGGACATAAGACCACAGAACGGGCGGGCGTCGTCCGCTGCGACAGGAGGAGTAGCAATGTCACTGAAAATCACGCGCACCCGCGCTATCGCGACCGCGCCCGCCGGAATTCCGCTGGTCGTCGTACGGGTCGAGACCAACGAGCCCGGCCTGTACGGCCTTGGCTGCGCCACGTTCACACAGCGGTGGAAGACCGTCGTGAACGCCGTCGAGGAGTATATGGACCCATTCCTGCGGGGCAAGGATCCCCGCAATATCGAGGACATCTGGCACACGGCGATGGTCAGCGCGTACTGGCGCAACGGCCCGGTGCTCAATAATGCGCTCTCGGGCGTGGACATGGCGCTGTGGGACATCGCGGGCAAGCTGGCATCGATGCCGGTGTACGCGCTGTGGGGCGGCAAGTGCCGCGAGGGCGTCGCGGTCTATACCCACGCCGGGGCGCGCGAGCTTCCCGAGCTCATGGACAGGGTGCAGCGGATGATCGAGGAAGGGTTTTTCAATATCCGCTGCCAGCTCGGCCGTTACGGGGGCGAGGGGCACGCGATCAATAAGCCCGACGGCGCGCCCGAGGGCGCTTACTACGATCCCAACCGCTATGTCATAGAGACGCTCGATATGATGGCGGCGCTGCGGGAGCGGTTCGGCTATGACGTGCGCTTCCTCCATGATGTGCACGAGCGCCTGCCGCTCGTCGACGCGCTCTATATGGCCCGCGAGATGGAGCGGTACAGGCTCCTTTTCCTCGAGGACCTGCTCCAGCCCGAGCAGGTCGACGGGTTCAGGCTGATACGCTCGGCGTGTGCGACGCCGCTGGCGATGGGGGAGCTTTTCAACCACCCGCTGGAATGGCGCACCCTCGTCACCGAGAAGCTCATCGATTTCATACGGGTGCACGTAAGCCAGATCGGCGGCGTCACACCAGCGCGCAAGCTGGCCGCGCTGTGCGAGTGCTTTGGCGTGCGCACCGCATGGCACGGCCCCGGCGACGTGTCGCCGGTCGGCCATGTGGCCAACCTGCATTTGGACATCGCGTGCCCGAACTTCGGCGTGCAGGAGTGGAGCGGGCTGCGCGACCCGCTGCCCGAGACATTTCCCGGCTGTCCGGAGCTTCGCCGGGGCTATGTGTACGTGAACGATCAGCCCGGATGGGGGATCGATATCGACGAGGAGAAAGCCGCGCGGTACACGTGCCCGGAAACGCTGCCGACGTGGACGATGGCCCGCTGGCCCGACGGCACGTCCTTTACCCCGTAAGGGGCAATTTGAAGCATATGAAAAGTCCGCTTTTGGAATAACCCAACGGCGGGCGGACTTTTTGCGCGGCCTGTTATTTTTTCATCGCCCGGATATAGCCGAGCCCCCATTCGTCCCGGCCGGTCAGCAGGTTTGCTGCGGCTAGCGTATCCATTATATCCGCGTCGCACGGATTGACGATCGCCAGGTTCAGCCCGGCGGCGGCTAGCATCGCCAGATACGTCCTGTTGAGGATCGGACGGCCCGGCAGGCCGAAGGAGACGTTCGACACCCCGGCCACCGTAATAAGGCCGCGCTCGCGGCACATCCCGACGAACCGGACCGCTTCGGGAGCGACCGACGGGTCGGACGCGGCCGCCATCACCATGCCGTCCACCACGACGTCGGCGGGGGAGAGGCCGAAGCGCGCAGCGACACCCAGCATCGTGTCCAGCATCGTCATGCGCTCCTCCGCCTTTGCGGGGGGCAGCCCGTCGCCGATGGGCAGCAGTATCGGCGTCGCGCCGTAGCGGACGCTGAGTGCGAGCAGCCGTTCCATGCTTTCGGGCCTGGCGGTCACGGCGTTCATCAGCGCGCGGCCGGGGTAGCGGCGCAGCGCGGCTTCCATCGCGGAGGGATCACTCGTATCGATGGCAAGCGGTAGCGGCGTCATCGTCGACAGCTGCTCAATAGCGCCGGTCAGCGCGGCCGCTTCGTCGGTTTCGCCCGTGCCGCAATTGACGTCCAGGATCGGCGCTCCGGCCTGCTTTTGCTCCTGCGCCAGATTGAGCGCCACGCTGTAATCGCCCTCGCGCAGCGAGCGGCGCAGGGCGGGCTTGCCGGTGGGGTTGATCCGCTCGCCGACCGGGGTGAGCGGCATGCCGGGCGACAGCATGACCACCTGACGGGAGCTGGAAACGCAGGCCGGCCGGTGGCTGACCGAAGGGGCCGCATAGCCGTCCAGCGCCGCGCGCAGTGCGCGGATATGGTCGGGCCCCGCGCCGCAGCATCCTCCTACGATATGGACTCCGGCCTGCAGTATCCCGGCGAACCCGGCCGCGAACTCTTCCGGGCCCATCGGAAACACCGTTGCGCCGCCCTCCAGGCGCGGGACACCGGCGTTCGGTTTGGCAAAGAGCGGTACGCCGGCCACCGAGCGCATCGCGGCGATGACAGCGCCCATCTCGGCGGGCCCCGAGGAGCAGTTAGCTCCGACTACGTCGGCCCCGGCGGCGGTCATCGCGAGCGCCGCCGCCTCGGGCGTGACGCCTGTCAGCGTGCGGCCGCCCTCGAAGGTCATGCCGGCTACGATGGGCAGATCGCACTCGTCGCGGATCGCCAGTATCGCGGCGCGCATCTCCGAGAGATCCATAAACGTCTCCAGCACGAAAAGGTCCGGGCCGGCGGATAGCAGCGCCCGCACCTGCTCGCGGTATATGTCGATCGCTTCGTCAAATGAGAGGTCCCCAAGAGGCGCGATGAACCGTCCGGTAGGGCCAAGGTCGGCCGCGGCCAACACACCGTTTCCCGCCACGCTGCGGGTCAGCGCGGCCAGCCGCGCGTTGATATCGGCCACGCTGCCGCCCAGCCCGGATCCCTCGAGCTTGATACGATTGGCGCCGAATACCGGCATCAGCAGAAGCTGCGTTCCGGCGTCCACGTATTCCCGCTCCAGCGCGAGGAATACATCGGGGTGCTCCAGTATCCACTGCTCGGGACAGACGCCCGCAGGCATGCCGCGGCGGGAGAGCTCCGCGCCCGTCGATCCGTCGGCCAGCAGCGGGGCGCACAGTATGCGGCTTACAAATTCCTGCCTGGTCATGGCTTTGCCTCCTTTGCTTGCGCCGCGCGCAGGCGGGCGATGATTTTCTCGATAAGTCCGATCCGGTTAAAAGGAGTGATTATATAAAGCCCGTCGGCCACTGCGAGGGCTTTTTCGCCGATGTCGGCCGTGTAGGCCACGCTGACCTCCTCGGCCTGCTGCCGGTCCATGCCGGGCACAAAGAGCGCGGGCAGCGCATCGGGCACCCGGATCCCCGGCACCTCGTTTTGCAGGAACAGCGCGTTGCGGCGGCTGACGGCCGGCATCAGCCCCGCGAATATACGGCAGCCCTCGGGCCGGCCCAGCTCCCTGAGGCGGGCGATGGCCTCCGCGTCAAAAAGCGGCTGTGAAAAGAATGCCCGCGCTCCGGCTTCAGCCTTGCGCTGCATGCGCCGCCTTTCGGCGGGCAGGCGCGCGGCATGGGGGTTGCAGGCGGCGGCCAGCTCGAGCGGGTCGTCGCAGAAAACGGTCTGGTTCAGTGTATTCGCGAGCGCCAGCAGGCCGTAGGAATGTGTATTGAATACCTCCCGTATCTCGTCGCGGGAACCGGCGGCGACCGGGTCGCCCGTCACAAGCAGCACGTTGCGCACGCCGCAGGCCCACGCGCCCAGCAGATCCGCCCGCAGCGCGATCAGGTTGCGGTCGCGGCACGCCAGATGGGCCATCGCGGGGATACCCACCTCGCGGACGACGAGTCCCGCCAGCATCAGGGAGCTCATGCGGCAGCGGCCTAGCGGCGAGTCGGGCAGCGTGATGAGGCTCACGCCTGCATCCCTGAGCCTTGCCGCGGCCTTCAGCACGCCCTCGACGCGGCCGTCCTGCGGCGGCTCCAGCTCGACCGCCACGGGCTTTCGCAGCGGCATCGCTGCCGGGGGGGCTTGCGCCGGAGGAGCGGGACGGTGCGGCATGGCCGGTATCCGCTTCCTCGGGGGTACCGGTCCCTCCAGCGCGCGCGCCATCGCGGCGATATGGCGGGGCGTGGTGCCGCAGCAGCCGCCGGGGAGCCGTATGTCCAGCGCCCGCATGCGCAGCGCGGCCTCGACGAAATAGTCCGCGCCCGCCGAATACTGCATCCGGCCGCCCTCGACATGGGGGTAACCGGCATTGGGCAGCGCCGATACCGGGCGGGCGAAGGGGTGGGGAAGGCTCTCCATCAGCGTCAGCAGGTGGGCCGGTCCGCTCCCGCAGTTGAATCCGATCGCGTCGCACGGGAGAGCGTTCATCGTGGTCCACAGGTCGTGGATCCCGATGCCCTGCCGCGTGTGTCCGTCGGGCAGCACCGTAAACTGGCACAGTATGAATACCGAAGGATCCAGACGGCGCAGGTACGCCGCGCCGATCGCGGGCAGCTCGGGGGCGGACCATGTTTCGAACACAAAATGCCGCGCGCCGGCGGCATACAGCGTATCGAGCATGCGCAGCAGCGCGTCGGACTGCTGCTCGGTCGTCAGCTCGCGGCTGTCGGCGGTATGGGACGAAAGCGGGCCGATCGAGGCCGCGGCGAACGCGCCGTACCGGGCCGCGGCGTCCGCGGCCAGCGTGAAGCCGACCCGGAGCGACTCGTCCGCGGCGCTCCCGGCTAAGGCCGGGTTATACGGATGGGCGGCGAATGTGTTGGCGCGCACGACACGCGCACCGGCCTCTAGGTATTCCCGGTGTATCGAGGTGACCGTCGCGGGGTCGTCCAGGTTTGCCAGCTCCGCGCACGCTGCGTTCCGGCCTGTGATCTGCTGGAAATAGGTTCCGAACGCGCCGTCCATGAGCAGCGGTCCCGCCGCCAGGAGGCTGCGAATATCGGGCATTGGGGTACTCCTTTCAGGCATAGCGTGGTATCAATATACAGTATCCGGTGGATGCTGTCAATGAACCGGGAGCTTGCGGAAGAGCGCCCCTCAATCCGAACCTGTCTCGGGTATGATATTGGCGATATCGTCCTCGGGTATCTGCACGAAGCTCTGGGGCACCGAGCCGACGATGATCGATTCGGCGATGGGCACGTGCGACTCGACGATGACCCGGCTGCTACTGGTGGGAATGACGATGCGTATGTTTGCCTGGGCGGTCAGATAGATTTTGTGGCGGGTCTGGTTGATGCCCGCCGACTCGAATTCGGTGACGAATTCGGTGGTGACCGAGCCGACCGGTATGATTTTGACGCGGATGTTGGGGCCGCGCCCGGCAAGAAGCTCTCCGCCAAGGGCCGAGCCTGCGGGGATCGCGATGCCCTGTTCGCCGATGCGCTCGATGTTTTCCTGCGCTATGAGCGCGGTGTGTGCGGCCAGCTCGTTCATTCGGATCGTATTGGCCTGTATCATCGTGACGCTGCCGGTGCCGTCCTGCACGATGTTGATCAGGTCGGTATACCGGAGTTCGCCGTTCATGACCTCTACGACCGCGTCGTTTATCGCGCTGATCGCGATCGCGCGCACCTTGGCTTCCGCCATCGCGAGTATTACCGGCCGCAGGTTGATGTCCAGCAGAATGTACGTCGCGACACAGGCCGCGATGAGCAGTATGAGCACGGTCAGCAGCCTGCGCCGCCAGCGCCTGATTCCGATGGACATGCGCATGGGGATCCCCGCTTTCTTAGAGACATACTTTGGCAACGCGGTATTCATGGAATTTAAATCTTCTTTTAATGGTTTGAACAATCAACTATACTATACTATAATATGCATAATGGGCCGGGAGGTGTCACATGGACCGGATCGAAAAACTCATCGCCCGGGCGGGAAATGCCGTGAACCGCGCGCTGACCGGGATCGCGGGGTTTTTTCGCCGTTCCCGGTCCCAGAGGATGAGGCGCAGCGCGCGAACCGCTCCGCGGGTCCGTGTCGCCGCGCCGCCTGCCCAGCCTGGCCGCTCGCGAAGGCAGAGCCGCCTGTCGGCGCAGGGCCTCATCGCGGGCATACGCTCCCGCTTTTCCCGCCGTGAGACGCCGCCCGTGGACGGCGCGCACGTGACGCCGGCTGTCCGCCGTCCTGTTTCGATATTCTGCCCCCGGACCAGGAAGCGCAACGCGCTGCTGGCTGTCGTGATCACGACGGGCAAGCTGGCGATACTGCTGACGCTGATACTGGGCTTCTCGGGGCTGGGCGCCGTCCTGGGCGTCGCGAAGGCATATGTGGACACGACCCCGGTGCTCGACATATCAAAGATAGAGGATCAGGCCGAGACGTCGTTTATATACGACGTGAACGGGGAACTCATCACCACCTTTACCGGGCTTGAGAACCGGATGTGGGCGAAGCTCGACGAGATACCGCAGATGCTGCAGGATGCGATCATCGCCATCGAGGACGTGCGCTTCTATTCGCACAACGGCATCGACCCCAAGCGGATCATCGGCTCGCTGTTCAGCAACCTGCGGACAGGCTCCACCCAGGGCGGCAGCACCATTACGACGCAGCTCATCAAGATGCGGCTGCTCTCTTCCGAGCAGACATACAAGCGCAAGCTGCAGGAAGCCTATCTGGCGATACAGCTCGAAAAGCAGTACAAGAAGGTGCAGATACTGGAGGCGTACCTTAATACCGTGCCGCTGGGCGGCTCCAACTACGGCGTGAAGGCCGCGGCGCAGGACTACTTCGGAAAGGAGCTCTCGGAGCTGACGTTGCGCGAATGCGCGATGCTGGCGGGGATTCCGCAGAGCCCCTACGCGTACAACCCGCGGCTGAATATGTACTCGAGGAATAACATGGAGCTCACCGACAAGCGGACCAATTCGGTGCTGCTTCAAATGTATAAAAACGGCTTCATCAACGAGGAGCAGTACGAGCGCGCGCTGGGCGAAAAGGTGTTCATACTCGAACATAGCCCGGTCAAGCAGATGTACGACATGCCCTACTTCGTAGAGTATGTCATATACGACGTGGTCACCCATCTTCTGGAGCAGCGGAAGCTGGTCGATAACAGCACGAACCGCAACATGATCGAGAACGAGCTGCGCACCTCGGGCTACAAGATCTATACGACCGTGGATCCCGAGATACAGCTGGCTCTCGAGGACACGATCTACAACTGGCCCAACTATCCCGAGATGGCCAACGAAAAGGATTCTTCGGTGGTCGTGCTCAATCCCGACGGAACCACGCAGCAGATCGCGCAGCCCCAGGCCGCGGCGGTCGTATACGACTACCATACCGGGGAAATTAAGGCCATGGTCGGCGGGCGCTACCAGCCCACGACGAAAAAATCATTCAACCGGGCCTATCAGTCCAGGATGGATGTGGGTTCCTCCATTAAGCCGCTTACGGTCTACGGCCCCGCTCTGGATATTGGGTATTCCCCGGCCTCGATCCTCTATAACATACCGCTTGCGATCGAGGGATGGGCGACCGAGCAGGGGTATCCCAGCAACTACGGCGGAGGCGGGTTCACCGGCACCATCACGCTGCGCGAATCGCTGATCGAGTCGGTCAACAACTCTACGGCGCGACTGCTGCTCACCGGCGTGACGCTGGACGAGGCGTACAACTATCTGGTGAGCCTGGGCGTCAAGTCGCCCATCAACAAGACCGGATCGGGGCTGGCGCTTGGCACGACCGGCATCACGCCGCTCGAAATGGCCGCGGCATTCGGGGCGATCGCCAACAACGGGGCCTACAGCGAGCCATTTTCGTTCACGAAGGTCGTGGACAGCCACGGCGCGGTGCTGATCGATACCAACGAGATCCGTATAAAGCGGCAGGTATTCAAGCCCACAACCTCCTGGCTGCTGGTGGATCTGCTGGTCGATGCGGTGCGAAACGGCACCGGCGGACGCGCCGCGATCGACGGCATGACCGTGGGCGGAAAGACCGGTACCAACAGCGACCAGCGCGGCGTCTTCTTCGCGGGCTTTACCCCGTATTATTCGGCGTCGGTCTGGATTGGAAGCGATCACTACGATGCCCTGTACGCCAGAGCGCAGGGAGGCCGCGACGCGGCGCCTCTCTGGAAGGCATTCATGGAAAGGATCCACGGGGAGAAAGGCCTTGCCGACAGGCCGATCCACAGCGCGACCGCCGAGGAGATGGGCCTTATCAGGGTCGAGGTCTGCACGATATCCGGAAGACTTGCGACCGACGCCTGCCGGGAGGATGGAACGACGACGACCGATTATTTCGTAGCGGGAACCGAGCCCATATGGGAGTGCGACGCGCACCGGTATATGGAATACTGTGCCGAAAGCGGGAAGCTCGCGACCCTGTACTGTCCCGCCGAGGGGGTGGAGCAGCGCGTGATCGTGACGCTGCCCGACGACTCGCCGCTCATGCGCCTCAAGGACGCGGATCTCCTCAAGTACGTCCCCAACGTGTTTAAAGAGTACGCGCTCGTGTCCGACCCGGAGTTCACGGCAGAGAGCAAGCGCTATCACGAGTTCTATTGCGACAGGCATACGCTCGAATGGTATGAGCACACGCAGCACATGGATTCGCTCCGGCAGGACAGCGAGGCGCTCATTGAATCGGTCGAGCGGAAGATGGATGATTCCGACTACATGCTGCTGGACAGCGACCGCAAGCTGCTGGAGCAGGACATCGCGGCGCTCCGCGCGCTTCTTGCCCAGAAGGACGCGCCGCTGCAGGCTCTGCGCGATGCATATGAAACCCTTCGCGCCCGCAGCGGTACGCTGCTCGTAAAAACCGGGGGATAGGGAGTTATTTCTTGGTCCTGGAGCGGAACAGGAGCGCGTTGAGGTATCCGAAAAACAGCGCCGCGGCGATGCCGCCGGCGGTTGCGGATATGCCTCCCAGGAAAATTCCGATCCATCCGTTCTCGTCGATGCTCTTCATGACGCCCTTGGCCAGCGCGTACCCGAACCCGAGAAGCGGAACCGTGGCCCCGGCCTGCCCGAACTCGACGATCGGCTCATACCAGCCCAAAAGGCCCAGCGCCACGCCCGCCGTTACCAGCAGCACCAGCAGACGGGCCGGGGTCATCTTCGTCAGATCGATGATGAGCTGTCCCAGCACGCATATGATGCCGCCCGTCAGAAATACCCGTACGTACTCCATCACTGCATGCCCTCCTTTGCGATGGATACGGCATGCGCGATCCCGGGTATCGATTCGCCCTGCTGGCTGCTGGTCGGGCTCATCAGCGCGCCGGTCGCCACGAATAGGATTCGCGTGAGCTCTCCCCGGGCGAGCTTGGGTATGAAATAGCCGTTCAGCACCACGGCCGAGCAGCCGCAGCCGCTGCCGCCGGCCTTTATGCCCTTCATATCGCCATAGATCTCGCACCCGCAGTCGAAATGCCGGTCCTGGATGTCCACGCCGTTGACGGCCAGCAGGTCAAGAAGGATGTCGCTGCCCACGCGCCCCAGATCGCCGGTGATGATATGGTCGTAGTCGGCGGGCGTCATGCCGCTTCCGATGAGATGGTTCGTAATCGTTTCAGCCGCCGCCGGGGCCATCGCCGCGCCCATGTTGTTGACGTCCTTGATGCCCTTGTCGCTGATCGCGCCCAGAGTGACCGACTCAATCACCGGTCCCTTGAGTCCCGGGTTGGTCGTCAGTACCGTGGCGCCTGATCCGGTCACGGTCCACTGGCCCGACGGAGGCCGCTGGTTCCCGTGCTCCAGCGGGAAGCGGTACTGTCTCTCGGCGCTCGAGAAATGGCTCGACGTCATGCACAGCGCGTACTGGCCGTATCCTCCCGAAAGGATCAGCGAACCGATGAGCAGCGATTCGGCCATCGTCGAGCACGCGCCGTATAGCCCCAGAAACGGTATCTTCATCTCGCGGGCCGCATAGCCCGATCCGATGATCTGGTTGAGCAGGTCGCCTCCCAGCATCACCGAGATGTCCTCTTCGGCAAGCTCCGCCTTGTCCAGCGCCATGCGCGCCGCCTTGCGCATCATCGCCGACTCGGTTTTCTCATAGCTTGGAAGCCCCATCGTATCGTCGCTGAGCACTTCGTCGAAATACTTCGCGAGCGGCCCCTGGCCCTCCTTGGGCCCGACCACCGATGTCCAAGCGATGATCGACGGCCTGTTATTCAGCTCAAAATAGCCCTGTGCAGCCATGACGCTATCCTTTCAGAAGGTAATACAGCAAGCCGCCCACGATCGACGCGCTGATCCCGTAGACCAGTACCGGGCCGGCCAGATTGAACATGCGCGAACCGGTGCCCATGATGTAGCCCTCCTGCTTGAACTCGATAGCCGGAGCGACGATCGAGTTGGCAAAGCCCGTGATGGGCACGATGGAGCCCGCCCCGGCCACCGAGCCGATCCGGTCGTATATACCGATTCCCGTCAGCGTCGCGCCCAGAAATACCATCACGATTGCGGTGAAGGCCGACGCGCTCTCCTTATCGAGCTGCAGCAGCGCCTTGCCGATATTGGACACGACCTGCCCGACCACGCATATAAGGCCGCCCACCAGGAACGCCATCAGACAGTGGTAGGCGACCCGGCTCGGCGGGTTGGCCCGGTCAGCCATTTTCTGATACTGCTGGGGCGTGATTTCATTCAATCGGTTCTTCATGCCGCTGCGTCCCCGCTTCGATGAATATAGTTCCGCTGCGCCCGTCGTTGCTATTACAAAAGAATTTCAGGGTAAGAAGCGCCGCCGCGCTCAGCACGAGCAGCGTCACGACCACCGCGAGGGCGCTTTTCAGCCTTCTTTTCCTTTGCAATGCGTTTTCCGTCTGCATGCCGTCACCCGCCCTTTTTTCGTTAGTATTTGCGGCGGCACATAAAAAATGCCCGGCAGGCGGCGGTGCCGCGTTTCACCGGAAATGGATGAGTCTGGACAATAAGGATGAACTCTGGTAAAATGTGGGATAGAATCTGTCAAGCGGGCTACATCATGCTGTACCGCATTTTTTTTAGTATCTTTTTTTCGAGCCGTGAGATCTGAACCTGCGATACGCCCAGCGTGGACGCGATCTCGTTCTGGGTCTGGTCCTTGAAATAGCGAAGATATATGATCCTTTTTTCCCGGGGCGGCAGCTGTCCCATGGCCTGGCGGATCAGAATATGATTGAGCGTCGTTTCCTCCTGGTTCTCAAGGCCCGGCATGTGGTCGCCCTGGCGCAGCGCCGCGCCGCCGTCGCCGGGAAGCGGCTCGTCGATCGACAGCGGCTGTACCAGCGATTCGAGATAGAAGCTGATCTCCTCGGGCTTGAGGCCGCAGTGATCGGCCACCTCCTGCAGCGTTGGGCTGCGGCCCAGCATGCACTGCAGCGTTTCCTGGGTGTGCATGATGGTTTTTGCGGTTTCGCGGATCGAGCGGCTGACCTTGACCATGCCGTCGTCGCGCAGCGTCCGGCGTATTTCGCCCATGATCATGGGCACCGCGTAGGTCGAAAAGCATACGTTGTAGCTGGCATCGAAGCGCTTGACGGCTTTGAGGAACCCGACGCAGCCCATCTGGAATATGTCCTCGTACTCGACGCCCCGGTCCCGGAACCGCTTGGCGACGCTGTGTACGAGCGCCATGTTTTCCTCGATGAGCATTCCTTCAGCCTGCCGGTCGCCCTGCTGCGCCCGCGCGATGAGGGCCATCGTGCGCTCATGATGGTTATCGCAGTTGCTCTTGTTCATCTTCTCTTTCCACCGTCTGCCGTGCCGCGATTCGCTTGGCCATTTTGACGCGTGTGCCGCGGCCGGGCGATGATAGCACTTCCAGCTCGTCCATAAACGACTGCATGACGGTGAACCCCAGGCCGCTGCGCTCGCCTCCGGGCTTGGATGTGTACAGCGGCTCCATCGCCCGGGCTATGTCGGCGATGCCGCAGCCGTAATCGATCACCTCGACCAGGAGCGTATCCGCTTCGATGCTCGCCTCGACGATGATCCGGCCGGGCTGCTGCTCGTAGCCGTGTATGATCGCGTTGGTCACAGCCTCCGACACCGCGGTCTTAATGTCGGCGATCTCCTCGACCGTCGGATTGAGCCGGGAGGCATATGCCGCCACAACCACGCGGGCGAAGGATTCGTTCCGAGAATCGCTGGAAATTTCAAGCCGCATGGACTCCCTCATATTCTTCTCTCCCATTCACGTTCACGCTTCCTTCTGACAGATTTTGTAGATTCCGGCGAATTCCAGGATCCGATCCACCTGATCCCGGGCGCCGCGCACGCGCAGGGTTCCCCCCATCCGGTTCATGATACGGTACCGCCCGATCAGCACGCCGATCCCGGAGCTGTCCATGAACGTCACGTTTCTGACATCCACGATCAGCGTCTCGACCGGATACCGCCAGATCAGCGTATCCATCTCGTCGCGGATGGCCGCTGCGGTATGGTGATCGATTTCGCCCTGCAGTTTGATGACGAGCCGTTTGCCCTGTCGCATATGTGTCAACAACCGCCGCATCCCCCTTCCACATGGTAATTCCACGCCTGCCTGGTGAGTCCTCTTGCCGGTTTTGTCGAGGGGTGACTACGTTTGCCGAACCCCCTGCCCCCTCGCTATAAGTATGGCTGTCTGCATACGGAACTATACATGATTCCCGAAATAATTGATAAACAGACTCGGTTTTGGAGAAATTACAGTCTGTGACGGAGGGAAACCATGGCGCACACACATAGACGCGCAAAAAGAAGCATCGTAAAAAGAATACTGCGGGGGGCGCTGCTCGCGCTGCTGGTCGCGGTAATCGCCGGGGGCGCGGCGCTCGTACGGTATCTCGATATTCCGAGCTGGGAAAAGCTGGACCCTGATAAAATACTCAGACTCGACCAGACGCTGCATGTGTATGACCGCGCGGGACAACCTGCCGCGACGGTTCACAGCCTCGAAAACCGTACCAGCATCCCTTTGTCCGAGGTGCCCGACCATGTGGTCAAGGCGATCATCGCCGTGGAAGACCTGCGTTTTTATTCCCACCACGGCGTGGATTTCCGGCGGATCGCGGGCGCGCTCATCCACGATATCCGCACCGGGACGCTTTCCCAGGGCGCAAGCACGATCACGCAGCAGCTTATCAAGAACACACACCTGACCACCGAGAAGACATGGCGGCGCAAGGCGCAGGAGGCGTGGCTGGCATGGCAGCTTGAAAACGAGTTCTCCAAGGAAGAGATACTCGAGATGTACCTTAATTATAATTATTTCGGCGGGGGCGCTTACGGCATCGAGGCGGCGGCACACAGGTATTTTGGAAAATCCGCCTCGGAGCTGACGCTGGCCGAAGGCGCGCTGTTGGCGGGCGTTCTGAAGGGAACCGGCATATATGCGCCGCATCTGAACCTCGAAAAGTCGATCACGCGCCGCAATCTGGTGCTGGACGAGATGGCCGAGGCGGGGTTTATTACCGCCCGGCAGGCTCGCGAGGCGAAAAAGGAGCCGGTGCGTCTGGCCACGCCCTCACAGGGCACGAAGGCCGCCGACAGTTATATCGACGCGGCGCTCACCGAGGCGGCCCGGATACTGGGGACCGACTACGACTCGCTCGTAACGAGCGGCTACCGCGTATACACGTACCTGGACGCCGCGTTGCAGGATACGACTTTTGAGCTGCTGCAGGACGACACGCTCTTTCCCGAGCCGTCGGGCGACATGGCGGTGGAGGCGGCGGTCGTCATCGCCGACAGCCGCACCGGCGGCGTGATCGCGCTGCTGGGAGGCCGGAACTATGTGACGCGGGGGTTCAACCGCGCCACCGACGCGAAACGACAGCCGGGCTCCGCGATCAAGCCCGTGCTCGTGTACGCGCCGGCGATGGATCTATATGGCTATACGGCGGCCACGCTGCTGCTGGACGAGCCGGTCGATTACGCGGGCTACCGCCCGCAGAACTTCACCGGGAGATACAGCGGGCCGGTCACGCTGCGGCAGGCGCTGGTGGAGTCGCTCAATGTGCCGGCTGTGCGGGTGCTGCACGACATCGGGCTGACCGACGCGATGCGGTACGCGCGCCTGTCGGGCATCACGTTCACCGAGGCCGACGAAAACCTGACCATCGCGCTTGGGGGCCTGACGGAGGGGGTCTCCCCGATGCAGATAGCCCGGTCGTATATCCCGCTGTCAAACGGCGGCTACGCGCTCGAGCCCACGCTGATCCGGCGCATCGAGTCGCCCGAAGGGAAGACCGTATACGAGCATGAAGCGGAGGTTGCCCGGATTCTCCGCGCCCAGACCGCGTTCATACTCAGCGATATATTAAGGGACGCGGCGCTCGAAGGGACGGGATCGCGGCTTGCGCATACCGGTATCCCGCTGGCGGCCAAGACGGGCACCGTTTCCGACGGCGCGGGAGGGGTGCGCGACGCATGGATCGCAGTGTACAATCCCGAGATGGTGCTGGCCGTATGGATGGGCTACGATCACACGCGCTCGATGCCCGAAAACGCGACCGGCGGGCGGTACCCGGCCGCGCTGGCTGCGGGAATCATAAGCGCGCTCTACGACGGCAAAACACCGCCTGTATTTATCCGGCCCGAGGGCGTCACGCAGGTCGCGCTGGACGCTAAGGCGCTTAAAGAGAATGGGGAGCTGTGCCTGGCAGGCGATCTGGCGCCCGAGGAGTACCAGCTGTGGGAGTACTTCACCAAAGGGACGGCGCCGGTCAAAAAATCCCCGTACTGGGTTGCGCCGTCGGCGCCCCGCTCGCTGATCGGATGGAAGGACGAGGACGGAAACGTGGTGCTCCAGTTCATGGTCGTGCAGGAGTTCGCCGCATACCGGATCGAGAAGCAGGGACCGGGGGACGAGGCGTTCCGTGCGGCGGGAACGCTGGAGCCGGGACAGGGCGTACTGCGCTGGACCGATACCGCTCCGGAGCCGGGCACAAACAGGTACCGCGTGGTGCCGCTGCATCCCGGGATCATACAAAACAGGTCCCCCCTCACGGGGGAACCCACCGGTATTGTCTCCATCGAAATCGAGCCGCCCGATTTCTTCCCGTTCATACTGCCCTGGTTCCGGACTGAAGGCGCGGCTAAGACTCCTGTTCCGGCTCAGTCACCGACGCCGGAGCCGACTTTTTCGCCGCCTGCTCGCTCAGCCGCGCATAGCGTTGCCTGACCTCGTCGGGTGTGACGTCGTTGAGCGTGTTGATCGCGCAGTCGTTGGCCAGGCGGGCATAGTGCAGCGCCTTTTCCATGTTTCCGTCGCGCTCCTCGATGAGCGAGAGATGATAGAGTATGTCCACCTGGTTCTGCCGGTAGGAGAAGGCCTTCTCGAAATACTCGCGGGCCTTTTCGTATTCGCCCAGCGCATAGTGAAGCTGGCCCATGTTGTCGAGGATCACGGGATCCTCGTCGTCGTATTCGAGCGCTTCGAGATTGTATTCCATGGCCTTTTCGTACTCTCCCGCCATGATGTATACGTAGCCCAGCGACTGGTACACCCGCATACATCGGTTTTTCTTATGGATATCCTCGAGCGCGACGATGGCCTTTTCTATTTGGCCCAGCTTGAAGTAGGCAAGCGCGCGGTTCATTCGTATCTGAAGGCGCACCTTGGGCTTGAGCGATTTGTTATTGAGCGCCTGGTTAAACAGCATCAGCGCGTCGTCGTATTCGCCCTTGCGCAGTAGCAGCACGCCGTACGTGCCCAGCTTGACCGGATCGGTCATGCTGTGCGCGTAGGCCTTCGCGTAGGTCTTTTCGGCCATCTCCACCTTTCCGCGCAAATGCCTCCAGTACGCCAGGTTTCCTATCAGATTGCCGTATAGGGACATCGCGATCCCTACCTCCTTTGTGCGGCAGTATGCTTCAGCCGTCCCGGCCCGCCCGCTCAGCGTTCAGCCGCCCGGCGCGCCGACGCAGGCGGGCGATCCGCGCCGACAGGGCCCGCGCCTCTTCCCGCATCGTATCATGAAATCCCAGCGTGCGCAACCTGTTGAGCGCTTTTTCGCTGATGGCAAGCGCGGTTTCGGGGTCGCGCGCGCGGTGCTCGTAATACTTGGAAAGCTCGACATAGGCGTATATGCCGCTCTCGCCCCGGCGCACGATGTCGTGCCATAGCGCGATGGCTTCGTCCCATTCGCCCCGCCGCCTGTGCCATGCAGCCAGCGCCCTGCGGGCCTCTGGCAGGTCTGCCCGCGCATAGCACTGCACGGCGCGTGGATCGCTCCGCTCCTCGCATATTCGGCCGCAGGAGTAAAGATCCCACGGCTCATTGAGCGAGCCCGGGTCGCGCCACGCGCGGCACAGCGCGTCCATTAAGAGCGCCATCGACAGGATATCCTGGCGGTTGTGGGCCAACACCTGCTCAAGGCGCGTGAAGTCCCCGTCCCTGAGGTAGCGGAAGAAAATGTCGGGTATCTCGCTGCCGGGTATATCGCCGTCCCGGACCACGCCCAGCACCTCCCGCTCCAGACAGCCCAGCGAGCAGCTCCCAAGCCGCCGCCGATACATCCGGCGGGACGGGTGCAGCAGGTCCAGGTGCGTAAGCCTGTCAAGCGGCGGCCGGATCCGGTTGATGATCGAGCGCGAGGAAATGATAGGCGCGTCGAAGCACTTTCCGTTGAACGTGACGAGCATCGAGGCGCGCTCGAGCCGTTCGCACAGCCGCTCCAGCATGTCGGCCTCGCGGTCGTAGTCCTGCATGAAGTACTGCTCCAGCATAAAGCCGCCGTCCTGTAAAAACCAGCCAAGGCCTATGAGAAAGGCCACCGTGCCCGCGCCGCCCGAAAGCCCCGTGGTCTCGGTGTCTAGAAACAGCATCCGCCCGGGCGAATAATCGTCGCCTGCCGGTACGCGAAAGAGCGCCGATATCTCTTCTGCGGTCATGACCGCCGGATCGGCCGGCGCGCCCCCGCTCATCAAGGCGCCGGGCGGCAGCGTCTCTATAAAGCGCCTGCACTCGATGCGCCCCCGGGGAGCGGCGCTCGCCGCTGCCTGCGGATCGGCGCGGCGGTTTTCCAGCATGCTGAGCTTTTCGCGCAGGTTGCTGATCATAGGCAGCAGGCCGACAGCAGCCGACGGGCCATCGCCTTGTCGGCCCCGTCGGGGCCCACGCACGAGGGGCAGCCGCTGAGGCAGGGGCATTCGTCCAGCAGCTCCAGCGCCTGCTCGGCCAGCCGGCTGTGCAGTTCGTAGAGCTTTTCGCTCAGGCCGATGCCGCCCGGATAGCAGTCATAGATATATATCGTAGGCCGCCGCGTGTGGGGCGAGCGGATCTGCGGCACCACCGCGATGTCGCGCGGGTCGCACATCAGGTACATCGGCGCGACCACCGCCAGCAGGTTGGCCACGCCGGTCAGGCCGTCCTCCAGGCGTTCGGACTCGTGGCGGAGGAGCGTGTCGTCCCAGCTCATCCAGTAGGCGGTCGTGTGCATCTCGAGCTCCGGGAGATTGACGCGGCCGAACCCGATATTCTCGTGGGTGTCGAACTTGATCTTTTTGAAGATCGTCACCATCGATGTGACCAGCACCTCGCCCCAGGCGCGCGCGATCGCGCCGGGCTGGGCCGCGAACTCGTCCAGCACGCGCAGGCTGACCGCGAGATTGGCGTCGGTGTAGTAGTCGACGTCGACTGCGCGCACGAACGCTTTTTTTTCGAAAAAGTCGAGCTTCTCGACCTGGTACTGCCGTCCCTCGTGGATGTAGATCGCCTCTTCGTGGAGGAGCATCGGCGCGGCGAACCGATCCATCTGGCCGATGACGCAGGGCTCGTGCCCGGTGACGTCGATGATCACGAAGTTTTCGTTGGAAGCGCTGCGCAGCGATACGTTCGTGGACGGGAATTCCTCGGCCGACCAGTGCCAGGCGTCCCCGACATGCCGGAGCGTTCCCTGCTCCTCCAGGTAGCCCAGTATTTCTCCGACAGGCTGGTCGCCGAAGCGCTCGCCGTTTCGGAAGGGAAGCTCGAAGGCCGCGCACTGTATATGGCTGAGCAGGATATAGAGATTGTCAGGATTGATAAGACCGTTTTCCGGGGTCTGTCCGAAGAAATACTCCGGATGGTTGACGATGTACTGGTTGAGCGGGCTGGAGTTGGCGACCAGCACCGTCAGGCTCACGTCGTTGCGCCGCCCGGCCCGGCCCGATTGCTGCCATGTGCTGGCTATGGTTCCCGGGTAGCCGCACAGCACGCAGGCCGACAGGCTTCCGATATCTATGCCCAGCTCCAGCGCATTGGTGCTGACTACGCCCAGCACCCGGCCGCTGCGCAGGCCCCGCTCGATGTCCCGCCGCTCTCCGGGAAGGTATCCGCCGCGGTATCCGCGCACGAGATCGCTGTCGCCCAGCCGGTCTTCGACCTGCTTTTTCAGGTAACTGAGCAGCACCTCCATCGTGACCCGGCTCCTGGCGAACACGATCGTCGAAACGCGGTTGGCGATGAGCATCGTCGATATGCGCCGTGCCTCCAGCAGCGCGCTTTTTCGTATGCCGAGCTGGCGGTTGACGACCGGCGGGTTGCAGAATATGAAATGCCGCTCGCCCGCGGGCGCGCCGTTGTCATCGATAAGCCGCACCGGGCGGCCCAGTATCGCCTGCGCCAGCCCGGCGGGGTTGGCGATCGTGGCCGAGCAGCATATGAACTGCGGATGAGCGCCGTAGAACGCGCAAAGCCGCTTAAGACGGCGGATGACGTTCGCGAGGTGGCTGCCGAAAACGCCCCGGTAGGTATGGATTTCGTCGATCACGACATAGCGCAGGTTCTCAAACAGCCTGACCCATTTGGTATGGTGGGGAAGGATAGCGGCGTGGAGCATGTCGGGATTGGTGACGACGATGTGTCCCGCCTGGCGGATCGCCTTGCGGGCCGCCACCGGCGTATCGCCGTCGTATGTATAGGTCTTGACCGGTATTCCCGACTCCCCGATGACCTCGTAAAGCTCGCTGACCTGGTCGGCCGAAAGCGCCTTGGTCGGGAAAAGATATAGGGCCCGCGCGTTCTGGTCGTCAAGGATCGCCTGCAGAACCGGCAAATTGTAGCACAGCGTCTTGCCCGACGCCGTGGGCGTGACCACGACGAAGTCCTCTCCGGCAAGCGCGGCGTCCAGCGCTTCCCGCTGGTGGGTGTACAGCTCGTGAATGCCGCGGCGGCGGTATGCCTCGGCGAGCGCGGGGTTCACCGCGTCGGGGAAGGGCGCGTACCGCGCGGGCCGTGCCGGGATCTTGTGCCAACAGGTGACGTTGGCGCAGAATTCCGTGTCGCTATGAAGCTGTTCCAGCAGCTGCGTGAGGTTCATGGCTCTCCCCGCTTCCATTTTCATGGGCTTTCGCCCTCCGCCTATAAAGATACATCAAAATAAAGCGGTCTTCAAGCCAACAGAGCGATTAAATATTGCGCCGGATCGCGCCGTGGATACATTCCATGGTACCGCTGGTTCATTTTAAACCGTACAAAACACTTTTTTCCCCGGTGTACGTCTGTTATAATGAATATAAACGTGAAAGAGGAGTCTCATGCGAAGGATTGATACAAGGAACGGACGGGGGAGACGGGGGAGCTCTCGGCGTGCCGTGCGCCGCGGGTTCGCAAGGGCCGCACTGGATAGTAGCGGGCGTACGCGGACAGCGGCCTGGCGGGGAGCCTGGCCGGGCTGGCCTCATTTCCCGGCGCGCGCGGCGGCCGCCCTGCTGACTGCTGTGGTGCTGCTCCTGCCCCTGACGCGCGCGTCGCTGCCCGCGACCGCGCCGGCCGCTACCGCGACGCGGACGCCGCTCGTCACGGAGACGCCCGTGCCCACGCCGATGACGCCGTCCGACGCCACGCCGCCGCCCTGGGCGCATCATCTGATGCCCCCGGTCGAAAACACGATCTATATGGCGTGGGATCTGAACCCGATTACGCTGGAAAAAGTGCCGCCCGGCGTCAATGTGCTCGCACCCACCTGGTTTTACGTGGAGGCCGACGAAAATGGCGAGCCCGAGGTGCGCGCGCTCAACGAGCTGGACGAGGGCAGGCGGTCGGGCTGGGATCCTGTGCAGTATGTGACGACCGCGCACGAGGGAGGCGCGCAGGTATGGGCTACGGTGGTGCTGATTGGCAACGCGACGCTGGCGTCGGCGCTGGTCAACAGCCCCGAGCATGTTACGGAGTTCATCGAGCGCTGCGCGGGATGGATCGAGCAGTATGATCTGGACGGCATCAGCTTTGACTTCGAGTATATGAACCACAGCGACATCGACGCCTTTACCGCGCTGGTCGGCGCGTGTAAGCAGGCCTTCGGGCCCGATATCGTCGTCTCGTCGGCGGTCAACTATATACTGGCCGGCGACCAGTCGCACAACAAATGGCAGAGCTACGATCCCGCCGGGCTGGCGGCCGTATGCGACTATGTGGCGGTCATGACATACAGCGGGTATCAGGCGGGCCGCATGACGCCCGTGTCGGGAATCGGCTGGCTGCGCGAGGAGATCGAGGAAATGCTGCTGCAGGTGCCGTCCAACCAGCTTTTGATGGGAGTGCCCTTCTACGGTGCGCTCTATCAGGCCAGCGTAGTGGACGGGGACGTGCTGGAGGTGGATCCGCTGTGGGCCAAGTCCGATGACTACAGGCTCACGGTGACGGCGGCTACGATCGAGCGCGCGCTGACCGTAGGGGAGTTCAAAGCGGGAGGCAAGACCTATACCGTTGACTACTGGGTCAACCGGGGCGCGTGGGATCCGGAGCTGGGCGTCACCACCTGGTCTTTCGTGGATACCGAGGGAATGATGCACACGCTCTGGTGTGAGGACGAGAATTCGCTCTACCAGAAGGGCATGCTGGTCAACGATTACCATCTGGCCGGAGCCGCCGTGTGGCGTCTGAGCCAGGGCAGGGACGCGATGTGGGAAGCGCTGGCCCGGGGCATACAGGCGCCGTAGCCGCGTTCGGGCAGCAAATCAGGAAATGCGCGCCGCCGCCCCGATGGGCGGCGGCGCAGTCATATGTATACAAATTCGGCCTGGCCTTTACCCGATAATCGTGATCGGCACCAGCAATGGGGTCGGACGTCCGGCGCAGGCGATCTCGAGTATCAGCCGGTTGTTTCCGGCGACGCTGTCTCCCGCGGTCAGCGTAAAGGCGGCCGTGGCGTGTTCCCTGTGGGGGGAGTGCATCTCGTTTACATGCAGGCTCATCCCGCCCGTAACCGTCCAGCCTTCGGGAAGATACCAGCGGAGCGAAAAGCGCTTCTGCTCGCACATGCGCACGAGCCGCACCGATACGCGGCCCGAAAGGCTTCCGCCTGCCGCGATCACCGGCTCCCTGTTGAACTCCACGATCGCCTGCGCGAACACGTTCTCGGCGGTGAAGCTGTAGCGAGAGCGGTTGAACATGCGCTCTACGAACGCGCGCCCCATAAAGTCCGCAGCCGTGACCCCGCCGAAATCGTTTTCTTTGGCGTCTATCGAAAATCTGCGCTCGCCCTTTTGCATCAGCGTCATGTTGTCGGTGCGGGTGGTCACGGGAAGCAGGTTCATCACGCAGTCGGTGAGCTCCTGGCAGGTGCGCGGGAAGAGACCGAATCCGCGTATGATCGATATCGTGATGATATCGTCGCCGATATACCGCTGCCAGTCGGGCGGTATGATGGACGTACCGTGTATGATGCCCATAAGCGCTCCCAGCGTCGCGCCGGTGCAGTCGGTGTCGTCCCCGCAGTTGATCGCGAGGATCATTGATTTCTTGAAGTCTCCTTCGCCGTAGAGAAGACCGATGACGGTGAACGCGATATTGGCAGGCGCCTGGAACCAGCCCAGGTCCGCGCTGTCCTCGACCACGATGTTCCGGGCCTCGCGCCAGTCGATCCCCCGGTCGTAGGCGTCGATGACGAGGCGCACGCTGCGGGCTACGCGGCAGTCCTCGGGTATTTTCGACAGGCCGATGTCAAGCAGCGCGCGGATGTCGTGTATCACAAAGGCCGCGCTCTCCATCGCCGCCACGAATATCGCCGCGTAGGTGCCCTCTCCGAATCCGTGGTCGACGCTGGCGTCCTCAAAGGCGCAGCGGATGGCCTTTTCGGGGTTGGCGGGAAACAGGCAGGCCCATATCTCGGTGCGGATCCACGCGCCGTTCGAGTGCTTCCATTCCTCGTTGTGCAGCTCGCCCGACAGGGGAGGCAGCACGCCGTCGCGCATGTTGGCTTTACACACGCCGTACTCGTTCCATGAGGGGCCGATGTAGCTGATCCAGTACTCTCCGAGTATCTTGGAGTCGATGGCATCGGGACCCAGTTCGTCCACCGCGCGCAGCCATACCAGCTGCAGATCCAGATCGTCGTTGGGCAGGGGCTTGCCGGGCTCCGATGTAAAGCCCTGAATGTCGTTGATCTCGCGCTTTCCCTCAAAGGGCGTACCCATCGTGCCGCCGATATTCTTGCCCAGCCAGCACGCATAGATCCGGTCGCGCAGATACTCCCGCGTGAACTTGATCATATCGGATCCTCCGTTTCATATCTTACTGCCCTGGAGTATAAAGGAAATGGTTCCGCAGGTCAATAGAATAGGAGCTGAGCTATGCCAAATCGATCAATCTCCGGACTTCCCGCAGCAGCCGGTGTTCCCAGCTAGGGCGGCAAGCCATTCCCTGTTGCTCCACAGTGCGCAGCCGCCCTTTCCCTCCTCGAGCATATGGTGGTTCTTTCGTACCTCCGCCAGCAGTGGCGAGCGCAGTGCCTCGAGCAGTCCGTCCGTTACGGCGTTGCGGTCGGAGAAGGGCGCGAACGGGCACGGCTCCAGGCCGCCCGCAGCGTTAATATGCACAAAGCCGCGCCCCGAAGCGAGGCAGCCTCCGTAGGGCGTTTCGTCGCCCGGGAAAGCTACGCACAGCATACCGGTCTGCCGCGACAGCTTGAGGCATCGCCGGGATAGCGTCGCTTTTTGCTCCGCCGACAGCGGTTCCTGAGGTGCGTCCGGGTCGGCGGGAACGTACTCGACATAGAATACCATCCGCGCGCCCAGCTCCCGCAGCTTCCCCGCGTAGCCCGGATCGGTGATCGAATCGATGTTCCCGGCCGTGGCCGTCAGCGAGACGCCAAAGAGCAGGTCCGACTCGCGCATGCGCTGCATCGCTTCTGTGACCTGTCGGTACACGCCTTTTCCCCGCCGCCTGTCGGTTTCCTCAGCGCTTCCCTCGAGACTTACCACGGGCAGCATATTGCGGTGCGCACACAACAGCTCCATCCGCTCGCTCACCATCGTGCCGTTTGTGAACACGACAACGGGTAGCGCACGATGCCTGGCCGCTGTTTCCAGCAGGCCCGGACGCAGAAAAGGCTCTCCTCCCGCGATCATGATGAGCGAAACGCCCAGCTCTCGCGCCTCGCCGATGATTCGATCGAGCGATTCGAGCGGCATTTCCTTGCGGATACCGCTGGAGCATACGCCCGCGTAGCAGCCGCTGCATCGAAGATTGCAGGCCGTCGTCGCGCTGATGATGAGAATGGCCGGGACCGTCACGCCTTCTTTTTGCAGGCGGTGGCGGAGCGCTGCGGTCGCCGCCTGGTTTCTCATGATCGCGCCCAGTATCTTCCGGCTGTCGGGATGAGATGACAACCGGAAGGCCGTGCGCATCGCATGTACGAGATTGCTTTCCCACAGGCTCGGAGCAGGCTGGTTCATTCCTGTTTTCTTATCGTCCATATACTGTATCCCCCTGTACAGTGTACGGCCCGGCGTGTTCCGGTGTCAAGAAAATTCAAACGCTTTGTTTTGATAGGATATCCATCCTTTCATAACCGGATTATTATACCGCCGTAGCGCTATAACCGGATATCTTTTCATC
>JBMNNN010000010.1:0-25284 GCA_050942555.1 Christensenellales bacterium
AAACGGGGAAGCCTATGGCAGAAGCCAGCGGACTGAAGGGGAGAGAAAAGGCGGCGCACCTCCTCATATCCCTGGGCAAGGAAACCGCCAGCAAGATCATGCGGCACCTCAGTGAGGAAGAAATCCGCACGATTACCTTTGAGATCGTCAACAGTCAGGCGGTTGACGCGCAGGATCGCGCCGCGATACTGGACGAATTCTATCATATTTGCGTGGCCCAGGAGCATTTCACCTCGGGCGGGATCGACTATGCGGCAAACCTTTTGAACGATGTGATGGGGCCGCAGCGCTCGATGGAAATCATATCGGATCTTGTGAGCCTGAATAAATACAAACCTTTCGAGTTCATGCGGAAGGTGGATCCGGCGGAGGTCTTCAACTACATCCAGCACGAGGGAGACCAGACCATCGCGTTCATACTCTCGTACCTGCGACCCCAGCAATCGGCGATGGTGCTCTCGATGCTGCCCCAGGAGCGCCAGGCGGCCATCGCGGTCAAGATCGCGATGATCGACAAGATCCCTCCTGACATCATCGAGGAAATCGAAAAGGTCATGGAGAGGAAATTTATGAGCTCGGCCAGCGCGTCCTTTACGAAAACCGAGGGCGTCGACGTGCTGGTCGACATACTCAATTCGGTGGAGCGCTCGACCGAGAAGCTCATATTCGAGGTGCTCAGCGAGCAGGATGAGAAGCTCGCCGAAGAGGTGCGCAAGCGCATGTTCGTATTCGAGGACATCGCCACGCTGGGCAGCAGAGAGATACAGCGGTTCCTTACCGAGGTGGACACGGGCGAGCTGGCCGTCGCGCTCAAGGTCGCGACCGAGGAACTAAAGCAGCTCATACTGTCCAATATGTCCAAGCGCGCCGGCGACGTGCTGCGCGAGGAGATGGATCTTATGGGACCGGTACGCCTGAGCGAAGTGGAAAAAGCGCAGCAGTCGATTGTCAATATTATAAGGCGGCTGGATGAAAAAGGAGAAATCATGATCCGTAAGAGCGGAGAGGATGAGATCATTGAGTAATATATTCAAAAGCCGTGTCGTCGCAATCGACAGGGACATCTATACGGTGGGCATTGCCGCGCCGACCATGCCGCGCGCCATGGCCCGGGCCGAAACCCCGTCCCCGGCGGCGCAGCTGTCGGCTGCGTCGGCCGAGGCGCGCCGCATCATCGAAAACGCCCAGAGAAAGGCGGGCGAGATACTGGCCGAAGCGCGCCGCACGAGCGAGGAAATGCAGCGCGCCGCATACGAAAAGGGGCAGCTGCAGGCGCGCCAGAGGTGGCAGCACACAATCGAGAAGGCCCAGGGGGCGCTCGACGGGATTTTGAAGGAGCGCGAGGCGATCGCCATGCGGCACGAGGAGGAGCTCATCGATCTGGCGCTTCATATCGCCCGCAAGATCATTGCCGAAAGCATCGAGTTCGACCGGAGCGTGCTGACCCGGATATTTAACGCGGCGCTTGCGCGGATCAAGGCCGAAAACGAGCAGATCAGGGTCCGTCTGAGCCTTGCCTATATGGACGCGATCATACCCGACGAGCTGGGGGTGGAGGTCGTGCCCGACCGCACCCTGGACAGCGAGGAATGCCTCGTCGAGACCGAAAACGGCGAGGTCAGCATCAGCATTGACAGCCAGCTTAACGAGATCGGAAGCGAACTGCGGACACTGACAGTATGATATGATGCGGATCGATTTTACGAAATACCATGAACGGCTTGATTCGGCCGACACGCTCGAATATGTGGGCAAGGTCAGACGAATCGTGGGGCTCGGCATCGCATCGACCGGGCCTATGGCCGATATCGGCACGCTGTGCCGCGTGTACCGCAAGCAGGATGACGAGCGGTACATCAACGCCGAAATCATGGGCTTTTCCGAAAATATGATGCTGCTCATGCCCTACGGAGACCTGCGGGGCATAGGCATTGGCAGCCGCGTCGTTTCGACGAAGCGGCCGCTGGAGGTAGCTTTGAGCGACGGGCTCATAGGCCGCGTGTTGGACGGGCTTGGGAACCCGATCGACTCGGACGAGCCGCGCAGCATCGAGCGATACAGGAGCGTCGAGGCCGAGCCGCCCAACCCGCTGACCCGCAAAAGCATCAGCAGCCCCATCCATCTGGGAGTGCGGTGCATGGACGCGTTGCTCGCATGCGGCCAGGGCCAGCGCATAGGCATATTCGCGGGCAGCGGCGTGGGCAAGAGCACGCTGCTGGGCATGATCGCGCGCAATTCGGGCGCCGATGTGAACGTCATCGCGCTGGTGGGCGAACGGGGCCGCGAGGTCAAGGAATTCCTGGACAACGATCTGAAGGAAGAGGGCCTGCGCCGCTCGGTCGTCGTCGTGGCGACGTCCGATCAGCCGGCGCTGGTGCGGGTCAAGGCTGCGCTGGTGGCGACCACGATCGCCGAATACTACCGCGATCAGGGCAAGCGCGTGCTGCTGATGATGGACTCGCTGACCCGGTTCGCGACGGCGCAGCGCGAGGTAGGGCTTGCCGTCGGAGAGCCGCCCGTCGCGCGCGGATATACGCCCTCGGTGCTGGCGATGCTGCCTCGGCTGCTGGAGCGCACCGGCTGCTCTGAGCGGTCATCGATCACCGCGATCTATACGGTGCTGGTCGAGGGCGACGAGATGAACGAACCCATATCCGATGCGGTACGGGGCATACTGGACGGGCACATTGTGCTGTCCCGCCGCCTGGCATCGGCCAACCATTATCCGGCCATCGATGTGCTGTCCAGCGTCAGCCGCGTCATGCCGGGCATCGTGTCCCGCGAGCACCTGGAGGCGGCGTCGGAGATACGCGACCTGCTGGCGGTATACGACGAGGCCCGGGATCTTATCAATATCGGCGCATACAAGGCCGGGAGCAACCCGCGCATCGACCGCGCGATCGCGCGCAACGAGGAAATCAACCGGTTCCTCAGGCAGGGCGTGGACGAGAAGGGGTCCTACGAGAACACCGTAAACGAGCTGATACGGCTCGCGCGGCCGTAACGCATGAAAAAGTTCCGGTTTACTCTGGAAACGGTGCTGGCCTGTGAGCGCCGCCGCGAAAAGAACGATATTGCCGCGCTGGCAGCCGTCCGGCAACGGATCCGCGAAAAGCTGAATCTGCGCGACCAGCTTGGCCGACAGATCGCCGCGCTTGAGGCACGGGCAGCGGGAAGCACCGCCGGGGAACTGCGCGGGCGCGCCGATTTTGTGCAGTGGCTGATACAGGAAAGGATCCGGCTGGCATACGAAGCTGAAGCGCTGCGAACCGACGAGCAGGCCTGCCTTGCCGCGCTGCACGAGACCCGAAAGCGCGTCCGGATGCTGGAAAAGGTCCGGGAAACGCAGCTGGCGCAGTACGAGTACTCCCTGAGCAGGCAGCAGGACAGGGAAATGGAAGAAATCACAGCCCGGTATATGAGGTATCATCATGGATAGCAAGACAGCGATTATGACCGAAGCCTCCCCGGAGGAGGAAACCGCGAAACGGAGACTCCGACTTGCCCGACTGACGGGACGCGGCGGCGTGGAAGACGAGACCGAATCCGCGTCGGCTAAAAAAAAGCTGAACTGGAAGCCGCTCATCCGGACCGGCGCGATGGTGCTGGGGCTGTCCCTGGCGCTGTCGGCGGTCGCGTTTTTCGTGCTGGATCTGGCCGGATGGCGCAGCGGCATGCGGGACACGCTGACCGACATGCTGATCGGCAAGGAAAAGCAGGTCATCGAGGCCGAGATTGCGCTCGCGTTCGAAGGCCGCGTCGCCGCAGCCGTCGAGGAGGCGCTGGCCGAAGAACGGGCTGCGCTTCTGGCCGAGCGCCAGGCGCTTGACCTGCGCGAACAGGAACTGGACAGCAGGGAATCTTCGATCGCGCAAAAGGAGCGCGAGGTTGCGCAGGCGCTTGCCGAGGCCGCCGCGCGGCGCAGGCAGGCCGACGAGCTGGCGGCAAAGGCCGAGGGCAAGCTCAATGACATCGCGGCGCTGTGCGCGCTCTATGAGGCCATGGAGCCCGAAAACGCCGCGTCGATCATGGAGAAGATCGACGACGTCAGGACGCTGGCCGCAATACTCTCCAATATGGAAAACCAGCGCGCCGCCGCGATATTGGAGGTTATGGAAAGCGCGAAAGCCGCCGATATACTCAATAGGATCGGATCTTAGGCTCCATATGAGTACAGGCGGTGTATTAATGCAGATACCACTCCTAACCTGGGGCCCGTCCGAAAGTCCAGCGGACTTGACGGGCCTTTCTCATCCGGGCGGCGGCGAGCAGGCGCACGAAGCAATCGCTTTTTCGGCGCTGCTGCTTGCCGCGCAGGCCCACCTTTGCGACATGTCCGGTATGCCTGAGCCTGCGGACGCCCCGGGCGACGCGCCGCCTGAGGGAGCGCAGGACGAGGACGAGCGGGGCGACGGCGAAACGCCCTCCCCATCCTGGAGCCTGCGCAGACCGATAAACCCGGTGCGCCCGCACCGGCGGCCGCTCCCGTCGAGCCCGCTGCCGTGACGGGCGCGGGGCATGCCCCGGCCGCGCAAACCGCGCCGCAGCGGGTATCGGGCGGTACGCAGGATACGCCGCCGTCCCGCTCCGTGGATGAATCGGCGCAGGCGGCAAACGCGACCCGCGGCGCCGATACGGCCGATCTCCATCGGGCAGCGCAGGCCGAACCGGCCGCTGAGCGCAGGCAGGCCGGCACGCAGGCGACACCCTCCGATGGCTCCGCGCCGGCAGCGCGCGCGCGGGACGCGGCCAGGTCCGCCGCTCCTTCCAGCGCCGCGGCATCGGTACCGGCGAAAAGCGCTCCCAGGCCGCGCGCAGCAGAGCCGCCGCATCGGCAGGCCGATACGGCCGTGCCGCCCGAGAAAGCGGATGCATGGGCCGCGGTGCGCGGCCTTAACCGGGGGCAGGCGGCAGCCGACGCGCAGGGGGATAAGCCCGATGCCCCCGAATCCGGTGTCGGAGGCAAAGCGCCGGGACGCAGGGATTCCGAAGGACATCTCTCCTTCAATGAGCCGGTTTCCCCGGCCATAAGAGAGGCGGCAGCCGAGGCAAATCCGGCGGACAGGCTTATCGCACGGCACGAGCCGATCGTAGAGCAGGTCCTCTACAAGCTCGACTTCCAGGCGCTCAGGCGGGGCGGTACGCTCCACATCGCTCTGGAACCCGACGCCCTGGGCGGCGTCACGATCCGTCTGGAAGCCTCCCCGGAGGGCGTACTCGTGCACATCGAGGCCGACAGCGCCCAGGTCCGCGAGGCGCTCGACAGCCAGCTTGGACAGCTGACCGCGACGCTCCGCGACTGCGGCATTACCGCCCAGGCCATCCGGGTGCAGCCCGGAGGCGCGCACGAGCCCGCCGCGGCCATGCAGGCCGACACGCTGCCCTCGGGCGATCGGAGCAGGCAGCATGGGAACGCCCGGAGGAGCAGCTCCCGCAGCCCCGAAACCACCGCGGATACAGCGCCGAAGCCCGGTGCGCAGGCGGCGCGGCGGGTCACGGGTATCAATCTGTACGCATGACGAGGTGATAGAATGCCTGATGTTACCATGATCGCCGGCGCGGGCCACGCTTCCGGTATGAGCCGCACGCAGACTCCGGGGAGCGCGCTTGGCGCGATCGACTTCATGCAGATACTGGTCGCGCAGCTGCGCCATCAGGATCCTTTAAGCCCGATGGAAGACAAGGAGTTCGTTACGCAGCTGGCGCAGTTCTCGATGCTTGATGGCATCACTGCGATGAACGCGGGATTCTCCCGGATGGAGGGGCTTGGGCTGCTGGGCAGGCAGGTTCTGGCGGTGCGCTCCGATACGAAGGAAGCGATCTCGGGGACCGTCGAGGCCGCGCACTTTGATAACGGCCAGATGCGGCTCTTTGTGGACGGCCAGCCCGTCAGCCTCACCGAGGTGGTTTGGATCGGCACGCAGGGAGCGCAGCCGCCTGCGGCCGCGCAGACCGATTCCGAGCTGTCCCCCGAGGGCCTCGAGAAGGCCGCGCAAATCGTCGAGATGGCCTTGCAGTTCCTGGGCGCGCCCTATGTCTACGGGGCCGAGTCGCCCGCGGACGGCTTCGACTGCACCGGATTTACACAGTATCTGTACAAACAGTTCGGCATCTCCCTGGCCCGCACCGCGCAGGGACAGGGCTACAATACGCCCGGAACCCGCATTCACGACGTCCGGGATCTGAGGATCGGCGATCTCGTGTACATGAATACCGTTCCGGACGACGAGGATCTCTCCGACCATGCCGGTATATATATCGGCGACGGCCAGTTCATACACGCCAGCAGCAGCATGGGCAGGGTCGTCATATCGGATATCGACAGCGGGTATTACAACAGGGTTTTTTCATGGGGGATCCGGGTATTCGAATAACCCGCCCCTTTTCCGGATACATCCGGCCATTACGCTGAGCCGCAGGCTCGAAAGGATGAGTCAATATGCTTCGTTCCATGTTTTCCGGCGTTTCCGGTCTGACCGCGCACCAACTGAAGATGGACGTCATCGGCAACAACATCGCCAACATCAATACGACCGCCTTTAAAAGCAGCGCGGTTTCCTTTCAGGATCTTTTCAGCCAGACGATAAAAGCCCCGACGCACCCCACGCTGGAAGGGCGGGGCGGGACCAACCCCCAGCAGGTGGGTCTCGGCGTCAAGATAGGCAACATATCGGTACTCTATGAGGGCGGAAGCATACAGAGCACCGGCAATCCCAACGATCTGGCGATAGACGGAGACGGATTCTTCGTCGTGTCCGACGGGTCCTCGCAGTACTATACGCGGGCCGGCAACTTTCAGATCGACAGCTCTGGAAACCTTGCGACCAGCAGCGGCTCCCTGGTGCTGGGCTGGAATCTGGCAAGCGGCGAGATACTCGACGCGACCGAGCCGCTCGAGCCCATCAATCTGGCCAATATATCGATGTCGGCGCGGGCCACGTCCAGGCTGACCATCGCGGGCAACATCGACAGCACGATGGAACTCTACGACAGCGTGAACGACGAAAACTACGCGCTGTGCGACGTGACGGTATACGACTCGCTGGGCACCGCGCATGTGCTCACGTTCAAGTTCATGAAGACCGCCTCCAACGAATTCGAGTACGAGGTGCTCGAGAACGACGATACGATGTCGATCACCGCGGGGGCTACCGGCGGCACGTTCACGTTCGACGGCTCGGGGAAGCTTGATACGGTCGCGCCTGTAGGGCTGGAGATCGCCTTTTCGAACGGCGCGCAGACGATATCGCTCGCGCCGGCCGATATTGTGTTCGATTCGGAGAAGTTCATACAGTTTGCGAACAAACACTCGGTTTCGATCGTGCAGGACGGATACACGTCGGGAAGCCTCTCCGACTACGGAATCGACGGCAACGGCACGCTGATGGGCGTTTTCTCCAACGGCATGCAGCGGGCTATCGCCGCGCTCGCGATCGCGGTATTCCCCAACACGTCGGGCCTTGAAAAGATCGGCAATAACGAGTACACGACCTCCTGGAACTCGGGCGAGGCCAATATCGGACTTGCCGGCACCGGCGGCCGCGGCACGATCGCGACCTATTCTCTCGAAATGTCCAACGTCGACCTTGCCAACGAGTTTACCGAGATGATCATCGCGCAGCGCGGGTTCCAGGCCAATTCGCGGATCATCACGACCGCCGACGAAATGCTTCAGGAGCTCGTCAATCTCAAGCGCTGACGTGCCGCCGGGCAGCGCCCGCCACCGGCGGGCGCGCGCCATTCGTAAGGGTAGGTGACATAGACAAATGATCATGCTCACACAGCTCAACGGGGACCCGATCTATGTGAACTTCGCCACGATCGAGTACATCGAGGAGGTGCCCCACACCATCATCACAACGCTGTCCAATAACCGGATCATCGTCAGGGAGACAGCCCGGCAGATCATCGAGCAGGGCCTTGCGCTCAGGGATCGGACCTCCGACATAGACCGGGGGCGTGAGACATGGGATTGACTGCGCTGCTCGGGATGCTGCTCGGCGTCATCCTCATTTTCTTTTCGATCGTAGCCGACGGGTCCCCGATCACGGATTTCTACGACTTTGCGTCGGTCGTGATCGTATTCGGGGGAACGTTCTGCTCGCTGCTGCTCCAGTACCCGCTGGAGTCGTTCGCAAAAGCGGGCCGCTCGGTCGTTAAGGTCCTTACCTATAAGAACAGGGACCTCGACGACCTCCGCAAAAAAATCGTCGAGCTGGCGTACCTATCAAAAAAGGAAGGCCTCCTCGCGCTGGAGTCCCGCGTCGAGGAAATCGGGGACGAGTTCCTTATAAAGGGCATCATGCTCATCATCGACGGCACCAATCCCGAGCTGACGAAAAAAGCGCTGGAACTTGAGATGGATCTTTTAGCCCAGAGGGACGAATCCGAACAGGCTTTCATGAATACGGCGGCGAAATACGCGCCCGCGTTCGGCATGCTGGGCACGCTCATCGGCCTTATCAAGATGCTCAAAAACCTGAACGACGTGTCATCGGTCGGACCGGCGATGGCGGTCGCGATCGTTACGACATTCTACGGCTCCTTTCTGGCGAACGTGCTGTTCATACCGCTTGCCGGAAGGCTCAAGTACATCGATGACCTGGACAGCCTGCGCCGCGAAATGGTTACCGAGGGCATACTGTCGATCCAGTCGGGAGAGACGCCCTCGATCATCGAGGAAAAACTGGGCACCTACGTCGAGAAGAGCCAGCGGAAGAAGGGAAAGGACAAGCGATGAGAAAACGGGAGCAGCCACAGGAAGAAGGCGCGCCCGATTGGGTCGTATCCTATGGCGACATGATGTCGTTGCTTCTGACATTCTTTGTACTGCTTTTTTCCTTTTCGTCGATCGACGCGGAGAAATGGAGGGCGCTTGTTGAGTCGCTGGCGGGAAGACCGCTCATCGTCGAACAGATACCCGACGACAGCGTCATCGGCATACTGCCCGGAGAGCAGCAGGTTCCGGAGGAGCCCGAAGCGACGCCCACCCCTGAGCCGTCGCAAACCGCTCTGCCGTCGCCGGGCGAAGCGCTTGACGCGCTGTACCAGCGGCTGCTGGACGCGACGCGCGACGCGGGAGTCGACGCGGACCTGGAGGTGCTGCGCACCCAGGACGAGATCATACTCCGCTTTAACAACAACATGATGTTCGAATCGGGCCGCGCGGATCTCAATGCCCGCTCGATAGAGGTCATATCCTCGCTGCTGCCGCTTATGGTCGAATATGAGCCCTATCTTCATCAGATACGCATCGAGGGCAATACCGACGACGTGCCCATTCACAATTCCCATTTCCGGGACAATTACGAGCTGTCGATGCACCGGGCGCTGGTGGTGCTGCGCTATATCCGCGATCATACCAGCATCGCGCCCGGGAAGCTCGTTTCGATCGGCTATGGGGAGCATAACCCGATCGCCGACAACGATACCGAGGAAGGCCGCGCGCTCAACCGCCGCACCGACATCATACTGGTGGGAACAGAATCCGAATAAACCCGGGAAGCCGGGCGGTTTGCCCTGCGCACGATAAGAAGGCAGCCCTGCGCGGAAGCGCCACTTTCCGGTCCACATTTCCGTATAAATATGCGTGCGGGACTTAAATATTCCCCATCGGAGGATAACAATGCATGCGGGACTGTTTCAAGTCCTGCACTTTGTGGTATATAAAGGGTACCGCATCGTCGGCGGCAGGAAGCCGCCGCAAGCGGCGGAGGAGAGTAAGTGAAGACGGCAGCTATTATCGCAGCGACAGCGCTCTGTACCCTCATCATTACCTCGGTCCTGATGATACTGGTACCCGGGGCCGCCCGGAGCCAGCAGCAGGCCGAAGAGGGACCGTCGGACGGCGCCACGCCCGAGCCTCTTATCTGCTACAGCATCGAGGATCCGTTCATCACCAACATGAAGGACAGCAAGCGATATGTCAAGGCGTCCATCGTATTGGGGCTGAGCCGGGAAGAGGACGTGGAGACGCTGAAGAACTACGACTATATCGTCAAGGACGCGATCATTCGGATACTCCGGGACATAACCGAGTCGGAGTACGCAAACAGCAGGAGCCAGCAGATATTGGGCGACAGGATCTGCGAGGAGCTCAACGGGGAGCTTCAGGTCGCCGGCATCAAAAAAGTATACTTCAAGGAATTCGTCATCTCGTGAGGTTGCCATGAAGGGAACGCTCTCCCAAAGGGAAATCGACGAGCTGCTGCAGAAAGCGGCCGAGTCCGCCCAGGACATCGAAAAGCTCCGTGTGCGCAAGGAAGAGCGCGTAAAGCCCTACGATTTTCGCAAACCGAATAAGTTTTCACGGGATCAGATCCGGACGCTTCACGATATTCATACCGACTTTGCGCGGTTTTCGGCGGTGACGCTGTCCGACTGGCTCCGGGTCCCCTGCTATCTGGAGCTGCAGTACATCGAGGAGCAGACGTTTTTTGAGTACACCAACACGCTGCTTAATTTTTCGGGGATCGGCGTCGTCAGCGTCCCCGAGCTGGAAGGCGACATACTGCTGGAGCTTTCGAATTCGGCAGCGGTCTGCGCGCTCGATATCATGATGGGCGGCACCGCGAGCAGCCCGCGCCCGAAAAAGCAGGGCTTTACCGAGATCGAGTTCATTCTGCTGCGCAAGGTCATGGAGCAGTTCATCGCCTCCTTCCGCAACGCGTGGATTCATTACATTGAGCTGAGGCCCAGCCTGACGCGCATCGAGACCAACGGACAGCGCGTGCAGATCACAAACCCCGGGGAGATCGTGTTCATCGTCACGTTCCGCATCAGCATCGGCCAGGTGGAGGGTATACTCAACTGCTGCATCCCCGCGGCGCTTCTGGATCCGGTCAGCGACAAGCTCGACCGCAGGAACCGCTTCAGCATCGTCAAGACCCCCCGCGAAAACAACGAGGAAATTCTGCGGGAGAACATAAAGGACACAAGCGTCGAGCTGCGCTGCGAGCTGGGAAAGTCATACCTGACGATAGACGATATCAACCTTCTTCAGCCCGGCGACGTTATTAAAACCACCCGCCAGGTCGGAGAGCCCGTCGAAATCGCCTGCAACTCGCTTATCAAGTTTAAGGGCGAGGTCGGGGTGAGGAGCGGGAAATACGCGGTGCGAATTCTCAGCGGCGTGTAAAAGGATATTGATGCTACGAGCAAGAGGAGGCCAGGCCATTGGATAGTCCAGCCGGAGCGCTGATCGCGAGCGTCGCGGTGATGCTGGGGCTACTGGGAGCCGCCTACTATCTGTCGCGGAGGATGGGCAATCCGCTTTCTGCGGGCCGCGCGAGCCGCTATATGAAATCGGTCGACCGGCTGCCGGTCGCAAAGGACCGCTGGATCGAGATGGTGCGCGTGGGCGACGAGGTAATGATACTGGGCGTAACCGGCCATACATTCGAGGTGCTAAGGACCATACCCGCAGACGAGCTTACGCCCCTGAGGGCGGGCAAACAGGAAGACCTGTTCAAAAACATGCTGGGGAAGCTCATGAAACCAAAGGCATAAAAACGCCTGACCGCATGGATGCGGACGCCGCGAAGGGGAGGAACCCGGCACGACGGGTTCCTTGTCTTGTAACCCGACCCAAATACGAAAAGGAAGCAACGAATGGAAGAACTGTTATCGGGATTGCCGCAGGACTCGGCCGTCCTTAATATCATCGTCGTACTGCTGCTGCTCACGCTGATTCCCACGCTTCTGATGGCGATGACCAGCTTTACGCGGGTGCTCATCATCCTTTCCTTCACGCGCAGCGCGCTTGGGACACAGCAAACGCCGCCAAACCAGGTGCTCATCGGCATCGCGCTGGCCCTCACGTTCTTCATCATGGCGCCGGTACTGTCGCAAATCAAGGCCGAAGCCTACGACCCCTATATGAAGGAGGAGCTCAGCGTGCTGGAGGCTATGGAGCGCGCCAAGGGGCCGCTGCGGGAGTTCATGTTCTCGCAGGCGCAGACCGAGCCCAAGAGCCTGAACCTGTTCCTTGGCATGGCGGGCTTTACGAAGGCCCCGTCCACGCTCGAGGAAATACCGCTGTCGGTGCTGATACCGTCCTTTGTGACCGGGGAGCTGACCAAAGCGTTCAAGATCGGGTTCATGCTCTTTTTGCCGTTCATCATGATCGATATGATCGTATCGAGCATACTCATGTCCATGGGCATGATGATGCTGCCCCCGGCGATGGTCTCGCTTCCGTTTAAAATACTGCTCTTCGTGATGGTCGACGGCTGGGAGCTCGTGATGAAGACGATCGTCATGAGCTTTGGCTGAGGTGAGCCGATGGATCAGAGCGCGATACTGGGGATCCTTTCGGAAGCGATCCGCGTCATGCTGACGGTGGCCGCGCCGATACTGGGCATCGCGATGGCGGTGGGCGCAGTGATCGCGCTCATACAGGCCGCCACCCAAATCAGCGAGCAGACGATGGTCTTTGCGCCCAAGGTGCTGGCGGTGTTCGCGGGCCTTCTGATGCTGGGCGCGTGGATGCTGACGCAGCTGGGCGAATACGTCCGGCGGCTTTTTGACAACATGCTGGATCTGCTGTGAGGACGCCCATGACGCATGCCGCGCTGCTTTTTTACCGTATCGAGTGGTTCATACTGATCCTTTTGCGCGTATCGGGCTTCGTGTTCGTCTCTCCGGTATTCGGCCGCAGGGGCGTGCCCGCGCCGGCCAAGATCGTGCTGAGCGTGCTGCTCGCGTATTTCGTATACGCAGTCCGCGGCGAGGCCGGAGGACTTCCGCATGACCCGTGGATGTTTGCGGCGCTGTGCGCCCGCGAGACGGTCATGGGCATCGCGCTGGGTTTTGTGACGACGATTTTCTTTTCGGCTTTCACGACCGCAGGGCAGATCATCGATACCGGGATGGGGCTGGGCATGGGCGGTATCTACGATCCCCAGATGGAGAGCAGCACGCCGCTTACCGGGAACCTGATTACCGCCGCGGCGTTTCTGTCGTTCCTGTGCGCCAACGGGCATCTGACGCTCATACGCATACTCTACGAGCTCTTCGGCGCGGCGCCGGTGCTGGGCGGCACGCTCGGACAGGCCGCGTGCAGCGTGCTGATGGGCGGGTTCGCCTGCGCGTTTCTGTTCGCGGTCAAGCTCGCGCTGCCCATGATGACGATGATGCTGTTCTGCGAGTTTATCATGGGCGTCATGGTCAAGTTCGTGCCCCAGCTCAATGTCTTTGTCATCGGCATGCCCCTGAAGATACTGGTGGGCATGATGGTGATGCTGCTGATGGCCGCGCCGCTTGGACGCCTGTTCGACGGTCTTTTTGAGGAGCTTTTCTCTTACAGCCGCAGCATCGTGCAGTCGATGGCCTGAAGGGAGGGATCGCCGAATGTCCGAGAAAACCGAAAAGGCGACTCCGAAGAAACGGCGGGACGCGCGCAGGGAAGGCGACGTCTTTAAAAGCGCCGAGCTCGTTCATACGCTGTCGCTTGCCGCGGTGCTGCTGGCGCTGCGCTCGCTGACGGGTTCCGCCGGCCGTACGCTCCTTAACTATATGAAGACGGCGCTCATCGTTGTGAATCCCGACGCGCTGCCCTCGGCGACGACCTTTTTTAAGGTGTTCTTCGAGGCGGCGCTGCCGTTTGCCGGGGTCGCGCTGCTCGCCGGGATCGCCGGTAACGTCGCCCAGACCGGGCTCCTTTTCATCCCAAAGACCGCCGCGCCGAAATTCTCGCGCGTCAACCCGGTCGAGGGCTTCAGGCGGATCTTCTCGCGCAGGACGCTCTTTGCGGGCGCCAAGGCCGCGCTCAAGCTGGCGCTGGTCGCGTGGATCGGCTACGCGTTATTCCGCTCGGCCTGCTCAGAGTCGGTCGGCCTGATGCTTCGAAGCCCGTCCGAGGGCCTGCGGGTGCTGGCAGATCTCATTACAGGCACGGGGCTGCGGCTGACGCTGGCGCTCGCGGCCGTGGGCGCGGCGGATTACTATTTCGAGCGCCTCGAGTACGAAAAGCGACTGCGCATGTCCAAGCAGGAAATAAAGGACGAGCTGCGCAAGACCGAGGGCGACCCGCTCATTAAGTCGATCATACGCAGCCGTCAGACGCGCATGGCGAGGATGCGCATGATGCAGGACGTGCCCCGGGCCGACGCAGTCATTGTGAACCCGACGCACTACGCGGTGGCGATCCGCTACGAGATGGGCCGCAGCAGCGCGCCCACGGTCGTCGCGAAGGGCGTCGATCGCATCGCGCTAAAGATCCGGCAGATCGCCGCGGAAAACCGCGTACATATCACCGAGAACCCGGAGCTGGCCCGGGCCCTGTATAAGCGGGTCGATATCGGAGAGACGATACCGGCCGAGTATTACCGCGCGGTCGCCGAGATACTGGCCTACGTATTCAGGATGCGCAACTACGCGGCCCGGCAGGCCGGGCAGGAGGATCACACATGAAGAAACTCAGGATACGCGAGTCCACGATCGGATTCCTCGTTATAGGGATCATATGCATCATCGTGATTCCGCTGCCCCCGGCTCTTCTTGACTTCATGCTGATCGTCAATATCGCGCTAGGCCTGACGATACTGCTTACGGCGCTGTACATCAGGGAGCCCCTGCAGTTTTCGTCGTTCCCGACGCTGCTGCTCATCGCGACGCTGTTCCGGCTGGCGCTCAACATCTCGTCCACGCGGCTCATACTCAGCAACGGCGGCCAGGCCGGACAGGTCATCAAGGCTTTCGGCTCCTTCGTTGTCCGGGGCAACGTGGTGGTGGGACTCATCATATTCCTCATCATCGTCGTCATACAGTTCATCGTCATCACCAAGGGCTCTGAGCGCGTGTCGGAGGTATCGGCGCGCTTCACGCTCGACTCGATGCCCGGAAAGCAGATGGCGATCGACGCGGACCTGAATGCCGGGCTCATCGACGAGCAGCAGGCCCGCGCGCGCCGCAGGAAAATTGAGGACGAGGCAAATTTCTATGGCGCGATGGACGGCGCGAGCAAGTTTGTCAAGGGCGACGCGATCGCCTGCATCGTCATCACGCTTATTAACCTCATCGGCGGCGTGCTCATCGGTATTCTGTCGGGGGAAATGGATCTAAATAAAGTCATGCAGGTCTACTCGCTGGCGACCGTCGGCGACGGGCTGTCTTCGCAGATACCGGCACTGCTCGTATCGACGGCCGCCGGTATCGTCGCCACCCGCTCCTCGTCGGAAGACGGGCTCAACAGGGACATGGCGCGGCAGCTGTTTTCGCAGTCGACGGTCATGATGACGGGCGGCACGAGCTTGGTGCTGCTCAGCCTCGTGCCGGGATTCCCGAAGCTCACGCTGATCGGAATCGGGACGGTCATGCTGCTGCTGGGCTACCGCATGAGCGCGGCGCCCGCTCCCGCTGTGCAGGCTGCAGAGCCGGAAGCGGGGCCTGACGCGCCCGAGCCCGCTCCCCGCCCCGCGCCGGTCACAGAGCTGCTGCATGTGGATCCCATCTCGCTGGAATTCGGCTACAGCCTCATTCCGCTTGTGGACGAGCAGCGCGGCGGCGATCTGCTGGGACGCATGGCGATGATCCGGCAGCAGTGCGCGGTGGAGCTGGGAATCGTGATACCGGTCGTGCGTTTCCGGGACAACCTGTCGCTGCGGCCCGACGAGTACGTCATCAAGATGAGCGGCATCGAGGTGGAGCGCGGCGAGGTGCTGGCCGACCGGCTGCTCGCGATGCGCGCGATGGACACGCAGGGCGAGGACGTGGAGGGCATCGAGACGCGGGACCCGGCATTCGGCATGCCTGCAAAGTGGATCCGCGCCGAAGACCGCGACCGGGCCGAAATGATCGGCTATACCGTCATCGTGCCCTCGTCGGTCATCGCAACGCACCTCACCGAGGTCATCAAAAGGCACAGCCACGAGCTGCTGGGCCGCCAGGAGGTCAAAACGCTGCTGGATGCGCTCAAGGAGAAAGCGCCGGTGCTGGTCGACGAGGTCGTTCCCGGCGTCGTATCGATCGGAAAGGTGCAAAAGGTGCTGGCCGGGCTGCTGCGCGAGGGCATACCGGTGCGCAATCTCGCCGCCATACTCGAGGCGCTCGGAGACTACGGAAAGGTGATCCGGGACGAAAAGCTGCTCATCGAGGCCGTGCGCCAGAGCCTGCGCCGGGAAATCACGAACAGATTCGCAAAGGACGGGCGCATCGACGTCATCACGGTACCTCCCGATATCGAGGAGCGGATACTCTCGGGAGTACGCAAGACCGACGCGGGGAACTATCTGTCGCTGGATCCCGAGTCGATCCGGCACATCATGACGCGCATGGACGAGGAGCTCGGGAAGGCCGCGGATCTGGGCATCGAGCCCGTCATCATCTCCTCGCCGGGTATACGGATGTATCTGAAGGAAATCTCGGAAAGGAACAGACCCGACATCGACGTTTTGTCCTACAACGATCTGGAAAACACGGTCAGCATACAGGTCGTCGGCAGCCTGTAGACCGCAGGAAAAGAGGATTGCATGGATAAACATTCACTGTGGGAAAGCTACCGCACCAGCCGTAGCGCCGAGATACGCAACCGGCTGCTCGTCGAGTACGCGCCGCTCGTCAGGCGTATCGTCCATACGCTGCCTTTCACGTTCATGGGCTGCGCCGACGAGGACGACATGATCAGCGAGGGAATATTCGGGCTCATGGACGCGATCGACAAGTACGATGCACGGCGGAACGTCAAGTTTGAAACATACGCGTCGCTGCGCATACGCGGCGCGATACTGGACAAGCTTCGGAAAATGGACGTCCTTTCGCGCAACACCCGTGAACGCGTCAGGCGGATCGAGGAAATCAGCGACGAGCTCGAAAAGTCGCTGATGCGGCATCCGACCCATGCCGAGATCGCGCAGGCAGCGGGACTCACCGAGCAGGCGGTGCGCAAAGCGCTCGAGGAGGCCGCGCTGGCCAACATGATATCGCTGGAGGACGTCCTTTCAGGATACGGTCCGCAAGAGGACGGAAGGACCGAAACGCCCGAGCAGATCATAGAGCGCAGCGAGCTTATGGATACGCTCGCGCGCGCGATCGAGGAGCTGCGCGACAATGAAAAGCAGGTCGTCAGCCTCTACTACTACGAGGAGCTCACGCTGCGCGAAATCGGCGCCGTGCTGGGCGTATCGGAATCGAGAGCTTCCCAGCTGCTGTCGCGCTCGCTGAGAAAATTGCGGCAAAAAATCGCGCGATAACGCACAGGGTTGTTAAGATGCGCGCCCCAACTGCCGATATAGGAACTGAAAGGATGTGATTGCGCCCATGCAGGCCAGCATGCTGCGGCTGGGACAGTCCCTGCTCTGCCATCAGAAAATGATGTCGCTGCTCGCGGATAACGTCGCCAATGCCGACACGCCGGGATTCAAGTCGGGCACCGCGGTGGCGCTTTCCTTTGACGACGCGCTGTCGCAGGCCGTAGAAAACGCCGCGGGAAGCGAGGATCTGCGGACGCTGTACTTCGAGATGAGAACGGGCATGAACATGAGCCAGGGCGACCTTACACCCACCGGCAGCGATCGCGATCTGGCCCTTGCGGGCAGCGGCTTTTTCTGCGTGCAGACCGCCGGTGGCACGCTCTACCGGCGCAGCGTATGCGCGACGGTCGACGCGCAGGGCATGCTGGCCGACGAGGCCGGCAACCCGATACTGGGCGTCAACGGGCCCATCCACGTGGGCAGCGGCGCGTTTTCGATCGGGTCGGGCGGCACGGTCGTCGCGGGCGATCGCGTCGCGGGCAGGCTGCTGCTTGTGGACGGCGCGATGGTCGGCCGGGGCGACGGCTACTATGAGGTCGACGGCGCCGTGGCGCAGGCCGACTGCACGGTGATGCAGGGCTACATGGAGCTGTCCAATGTGGACGTCACCCGTGAATATATCAACATGATGAGCATCAGCCGGGCATACGGCACGATTTCGAAAGCGATCATGATGATCGACGAGACAAACGGCAAAGCGGTTACACAAATCGGCGCGCTGTAACGGGAGGCCATATGATACAGGGCTACTACTCTGCCGCGGGCGCGATGATCGCCCAGCAGATCCGGATTAACGCGATATCCGACAATATCGCAAACATCAATACCGATGGATACAAGCGCAGGCAGGTCGCGTTTGAAGGCGCGCTGTCTTCGGTGTATTATAACGACGATGTCGGCGCGGGCGGCGCGTACCGGATCGGAAACGGAGTCGTTCCCGCGCGGGATGTGACCGACATGGCGCAGGGGCCGGTGGACTTTACAGGGGAAGTGCTGGATCTGGCCATCGACGGGGACGGATTTTTCACGCTGGACGACGGCAGCGGCAGGCTCGTGTATTCCCGCGGCGGTTCATTTGCTCTGTCCCACGAGGACGGCGCCAGCTACATCGTGGACAGCCACGGATACTATCTACTGGACACGACGCTTGGCCGCGTGACCGCCGGCACAGACATCGCGGTGCTGGGCAGCGGCGCGGTCATTCGCGGCGGCAGCCTGGCGGGGTATCTACGGATCGTGAACGCCGTACGCCGGGAGGAACTCGTCCCGCTGGGCGGCGGGCTCTACGACATACCGCCCGGGGCTGTCACGGCGGAGGGAACAGGCGCGGTGATGCAGGGCGCTCTGGAGCGCTCCAACGCCGATCTCACAGGCGAAATAACCAGCCTTATCCGGGCGCAGCGGCTGTTTGGGCTCAACTCCAAAGTCGCGCAGACCATCGACGAAATGAAGGCTACGGCCAACTCGCTCAGAAAGTGACGGGAGTGATTGCATATGAGGATCGATCCTGTAAACCCGGCCGGCGCGCTGGGCAAAGTCGGTAAAACCGCGCCTGCCGAAGCAAAGCGCACGGCGGCGCTCTCGGATCAGGTCGAGATATCGGGCGACGCGCAGGCTATCGGAAAAGCGATAGAAGCCGCGCGGGCCGCCCGGATCGAAAACCCCGAGCGGGTGGAAGCGCTCCGCCGGAGCGTGCAGAGCGGCACCTATACGGTCGACGCGTCGCGCGTAGCCGCCCGCATACTGGACGCTGCGGTCGGTTCCGCCCCGACCGACCAGAAATAGAGCGTTCCTATGCAGGGGCTCCTATGTGATATATACGGCCTGTACAGCGAGCAGGTCGACTTGCTGGACGGATTTCTCTCCCTTTCGCGCAGGAAGACCCAGATTATCCGCTCGGGCTCGCTGGAGGATCTCGAAACGCTGATACGGGCTGAGGAGGCGCTGCTCATGCAGCTCTCCCGGATCGAGTCGAAGCGGCGCAAGGCGCTGGAGATGCTGCGCAATGAGCTGTCCCTGCCCGCGCCGTTGCGCATGAAGGACTTGGCCCGCCTCCTTAGCAGCGAGGACATCGCCCGGTTCGAAGCGCTCAGCAATCGGTTCGCCGACACGGTGCACAAGCAGCGCCGCTGCAACCGCATCAATAAAAAATTGCTCAGCGCGAAGATCGGGGCCACCAACCGCATGCTGGATGTGCTGGATCGCGGCCGGACAAAAGGCAATAAGGTCCGGTCAATGCTGGATACGAAGGGATAACGAATGAGCAGCTTTTTCGGAATCGAAATCGCAAAAAAAAGCCTGCTGGTCAACCAGAGGGCGATCGAGCTGACCGCGCATAACCTGGCCAATGCCACCACCGCCGGGTATTCGCGCCAGGTGCTCAATACCCGCGCCATCGTACCCGCGGCGGGGAACGCGCTGAAGAACACCGGCGCGTCCAATATCGGGGCCGGGGTCGATATCGTCAGCATCACGTCGGTGCGCAACGGCTTCTACGACGCAATGTACCGCAAAGAAAACGCGTCGCTGTCGGAAATGAGCGCGAAGAGCACCGCCCTTCTTTACATCGAGGACGTCATCGGCGAAGGTGCGAAGGGCGGCCTCTTGGATACGCTGTCGGCTGTATATGACGACATCGATCTTCTGTCCCAGAACGCCGAGAGCACGCTCTATCGCGAGCAGCTCCGGCAGGACGTCATCACGCTGACAAACAGCCTCAATCATACCGCGGCTGCGCTGCACGCATACCGCCGCGAGCAGGATCAAAACGTGCAGTCCATCGTCGGCAAGGTCAACGAACTGGCGAACCGGGTCGCGGAACTCAATCACGCGATATTCAAATACGAGCTGTCGGGAAACCGGGCAAACGATCTGCGGGACCAACGAAGCCTGCTCGTCGACGAGCTGAGCGGGCTGGCCGACACGATGGTGCACGAGAGCGCCGACGGGAAGCTGACGGTGACGCTGGGAGGCGTATCGCTGGTCAGCCACATCAGCGTCCACCGGATCGAGCTTAAGCCGGGAGATCCTGATCCGGCGACGGGAGCGATGTACGTCACGCCCACCTGGGCAGACAGCGGCATCAAGGTCGCCCCCGCGAGCGGAACGCTGCGCGGCGCGCTGGACATCCGCGACTCGCAGTCCCCGACCGACCCGGGCATACCGTATTATCTGTCCCGGCTGGATACGCTGGCCGCCAGCCTCGTCGAGGTTTTCAACGCCGTCAACAGCGCCGGGTACACCCTCCCATACGGAGAAAAAGCGTCCCGGACGGGCGTCAATTTCTTTAGTCCGGATCACACGCATGCGTACGACATCACGCTGTCAGACGAGCTTTTGGAAAGCGGCGCCAATATCGCGGCTTCCTCGGAACCGGTGTCGGGAGCCGAAAACTGGAGCAACGCGGAAAACCTCAAGCAGCTGCTGGCGCTGCGGGATTCCTCGCATATTTCCAGCGGGGGCGTAACGCTGGGCAACCACGAGTCGTTCATGCGCACGCTGATCACCGACATCGCGACGGCGGCGCACTACACGGCGGGCCGCGCGAAAACCCAGCAGGAAATGGCCGACGCGATGGACGAGCTGCGCCTGTCGGTTTCGGGCGTGTCGATCGATGAGGAGACGATCAATCTCGTGCGATACCAGCAGTCCTATCAGGCGGCCGCAAAGCTCGTCACCGTGCTCGACGAAATGCTCAGCACGCTCATCAACCTGTAAAGGAGGCCGAACCGATGCGCGTTACGCAGGCGATGGTATGCCGCGAGGCCATACGCAACATCAGCGAAAACTACGAAGCGATGATCAAGGCCCAGGAGCGGGCCGCCACCGGAAAATGGCGGAGTAATCCATCGGACGATCCAGCTGCCGCAGGCACGTCGCTGTACCTGTCGACGCAGGCCGCAAGGCTCAAGGGATATTCGCGGAATATGGAAAACGCGCGCTCCAGGATCGTGCAGACCGAAAGCGCGGTACGGGGCGTAAACGACGCCATTACCAATATCAAGGACCTGCTCTCGCGGGCGTCCAACGGCACGTTTTCCCAGGCCGAACGCGACAGCATCTGCGCCGAGATCGCGCAGTACCGCTCCCAGATCATCGCGGGCCTCAACGCGAGCGATGCGGGCGGGTATCTGCTGGGGGGCTACAATACCCACACTCCGCCCGTCACGCAGCAGGAAGGCGCGCTGTGCTATAACGGCATCGCGCTCACGTCGATGACGCAGGAGGAATATGACCTGCTGCGCGCCCAGACCGTCGAGGTCAGCCTGGGGCAGGGCGTAACGATGGAGGCATCGATCACGGCGCTCGATCTTGTTGGCTATGGCAGCGACAATCTGATCGCGACGCTGGACTCGATTGCCTCCATGCTGTCGGCAGAGCCGGTCGATGAGGAGGCGCTCACGCAGCTGCGCGGGAAGCTTGAAGAGCATTTTGACCGGGTGCTGGTGCGGCTTACCGATATCGGCGCCCGCGAAAAGCGCCTTGGCATGATCGACGAGCGGCTCACCGATTCGATAGAGTCGGTCAAGGAGCGGCTTTCGATGAACGATGATATCGACATAGAGGAATCCATCATCCGCTACAGGATGACCGTACAGGCCTATGAGGCGGCGCTGTCGGTAAGCGGCCGGTCGGTAACCACCACGCTGCTCGATTATTTGAAGTAGGAAGTGAGTCCGATGCTGATGCATTCGTGCGCGCCCCAGACCGTACCCAGGCCCGATCCCTACGCGCTGACATTCCCGGAGGGCATCTACGGCTTTGAGGATGTCAGGTCGTTCATACTCCTTCGCGGCACGCGGGAAGACAGCCCGATTCGCTGGCTCAAGGTGGCTGACCGCGAACTGTATTTTCCGGTCATCGACCCGCGCCTTGTCGTGCCCGATTACGATTTCGATCTCTCCGACGAGAACATGATCAAATTAGGTGCTACCAATACGAGCCAGTTTGTGGTACTATGTATCGTAGTGCTCCCCGAGAAAATTGAGGACATGACGGTGAACCTGAAGAGCCCCATTGTCATCAATGTGCAAAACCAACTGGGGATGCAGCTCATCCTTGACGAAGAGGAATACGATATCAGGCATCCGATCCTCCGTCGCGAGAGAGGGACTGTTGCCCATGCTGGTCATAACCCGAAAAACCGGTGAATCCATCGTCATAGGCGATGGCATCGAGATTACGATTGCCGACATTCAGAAGGGCAAGGTCAAGATCGCGATCGACGCGCCCCGCAATGTCGCGATATACCGCAAGGAGATATTAGACGAGGTCCGGGCCGCCAACCTGGACGCGGGCATCCGCGGCAGGCCCGAATCGGTGGAGCAAACCGCCGGGGACCTCATTAACAGGAGCAATTCCGGTAGATGAGGGTCGTTCCAATCCATGAACTGCAGCCCGGCATGCGGCTGGGCAGGGATGTTTGCAGCGCCTACGGCGAACTGTATCTAAGAAGGGACACGCTGCTGACCGGTGAATACATACGCAGACTGCAGGCGCTCGGTTTTAGCGGAATCGTCATCGACGATCCGCTGTCCGAGGGCATAGAGCTCGCCGATCTTGTGGACAGCGCGCTGCGCAACAGGGCGGTGTGCAAGGTCAGGGAGCTCTACCTGCGGGGCGCGGCCGGGTCGCTGCTGCACAAGAGCGACTGGAAGTCGCTGGAGTCGCTGCTTCATGACATACTGTCTGAACTGCTGGAGACCGAGCAGGTCGCCAATAACATCATTGACCTAAAAACGTTCGACGATTACACGTTCAGCCACAGCGTGAACGTGGCATTCCTATCGGTTGCCACCGGGATTTCGCTGGGGCTGAAGCGCGCCAGGCTGCAGGAGCTGCTGATGAGCGCCATCCTGCACGATATCGGCAAGATCTATGTGCCCCGCAGCATTCTCAACAAGCCCAGCGCCCTGACCGCGGAAGAGTTTGAGGTCATGAAGACCCATTCGCGGCGCGGGTATGAGTACCTGTCCCGGACCGACGATATGGTATCCCAGGACGCCTGCCTGGGCGTGCTGCATCACCACGAGCGCTTCGACGGACGGGGATATCCCTCCGGGCTCGCGGGTGGCCAGATCGCCGCATTTGGCCGGATCATCGCCGTATGCGACGTATACGATGCGATTACGTCAAATCGCCCCTACCGCATGGCATGGAGTCCCTCGGAGGCGATCGAGCACATCATGGGCAACCTGTCGATACAGTTTGAGCCTGATGTCGCCCGGGCTTTTCTCAAACGCATCGCGCCTTATCCGGCAGGGACGCTCGTACAGCTCAGCGACGGACGCGCGGCCATCGTCGTCCGGAACAATCCGGGGCTTGTGTTCCGTCCCCTCGTGCGCATATACGAGCATGACGGCGAGCCTGTAACGCCGTATTTCATCGATCTGGCCTCGGACCGGACGGCGCTGAGCGTGACGATTCAGTCGGTTGTGCGCGGCAGCGCTTCATAGGCCGCCTGCGCGGCGATCTTATTACCCGCACAGAAAGCAGACCGTATGCCGCTGTTATGCCCGCGTAGCGGCCGCAGGCTTTTTACTCTCCGTGCGCCGTGCGGCCATCGCTCCCAGCGCGCTCATATGCCGCAGCGAGGGAGCGCGGTAGCGGTCCGACAGCCTGCGGGCGATATCGGGGGGTATCTGCGCGCGGATGAGCTCCCGCCGGAATATGCGTCGGGCGCGCGCGGCGCGGACCTTCCAGACAAGTCCACGGACGAGAAGCACCCAGAGAGCCGCCAGGAGCCGCAACCAGCCCCGCAGGCTCCTGGGCCGCCTTCCTTTTTTGATCGCGCTCATTTGTCCTTGTCTACGGACTTTATCAGGTCGTTGAGGCTGAACATGTACTTCTCGGTCAGCTTGAGTGCGACGTCCTCCGGAACGCCCGACTGGAGCAGTTCCCTGTAGAACGCGCCGACCGATTTTCCGGCATTTCCGCCGGCTTCGGGCGAGTACATGACCTTATTGATGCCTTCCAGCATCCTGGGGATTTTGGTGGAAATCTCGTCGAGCAGTTCGCCGATTTCCTTTACCGGGATATCGCTGTGATCATTCATCATCATAACCTCCTATTTTATATTCCAGATCGTGCGCATCTGTTCGAAATATTGTGTGACGGGGTTCACCGGAACAGATGCCCTGCTCTCCGCATCGAAGGGCCTGTGATGAGGCTGCGCATACGCGGTCGATTTATTTGTGTACATCGTGCTCACGCTCCTTCGGGCAGGCCGCTCCTGGCGCACAGGAGCGACAGTCTGATTGTTTTGCCGGTGATTCGTACGGTATCCCGCAGCATCGACGCGGCGGTCCGGAGCGCCGCGCTCTCCGTCTGCCGCTGCAGGGCCGACCCGACGCGACGCCTTATTGCGGCGGGCAGCGGCGGGGCCTGGGCGGCGGTAACGGCTTCGACTTTGCTCCAGAGCGCAAGCTCGCTCCGGCACGCGGCGCAGCACGCCAGGTGCTCGAGCGCCTCGGCTTCGGTGTGCGCGTCGAGACTTCCTCCCAGAAGCTCTGGTAGCAGCATCGCGATCTCTTCACAGCGCATGATCATGCTCCTTCCATTTGTTCCCGCAGCGCCGCGCGAATGCGGCTCATGCGGGACTTGACGGTACCCTCGGCGACCTCCAGCACGGCGGCGGCCTCCGCGTATGTGAGGCCTACCACCAGCACCAGCGTGAGGAGCTCCCGTTGCTCGGGCGAGAGAGAGGCCATCGCAGACTCGAGCAGTATCCGGCTGTCGGCCGCGTCCGCGAAATCCTCGGCGGACTCCCCGGCAGGCACAGGCTGCGCGCGCTCCCGCTCGCGGCGGCGGGTCTCGTCAGCCAGCTTATGGCGAGCGATGCCGATGAGCCATGTCAGGGGCCGGGACGCGCCCGCGAAGCGATGCTGCTGCCGCCAGGCGGCCAGAAATGTTTCCTGCATGAGATCGGCCGCGGTGTCCTCGTCAAATCCCCGGCTGCGGATATATCGGTACACCGCCTGCGCATTTTGCTCGTACAGCTTGCCGATATCGGCCATGCAGCGCCTCCCGCCTTTCA
>JBMNNN010000159.1:0-4919 GCA_050942555.1 Christensenellales bacterium
CCGGCCGCCCGAGGCTATACCGTATTTTTAGGAGTTTATATGAGCGCATCAAAGAGAATCGAACCCGTGTTTATGTCGCTGGGATCCGGTGACCGGTGGCTCGGATACGACTGCCGGCGTTTCCCCTTCGGGGGGCGCTCCGCCGTCGTCGTGCGGCCCTCCGACCCGCGCCCCGACGGCGCGTTTGTGTGGCGCGCGCGCTTCTTCGGCGCGTTCCCGGGCTTTGACGAGGAAATGCTCCGGCGAGGCTACTGGCTGGTTCATGTCGATATCGCGGATCTTTTCGGAGGTCCGGCCGCGATGTCGCTGTGGGATGACTTCTACGCGTTTTTGACCGGGGAACTGGGTCTGCGCCCGCGGCCCTTTCTCGAGGGAATGAGCCGGGGCGGACTGGCCGTATGCCACTGGGCATGGCGGCGTCCGGGCGAGACGGCGGGCATGTATCTGGACGCGCCGGTATGCGACATCGGAAGCTGGCCGCACGGCGCGTCCGCAGAGCTCTGGGACAGGGCGCTTACTGCGTTGGGGCTGACCGTCTCTGACTGGAGGAACTACGGACGGAACCCGGCCGATCTGGCCCCCGCACTGGCCGAGCGGGGCGTCCCGCTGGCGCTCGTATACGGCGATGCCGACACGACCGTCCCCTGGCACGAGAACGGAGCGCGGCTGGCGGCGGCATACCGGGCGGCGGGCGCGCCGCTCGCGGTATGGGGAAAGCCCGGCTGCGGGCACCACCCGCACGGCCTGCCCGACATGGCGCCCGTATGCGATTTTCTCGAAGCACACTGCAAGGAGGGATAAAAAATGGATCTTCGTCATCTGTCCGAACTCCAGAAGCGGTATCCCGACGGCCCCGGCTACCGGGTGCTCAGCCAGCTCCACTACGCGCTGCGGCTGTGCGAAATGGACCGCCTCGATCCCGGGCCCGCATACCGCGTGCTGCGCGACCTTGCGGCGCTGCAGCGCGAGGGCGGTGTCGACAGGGCCCAGTGGCAGGCCGCCGAGCAAGCGCTGTCGGGCGCGTATGCCACGGCTGCCCGGCGCTACACGGTGCTGTGCGCGGGCCACGCGCATATCGACATGAACTGGATGTGGGGCTGGGACGAGACGGTTCCGGTCACGCTGGACACGTTTGAAACGGTGCTAAAGCTGATGGAGGAGTTTCCGGGCTTTACATTCTCGCAGTCGCAGGCGTCGGTATACGAGATCGTCGAGCGGTTCGCGCCCGCGATGCTGGACGAAATCCGGCGCAGGGTGCACGAGGGGCGCTGGGAGGTCACGGCGTCCACCTGGGTCGAGGCCGACCGGAACATGGTTCCTGCAGAGAGCGTCGCGCGGCACCTTCTCTATACCCGGCGCTATCTGAGCAAGCTACTGGGCATACCCATCGAGTCGATGGCGCTGGATTTTGAGCCCGACACGTTTGGTCACGGCGCGCACACGCCCACCGCGCTGGCAAGGGGCGGCGTGCGCTGGTACTACCACTGCCGGGGCGATGAAGGCCCGACGCTGTACCGCTGGCGCGCGCCTTCGGGCGACGAGGTGCTAAGCTACCGGGAGCCCGACTGGTACCTTGGGCCGATTGCGCCCGACCTGGTAGTCCGGGCGCTGGACTTCTGCGCCGAAACGGGCCTGACCACCGCGCTGTGGGTCTACGGCGTCGGCGACCACGGCGGCGGGCCTACGCGGCGCGATCTGACCCGCATCACTGAGTACGCCGACTGGCCGGTCTTTCCCGCGGTCCGGTTCGGGCGCATTGACGAATTCTTCCGGCAGGCCGAAACGATACGCGACACGCTGCCGGTCGTCGAGGGCGAGCTCAATTTCGTGTTCACGGGCTGCTATACCAGCCAGTCCCGCATCAAGGAAGGAAACTACCGCTGCCAGAAGCTGCTCACACAGGCCGAGGCCTGGGACGCGTTGGCCGCCGTGCAGGGACTCCGGACCGCCGGGTCGCTGGCCGACGCATGGAAGGCGGTGCTATTCAACCAGTTCCACGACATCGTGACCGGCTCGTGCGTCGCCGCCACCCGGGAGCGCGCGATGGGCGAATACCAGCAGGTGAAGGCCCGGGCCGGCGCGCTGCGCTCGCAGGCGCTGCGCGCAATCGCCGCGGCGGTGGACACATCGGCGTGGGCCGACGACGCCGATACCGCTACCAGCACCTCCGAGGGCGCGGGCGTGGGCTTTGGCGCGGCGCAGGGGCGCGCGACGCAGACCGGGCGGCACGCGGGCAGCACCCGCCTCTTTCATGTATTCAACCCGTCCCCATACGAGCGCGACGAGGTCGTGGAGCTGACGCTGTGGGATATGGACGCCGATCCGGCGGAGCTTTCCATCCGGGACGCGGAGGGCCGGGAGCTGCCCTGTCAGCCCGTAAAAAAGGATTTCAGCGCCTATTGGGGTCATCATTATGTCACGGTGCTGACGCGCATCCGGGTGCCCGCGATGGGCCGGAGCCTTTGCGCCGTGTCGCCCAGACCCAGGGAAAGCGTCGTACTGCCCGGCTTTCGAGCGCCCCGCGTCGAGCGAACCGCCGCGTGGACGCTGGAGAACGAGCGTCTGCGGGCGGTCTTCGCTCCTGACGGAAGGCTGTCGTCGCTTACCGATAAGGAGCGCGGCGCCGAGCTCCTGTCGGCCCCGGCCGGATTCTGTTTCGCCAAGGAGGATCCCGGGCGCCGCATGACGGCCTGGATCGTGGGCCGCTCGATGCGCGACATCTCGGCACACACGGGTCCCGTGCGCCTTGTGGCTCTTGAAACCGGCCCGCTGCGCAGCACGCTCTCGTACCAAATCCCGTTTGGCGAGCACTCGGAGCTCACGGTAACGGCGACGCTGGACAGCGGCAGTCCGCTGCTGCGGCTGGACGCGACGTGCCGCTTCCTCGAATGGGGTACCTCCCAGACCTGGGTGCCGCAGCTCTATTTTACGGCATCCCCGGCAAATCCCGGCGGGCGTTGCCGCTACGACGCGCCGCTGGGGCCTATAGCGCGCCCGGCGCTCCCGATCGACGTGCCGGCGCTGTCCCACGCGGTCGTCCCGTGCGGGAGCGCGGGGCTGCTGCTCTCCTCGCCCGGCAGGCACGGGTATCGCTGGCACGACGGAAGCCTGCGCGTCACGCTCATCCGGGGTTCTTTTGATCCCGACCCGTATCCTGAGCTCGGCGATCACGCCTTTACCGTCGCGCTGGGGGCGGCGGACCTGGCGCCCGGAGCGTCGTACCGGATGATCGACAGGCTTTCCGCGCCGCTTACCGCGATATCCGACGGAGCGCATCCGGGCGTCCGCGCGGCTGTCGAATCGGGGCTGGCAGTCGGCGGCCCGGTACGCCTGCTGTGCTTCAAGGCCGCAGAGGACGGCCGGGGCTACATCCTGCGCCTCCTCAATCTATCGGACGGCGACGCGACAGCCGATGTCGCGCTGCCCGCGCCGCCCCGCTCGGTGGTCCCGGTGGATCTGCTGGAGCGTCCGACCAGCGCGTTTCCGGGGACGCTCAGCGGCCATGCGCTGTCGCTTCCGATGACCGCCCACGATCTTGTCAGCCTGCGGATTGAGTTCTAGGTAAGTCCGATCCGGGGCGACCAGTCACCACGCGAGCAACGCCAGCGCGCGCAGAAAGATCTCGTCTGCCGCAGTACGGCGGGCACCTTCGGCAACAGCGGGCGGCCCGGCAGGCAGATAGACCGTATCGACGGCGACCGGCTGCCCGCGCAGCGCGCGGCAGACCGCGTCGCCCAAGCCGCCGGGGCCATGCTCCTCGGCGGTCAGCGCGCGCCCCGAGCGGCGCGCCCACCGGACGATCTCTTCCCCGTCCAGGGGCCGCAGCGCGGGCGCGAGCACGACCGATGCGAAAAGCCCCTGCCCCAGAAGCTGGTCGGCGGCGCGCAGCGCCGGAGCGGCGGCTGCGCCCGCCGCGAATATGCACAGATCCCGCCCCTCGCGCAGCGGCAGCAGCGCGTCGGGCTCGAACGTCTCGCCGGGCCGCGTCACGTCGGGCAGCAATCCCGCCGGAAGCCGCATATACACGAGCCCGTCGATGCCCACGAGCGTGTCGGCCGCAGCCGCCGCCTGCGGCCCGTCGGCGGGACAGAGCACCCGGATGGCAGACAGCGCGCCAAGAGGCGCCAGATCGCAAGGCGGCTCGGGCGGCTCGCAGGGTGCGACGCCCACGAGCGCTACGGCGGGCGGCGCTCCGATAACGCTGCCCAGCGCCGCCGCAGCCGCAGCGGCCAGAGGCCCGCAGGGACCGTGGCACAGCGCGCGGCGACGGGCCGACGCCGCGCCCGCCGCCAGCGCGAGCATGAGCGCGGGCGATTCCGCCCGCACGAGGCTTCCGGGCCTTCCGGCCCACGGCCCGGCAAACAGCCCGCTTCCGCAGTCGAACGCGATCACCGATCGGTCCCGATTCGTATGGCGGGCCAGCGCGCGTACGTACTCCTGCCGGGGATCGTGCGCGCTCATCGCATGGCCTCCGCAGGAGCATCCCCCTGCGTCTTTATAAATACCGCCACGGGCAGCGGCGTACCGCTCCCGCTCCGGGAGGAGAGCGTCGCGACGATGCCCGCCCCGTTGCCCTCGGCGATCTCGATGGCCTTCCATCCCATCGCGGCATACAGCGTGGCCGGGTCGCAGGCCGCGGGCGGTGCGCCCCAGGCGATCAGCGTCAGCCCCGTGAGCTTCCTCCCTCCGGCCCAGCGCGCGGCCTCCAGCGCCGGGCCCGAAAGCGCGCTCCCCATATCGCAGATGCACCATACCGTCTGGCCGCACAGCGCGAGCCCAGCCGCCCAGCCCGTCCAATACCGGGGCGGCAGCCCTTCGCACACGAAACAAAGCGCCCGTACCCCGCTCACCTCTTTCTCCAGCGCAGCAGCCAACGCCCCCGCCGCGGGACCGCGGCCCATCACGACGCGGATATCGCC
>JBMNNN010000160.1:0-4892 GCA_050942555.1 Christensenellales bacterium
GATCCCCGCAGGCGCGGGGGTGATCCCTGCTTCGCGAGCACTGAGTTTAGGAATGGCTGCTGATCCCCGCAGGCGCGGGGGTGATCCCTGGTACCGGGTGAGCAAGCGCGACGATATCGACTGATCCCCGCAGGCGCGGGGGTGATCCGTTAAATAGCCCTCTTTTTATTTTTGTCGAGTACTGATCCCCGCAGGCGCGGGGGTGATCCTCGACCATTTGATATCCGTCTGCTTGCCGGGCTCTGATCCCCGCAGGCGCGGGGGTGATCCTAACCAATACACTTGCTATATCACTTTTAGTACCTGATCCCCGCAGGCGCGGGGGTGATCCGGTTTCACCAGACTTAACTGTGTGTACAAAGGTCTGATCCCCGCAGGCGCGGGGGTGATCCCGACATACCCATGACTGGCAGTCAAGAGATCACCTGGCTCATAACAGGCACGGAAGTGATTTCTATGGCATAAACACGGTACGCTTGACGGATCAAAAAACATAAGTTTTACTTCTTTCTTATCAAAACTACCTGACACGACCAAAAGATACGATCATGACCCAAAACCCGGTAATTTGTGGTATACTACATTTGGTACAGTATTTTTACTTATAGGAGTGATTTGTATGTCTGTCCTGGTAAAGAACGAACCAAAATCCTCAGGGAAGGCAGCCGCCGACCTGCTGGCCGATGCGATCGCCCGGTCTGTGGATGAGCGAGGTGAGTGCCGCATCGTGCTGTCCACCGGAGCGTCCCAGTTTGAGTTATTTAATGAGCTAGTGGAAAACGCCGCAATACCGTGGGAAAAGGTGACCATGTTCCATCTGGACGAATATGTAGGACTGCCTGAATCCCATATCGCCAGCTTCCGAAAATACCTCAAGGAGCGGTTTGTCGCCCGCGTGCCCCGGCTCCGGGAAGCGGTGTTCGTCAACGGCGAAGCGCCCGATATCGCCGCCGAGCTCGCGCGGCTTACGGCGCGGCTTCGGGAGGCTCCCATCGACGTGGGGGTTATTGGAATCGGCGAGAACGGGCATATCGCGTTCAACGATCCTCCGGCTGACTTTGACACGCGGGAAGCCTACATCGTGGTCAATCTTTCCGACACCTGCAAGACACAGCAGGTTCGGGAAGGCTGGTTCCCCGACCACGCCTCGGTGCCGCCTCAGGCCATCACGATGACGCCGTGGCAGATCATGCGGTGCCGGAAGATCATTTCCCTGGTCCCCCATGCCGTTAAGGCTCAGGCGGTGCACGACACGCTGGCTGCCCCCTCCCCCACCCCGGCGGTTCCCGCCAGCCTGCTCAAGACCCATGACGACTGGACGCTGATACTCGATACGGCGTCGGCATCGCTGTGCGGTCCGGAGTTGCTTAAATAAGTACGCTACGGTGATCCAAGCAGGATCAATACCACTGCCGGAACCTATACCTGATGGTTACCGCGCAGTCGCGAGCGCATTGCCGCCGACCGAGGCGCATGTGATGACATCATTTCCTCGCCCGGCGGCATTTTTAATACGCCCGTGCGCCGACCCGCTGCGACACTCGTCGTAGAAGCTCCCGCAACCGCTCGAAAAAAGAAGACCGTATAGGTCTTACACATTGTTTCCATCAAATTTCGTATAAATAATAATTTAGAAAATTATTTTTCATAATAAGCGTTCAAATCTCTCAATCTGTGCCTCCCGTTTTCTTTTTCGATCACAACATCGATTTTACCGGTCCGCACAGTCGGGAATAGGCAGATATGTTTATGCCCGACCGTCGTACCCCTATATGCAAATACTCTTTCACCATGAGGATGCGGATAAATATATACGGTAAACTCTTCAATATGTTCGCCTTCGGTAAGATCTTCTTCGATAATCACCCTGTTCACAAGGTTCGCTCCGTACAATTCCATTGTGTATGTGTTTTCTTCGCATTTTACTTCCGCTTCCACTCTGGCGGCATACAGCTTTCTAACCCTATCGCCGAACGCAAGCACACTTCTGCGATCCTTTTCAGGAAGCAATCCCCGCCCGTCAGGAGCGATATTCAGAAGAAGATTCCCACCTCTGCCGACTGAAAAATAGTATAGTCCCATAAGCTCATCGGTGTCTTTGACGGTATGCTCATCGTGATCGGAATAGAACCAGTTTCGTTCTCTTATTCTGCAATCGCATTCAACCGGAATGAAGTATTTTCCGTTCTTTTTTTCAGGAAGCACCGAAAAATTAAGCTTACTGGTAACATTATGATTCGGAAGGTTTGCAAGGCCGCTTTCATTTCCTACCCATCTCGTATCAGGATCCCACATACTGAAAATCAGAATTTCCGGCTGAAGATTTCTTATCGTTTTTATGATTCTTACCTTATCAAATTCATGATTCTCACTGCCGCATCCGTCAAACCAGAGATAATCGATTTTCCCGTATCGGGTAAGGAGTTCTGTCAGCTGATTGATGAAGAAATCATCATATTCCTTTCCCATTACCTTCCTTGAACCGGCTTGTGCGGCACTGCAGTAAAGTCCTACTTTCAGACCGTATTTCCGGCATGCGTCAACAAATTCGCGGACCACATCCCCTTTTCCGTCTTTCCATGGCGTGTTTTTCACGCTGTATTCCGTGTATGCGGAAGGCCAGTTGGCAAATCCGTCATGATGCTTTGTGACAAGAATGGCGTATTTTGCTCCTGCATCAGCAGCGGTTTTCAGCCACTGTTCACAGTCAAGCTCTGTCGGGTTGAAAGCCGAAAGGTCCATTGCCTTTCCGTCCCAATCTCTGTGGCCTTCATAAAAAGTCCTTATACCAAAATGAAAAAACAGACCAAATTCCCAGTCAAGATATTCAAGCTGTCTTTTTGTTGGTATTGGTTTTTCCAATATGTCGCCCCCCCATTTATCAAAACATCCATCACAAGACAGTGATATGGTAACATATTATTCTGGAAACCAAGAGATGGCGGTCAATATTGAAAAGCCACCCGCAAAGCAATCCGGTGAAACCAGGCGCGCCGCCCCCGGGCATCAGTCCCGGAAGCGGCGCGTCCGTTATCTATCGTTCTAGCCGCGTATCTGCGCGCCGAATTCCTCCGACAGCCGACTCAGGATGCGCCGCATATGCGCGTCGACCTCCTCGTCGGTCAGCGTCCTTTCGGGCGAACGGAACACAAGCGAAAAAGCCACGCTCTTGATGCCCTGCCCCAGCTGCTCTCCCCGGTATATGTCAAAGAGCGACGCGGATTCGAGCAGCTCTCCCCCGCTGCGTCGGATACACTCCAGCATCGGGCCGACCGGCTGGGCATCGATAACCGTCACGGCAAGATCACGGCTGACAGCCGGGCACTTGGGAATGGGCCGAGCCGCCTGCACATCCGCGGGCATCGCGTCCAGGAGCGCGTCCAGGTTCAATTCGGCCAGATACGCTCTCGTCTCCAAGTCATAGGACGCGGCCACCGCGGGAGCAAGCTCGCCCAGCACGGCAATGATGCGATCCCCTGCCCTGCAGATAGCGCTGCGGCCCGGATGCAGATAGGCAGGTCCTCCCGCGGTGAACACGGGCTCGGGTACCCGTGCGCAATCGCACAGCGCTTCGACGATGCCCTTGAGCGTATAGAAATCATCCCGCTCGTCCATAAGCGCGACGCCCAGCGTCAGGGTTTCCAGCGGGAGCTCTGTCATCGGCTGCTGGCGGGGTGTGAATACGTTTCCTATCTCAAAAAGGCGAATGCTGTCGATCTGGCGGCTTGCATTGCCCATCAGAGAGTCTAGGAGCCCCGGCACCAGCGTCGTGCGCATCAGGCTGTACTCCTCGCCCAGCGGATTTTTAATTCGGACAGCATTGCGAAGCGGATCATCCGGGGGAAGCCCGAGACGCTCAAATACCGACGGGCTCATGAACGAGTAGGAAAGCCCTTCGAAAAGACCGAATCCCGCAAGACGCTCCCGTATCTCCCGCACCGCCCGCTGTCGGCGGGTTCTTGCTCCGTACATCTGTACCCCGGAAAGCGGCATGCTCGGGATGGTATGATACCCGTGTATCCGCTGAATCTCCTCGGCGATGTCGGCGGTAGTTTCTATGTCCTGCCGGAAATGAGGAATACGGCACACGAGCCGCTCTCCATCGGCGAGCTCCGCTTCGATAGACAGGCGGCGCAGTATGTCCCGCATCCTGTGTCCTGACAGGCTTTGTCCCAGCAGCCGGTTCACGGCGTCGGGCTTGGTTTCGACCACGCGCGGCGAAAGGTCGGCTGCGCATACATCGACCGCGCCCTTAGCGATCTTGCCCGCGCCCAGCGCTTCGATAAGATGCATCGCGCGGTTCATGGCCTCCTGTGCGAGCTGCGGGGGGAGTCCTTTCTCAAACCGGGCCGACGACTCTGTTCGAAGCCCCAGGGCCCTGCTGGTGGTCCGGACAGAGCTCCCCAGGAAGTTGGCGCTCTCCAGCATGACGACACGGGTCGTGTCGAATATGCCCGAGTATTCGCCGCCCATGATTCCCGCCACCGCGACGGGTTTCTCAGCGTCGGCGATGACCAGCATGCTGTCGGTCAGCGTCCGTTCCTTCCCATCGAGTGTAATGATTTTCTCGCCGGGTCTGGCGCGCCGGACGATGATTTTCCCGCCCTTGACGAAGCTGAAGTCGAACGCGTGCAGCGGCTGGCCCATCTCCAGCATGACATAGTTCGTGATGTCGACGATGTTGTTGATGGGACGCACGCCCGCTGACACGAGCGCCCTGCGCATCCATTCGGGCGATGGGGCTATACGCACATCGGTCACGATCCGGCCCATATAGCGCGGACACAGCGCGCTGTCCAGTACCGATACGCCCACATAGTCCGCGGTCTCCTGCTCGGATTCCCGGTAATCGGTCGCGGGAAGCCGCAACGGCACATCGAGCGTCACCGATG
>JBMNNN010000011.1:0-25097 GCA_050942555.1 Christensenellales bacterium
CCTTCCGGGCAGGGCGCCGCTTCGGCGGGCGGAATGCACAGCGTCTGGCCGATGAGCAGCGCGTTGGGGTTGACGTTCGGGTTGGCGGCCCGCAGCGCGTCGACGGTTACACCGTACCGCTGCGCCAGCGCAAAGAACGTATCGCCCGCGACGACGGTGTGCTGCGTATATCCCTCGGGACAGGCTACGGGCGGCGTCGCGACCGGAATACAGATGACCTGCCCAACCTGGAGCTGGAAAGGCTCGATGCCGGGGTTGGCTTCCAGCAGATCATCCAGCGACACATTGAACTGCCGGGCTATCGCGTAGAGCGTGTCTCCCGCCCGGATCGTATAATAGTTGCCCTCAGGACAGGGCGGGTAAACCGCCTGCTGCGGGATGCAGATTTCCTGGCCTACCGTCAGGCGCTGCGGGTCGATACCGGGGTTGGCGGATACGATCGCCGGAACCGTGGTATTATACTGCGCGGCCAGCGCAAAAAGGGTATCGCCCTGCCTGATGATATAGGAAATCGTATTGGGTGGGCATGGCACATGAATCACCTCTCAGCATGGATACATCAGCTTATGCCCGTCCGACGCTTCCTGTTACCGCGCACGAAAAAGGCCGGAGCGTTTCGCCCGGCCTTTCATAAGTCCTGTACTGCCTACAGCGCGATCCGCCGTCCGGTCTTGAGCGACGCAAGAATCGCGTCGATGATACGCACCGGCAGCGCGAGGGCTTCCGGAGGCTGGGGCATCTCCCCCGTGCGCAGCATCCTGATGAAGTGATTGACTTCCCGCTCGTATATACCCGTCAGGCTGATCGTCCTTGTGACCGTTTCCTTCCTTGAGTAGAGCGCGCCTTCACAGAGATAGGAATCGCGCATGAAGTGCAGCGTGACGCCGCAGTGCGGAAACTCGGCCAGCGCCGTCACATTGCCCCTGACGACCGATGCCGTCACTGCCTGTATGTCGCTTCCGAACACCGTCAGCGCCGTCTCCACAAGGTGGGACGCATAGAAGTAGAAGCCGTCATACTCGCTGTCGGGATCGGCGGCGTAACGCAGCGACGCGGAAAGCAGCTCCTCTTTTTTCGCCATTTCCCGCGCCGTATCGCGCAGCGCCAGCGTATCGGCGGCGAACTTGAGGCTCGAGCCACCCATGATGGGCGTGCCGCGGCGCGTTGCCGCGGCAATCAGTTCCTCGGCTTCGCCGGGGTCGCTTGTAAAGGGCTTGTCAACGAACAGCGGGATGCCCGCCTCGATAAACGGCATCGCGTAATGGGCATGCACGCTTCCGCGGCGGGAAGTGATCATCATCGCGTCGACCTGCCCCAGAAACTCCGCAGGGTCTGCCGCGCACACCGGGACGCGGGCTTCCTGCATAACCTTGCGCGCGCTTTCGGCGTCGGGCCCCATTACCATCGTCACCCGCGCGTCGGGAACCGCGAACGCGCCGGTAGCCGGGTCGGGCAGGTTGAGGTGTTTGGAGAAAGCCATCGCGTGGCTGTTCTCGGTGCCGATGATGCCGATTCGATACATGGAATATCCTCCTTACTGCTCCTCCACGTTGATGGGCGGCAGCGGGTTCTGCGCGTGGCAGGCGGCGATGACCGCAAGCTGCTGCCTGACCTGTTCGGGGGTCACCACCAGCGGCGTGCCGTGTGCCAGGTGGTCGTAGACCGTGTCGTACAGCCGCCTCGTGCCATAGCTGAAAACCCGCGCGTCGGGGCTCTGCCAGCTCTCTTCGATCCACACCATCTTCTCGCTGCAGTAGGCGGGCAGGCCCTCGGGCGTGGACAGCGGCTGGCGGGTGAGACGCTGCGGGGGCGCTTCCGCCTCGCTGTACCAGCGCCAGTCGATGCGCGTCATCGTTCCCTTAAGCCCGCCGCGGGTCGCCTGTATCCTATAGGTGCACTCCGGGTACGCGTCGCACGAGGATATTACAAGGTCGATGACGGGCCGGTCGGGCGCGGTCAGTATGAGCTTGACATAGTCCTCCGCATCGCCGAACGTATTGGCCCGGTCCATCCGGCAGAAGACATTGGGCATTCCGGGGTAGTCGAGGAGCTGCAGCGCCTGGTCGAGCGGATGCGGGCCGGTGTTGAAAAGGCTTCCTCCGTTCATATCCCGGCAGCACTGCCAGTCCCACCGGCGCGCGAAGCCGCTAAACGAGATGCTGATCTGCACCGGCCGTCCCAGCACGCCCGAGCGCAGTATCTGCTGCACTTTTTCAAAGTACGGCGCGAACCGCGACTGCTGGAATATCGCAAGCATGCGCCCGCTTTCGCGCGCGGCTTCGATCATGCCGTCGAGCTCCTCGGGAGAGCGCGCCGCGGGCTTTTCCACGAGCACATTGAAGCCGTGGCGCAGAAGATCGGTCGTGATGGGCCCGTGCTGGTGGCTGAAGCTTGCGTTGACAACAAGGTCGATGTCGTGCCGCGACAGGAGCTGCTCGTACCCGGCGTACGCTTCGCACCCATACTCGCGGACAGCCCGCTCCCGCCGATCGGCCAGCTCGTCCGCGACCGCCACGATCGTAAAGCGCGCGGTGTCGGTCAGAAGGTGCTTTCCGTGGATGTCGCGGCCGCTTCGTCCTTGCCCGATGATGGCGACGCGCAATTTCTTTTTCATATCGATCCTTCCTTTTGACGGTTAATTTATGGATAAATAGGAACGTTGTTTCAGGGTCGCTGCACGGACCTCCCGCTGAGCGATCGTGTACTGCTGACGTATGCATACAGGCTGGCCGGACGTGCGGAGCAGGGCAGCCTCTATACGGACAAACGTGTACTGCCTACTGCCATATGATAACAAATGCGGTGGGAGGTGTCAATCGCCGGAATGCCGGAATGATATGACCCTATGATCCGGCAGCGTACAATCTGAACGGCAGGAGCAAGCCGCTGTGCGGCGGCTTGCGGGAGCGCGGTATTGCCAGCGCCAAAGGAGCTATTGTATAATGATGAGCGTCGATCACTGAGCCCCGGGTCGGGTCAGGAAAGAGTATTTCATGAATTATTCGATAAGCAAACGGGAGATCCGCCCGGAAATCATACTGTTTTTTATACTCATCGCGGCGGTCGCGCTGGGCAACGGGCTGAGCGACTCGATTTTTTCCAACTATTTTAAGGAAGTATACAGCGTCACAGCGGTACAGCGCGGGTTTATCGAGTTTCCGCGCGAGCTGCCGGGACTTGTGTGCGCGCTCGTATTCGGTCTGCTGGGGTTTCTCGGAGACCTGCGCATGGCCTTTATCGCGCAGGCTTTGTCGCTAGCGGGGCTGACGGTGCTGGGCCTTTTTACACCGGCGTTCGGGCTCATGCTCGTGTTCCTGTTTGTGAATTCGACGGGAATGCATCTTTTCATGCCGCTGCAGGACGCGATCGGCATGTCGATGGCCCAGAGAGGGAACGTCGGCCGGCGGCTGGGGCAGTTCTTCAGCGTCCGCTCGGCGTTCGGACTCCTGGCGGCCCTGCTGGTATTTTTCGGTTTCAGGACGGGTTTCTTTACGTTCGATACGCAGGTAAAATGGGTTTTCCTGGTCGGATCGGCTGCGTTCGCGGTTGCCCTGGCGGCGACGGCTTTGATGATTCGCCGGATCCGGCCTTCCCGCGCCCCGGCGCGTCGGCTCAGGCTCGTTTTCCGCAGGGAGTACCGGTATTTCTATCTGCTGACCATACTCCACGGCGTGCAGAAACAGATCGCCTATGTGTACGGCGTCTGGGTCATCGTCGATATACTGCGCAGGAAAGCCGACACGCTGGCGCTCTTATTTATCGCGGTCAGCTTCCTGTCGATATTCTTTCTGCCGGTGCTTGGGAAATGGTTGGATCGCTACGGCATCCGGCGCATGATGTTCGTCGAGGCGCTGGCCTTTATCGGCGTGTATATCGTATACGGCGCGGCGGTCTGGGCGATCACGTCGGGAACGATTCCAGCCGCGGGATGGGGCGCGTGGATCGTATACATCCTTTTCATACTCGATCGTCTGTCGATGCAGATGGGCATGGTCAAGTCGGTATATCTGCGCTCGATCGCCTATAGCGAGGAGGAGATCACCTCGACGCTGTCGGCGGGCGTCAGCCTCGATCACGCGGTATCGATCCTGGCCGCCCTGGCGGGCGGATTCATATGGGCAAATTTCGGGAGCCAATACGTCTTTTTCATGGCGGCGGCCTTCTCGATGGGAAACCTGTACGCGGCGTTCCGCGTGCGGCCCGGCTGCGATGAGCCCGCGCGGCAGAGCGCTCCGGTCTGCGGGAGGTGACGCGGATGGGCAAAGAGCGCGGGAGAGGAAAATACAGCGGCGACTACGAGCGGGATTCTACGGGCGAATACCGCTATACGGGCGAGCGCTACCGCAGCGAGGCTTCGACCGGGCTCAGGGCGCTGTGCGCGCTGGAGGCCGCCGCGTTCGCCGCCGTGTTCGTCGCGGCAGGCCTTTTGAACAGCGCGGCGAGCAGGACCGCCTACATCGCCCTGCCCTATGCAGCCACGGCGCTTCCCATCGTGTTCATCGTCGCAGACGCATGCAAAATACTGCTCCACAGATCCGACCTGACGCGCAGACAGTACGACAGCTCCGTCGGCCGGCTTGGGAAGGCCGCCCCGGCCGCGCTCCTCATGTCGGCGATCGCTACGGCGGGGGACGCGGTGTTCGTGCTGACCAGCCTTCCCTCGCAGGGGACGGAGGAGTTCCTTTTTCTGGCGCTCTGTGCGGCGATGGCGGCGCTGAGCGGCCATCTGACAGCCCTGCAGCGGCGGCTCCGGGACGCGTACAAAAGGCTTCCCCCGGAGCGGTGATCTGGTATATGCTGCCACGCGCGCCCGCCCCGGCCCGGGACAAGCCCGCTTCCTGCGCGGATACGCGGATTAGCCCATTGAAATTATTTCTTATTACATATTTCTTATGCGATATATATTTCAATGGATTTGTTGACAAAACACTGGATTTATGCAAAAATAAGCGATGTATACATTACATGTGTCTATAGTTCCAAGCTGTCACAGCGGCAGGGCCGCAAAACCTTATAGGTAAGGAGTTAGAGGAAACATGAAACCTAAACATTCTCTCAGGATCTCCGTTCTGCTACTCAGTCTCTTGATGCTCTCGTTCCTGTTCGCAGGATGCCAGGAAACGAGCCAGAACAAAACGACACCCCTTGTGGTGGGCATTTCCACGCTCAGCGCCAAGTTCAGCCCATTCTTTGCCGACACCGCGTATGATATGGAAGTCGTGGAGCATACGCAGGCGAATCTGCTGACCACCGACAGAACCGGCGCTGTCGTGTACAACGCGATCAAGGGCGAGACGATTCCCTATGGCGGCGTTGACTACACCTACAAGGGCATCGCCGACGTCAAGGTCGACTACGACGAAGCCGCCAACAAGACCACCTATTTGTGGACGATTCGCAACGATGTCCGGTTCAGCGACGGCAAGAAGATGGACGCGGACGACGTCATTTTCTCCTATTACGTGTTTGCCGATCCGACCTATACCGGATCGACCACGCTGTATTCGGTCAATATCGATGGCCTGCGCAACTATCGCACGCAGACCTCCGACGAAGTATACGAGAAGTACAGCGATATGGCCGACGTCATCTATGCCGCCGGTCCCGACCACAGCTGGAGCTCGTCCGACAGCTGGACCAAGGAGCAGCAGGACAGCTACTGGGCCATCCTGAAGCAGGAGTGGATCGACGACGTGCAGGCGATCGTCGACTATGTAGTGAACAACTACATGGGATACGCGAAGGACTACACCGGCTTTGAGGCCGCGCAGATCAACGAAGAGGAAGGCCTGAAGGTCATGCTGGGCATGGTGCTGTGGGGCTTTGGCGAGGTCGGCGAGGACGGCGTCCTGACCAGCGCCTACAACAACAAGACCTGGACGCTGAAGGACGGCGACTATCCGACCGTCGAGGATTTCTATGAAGAGTGCGTGACCGCCTATGAGGGCGATCCGGAAGCCTACTGGGGCAAGGAAGCCGCCGACGACGACTCGGTTGTCGACGCGGCCCGTTCCACCTTCATTTCCACCGAAGGCCCGAAGGATCCCTCGCTGGGCGGCAAGGGCATTCCCAACATCGCCGGCATCAAGAAGCTCAGCAACACCCAGGTCGAGATTACCGTCAACGGCTTTGACGCTACCGCGATCTACTCGCTGGGCATTCCCGTGGTTCCGCTGCACTACTACGGCGACGAGAGCAAGTACGACTACAAGAACAACAAGTTCGGCTTCGACTTTGGCGATCTGAGCGGCGTGGAAGCCAAGACGTCGGCCCCGATGGGCGCTGGCCCCTACCGCTTCATCAAGTACGAGAACAAGGTCGTATACTACGAGGCCAACGAGTACTACTATAAGGGCGCTCCCAAGACCTACTATATGCAGTACAAGGAAACCCTCGACGAGGATAAGATATCGGGTATCGCCTCGGGCGCTATCGACATCACCGACCCGTCCTTTGGCACCGCCGCGGTCGAGGAGATCTGCAGCTATAACAGCAACGGCGAGACCTCCGGCGACGTCATCCGCACCAATACTGTGGATAACCTGGGCTACGGCTACGTCGGCATCAACGCCACGACAGTCAACGTAGGCGGCGTCAGCGACTCCCAGGAGAGCAAGAACCTGCGCAGGGCCCTTGCGACGCTGATCGCGGTGTACAGGGACCTGACCGTGGACAGCTACTACGGCGAGCGCGCCTCGGTCATCAACTACCCCATCTCCAATACCTCGTGGGCCGCGCCCCAGAAGACCGACGACGGCTACCGCGTCGCTTTCTCGGCCGCCGTTGACGGCAGCGATATCTACACATCCGAAATGAACGCCGACGCGAAGTACGACGCGGCGCTCGAGGCGGCCATAGGCTACTTCAAGGCTGCCGGTTACACGTTCGACGAAGCCAGCGGCAAATTCACGGCAGCTCCCGAGGGCGCGAAGCTCTCCTATGAGATCATCGTTCCCGGCGACGGCGCGGGCGACCACCCCTCCTTCATGCTGTGCACGAAGGTGAAGGAAGCCCTCGAGAAGATCGGCATCGAGCTCATCATCAACGACCCGAGCGACTCCAACGTGCTGTGGGATAAGCTGGACGCCGGCGAGCAGGAGCTCTGGTGCGCCGCGTGGGACGCCTCGATCGACCCCGATATGTACCAGGTATATCACTCCAGCAATATCGTGGGTCTGCCCGGCTCCTCCGAGTCCAACCACTATCATATCCAGGATGCCGAGCTCGACAAGCTCATCATGGAAGCCCGCAAGAGCGACGACCAGGCTTTCAGGAAAGCGACCTACAAGGCCTGCCTCGACATCATCATCGACTGGGCCGTCGAGATCCCGATCTACCAGAGACAGAACTGCATCATATTCAGCGCCGAGCGCGTGAAGCTCGACACGGTAACCCCCGACATCACCACGTTCTGGAACTGGTACAAAGACATCGAGAAGCTGGAAATGGTCGTCGATACGACGCAGGCCTGAGCCAGGCATCACATCAACAACCAGACGGAATTTACGCTTGAGCCCATCCATGCGGGTGGGCTCAAGCCACATCCGCATGCATTTAGGCAAGAGTAGAGAATAGTGGGATAGTAAGGCTGGCAGAGAGGAAATCCAGATGCGCAATTATATCATTAAAAGGCTTTTGCTCAGCGTGGTCATTTTGCTGTTCGTCGCGCTCATCATCTATACGATCATGCGCAGCATACCGACCTCCTATGTGGAGAGCATCGCGCGGCAGCGGGCAACGCTGCCGGGGTCAAAAAGCTATACCGAATGGCTGGAGCAGCTTAACAAGATCTATAACCTCGATGTGGGCATACTTGAAGGCTATGCGCGCACGCTGGTAAATATGCTCCGCGGCGATTTCGGAGACAGCTGGTACTATAACGTGCCAGTGACGCAGAAATTCACCGAGGTCATCTGGTTTTCTTTCGTGCTGGGCGCGGTGGCTTTCATACTGGAGATACTGATCGCGATTCCGCTGGGGATCCTTTCAGCCCGCAAGCAGTACAGCAAAACCGACTATGCGATAACCGTATTCGCGCTCATCGGCATATCGCTGCCGACATTCTTCTTTGCGACGATACTCAAGCTGGTATTCGCGATCAAGCTGGGCTGGTTCGATCTCTACGGTACGGTGGGACGCTATTATTTCCAGCTGAGCCCGTTTGGCAAGTTCCTCGATATCGCCAAGCACTATGTCCTGCCGGTGGCGACGCTGGTCATCATCAGCGTCGGCTCGCTGATGCGCTTTACGCGCACCAACATGTTGGAGGTACTCAATTCCGATTATATACGCACCGCGCGGGCCAAGGGGCTTTCGGAGACGCGTGTGATCAATTACCATGCCTTCCGCAATACGCTGATACCTATCGTTACCATCATCGGAGGCACGCTCCCAAGCCTGTTTTCGGGAGCGCTTATTACCGAGACGCTGTTTGGAATCACCGGAATCGGCAAGACCGCGTACGACGCGATGGTCAATGCCGACATACCGTTTTCGATGTTTTATCTTGTTTTTCTGGCCGTGCTGACGCTGCTGGGGACGCTCATATCGGATATACTCTACGCCGTCGTCGATCCCCGCGTCAGGGTCAGCTGAGAAAGAAGGTCAGATAATGAGCAGACAACAAGATATGAATGAAAATCCCCGTGATCAGCACCTGAGCACCTCAACCGCGCTGGACGACGAGCAGCGCGTACGCGTGCTGTCCCCCGCGATGCTTGTATTCAAGCGCTTCATACGCAACAAGCTGGCCATTACAGGCACCATATTCATCGCGGGAATGTTCCTGTTTTCGTTCGTGGGCGGATGGCTCATGCCCTACGGGGAGAGCGAGGTCTTCACCGAGTATGTGGACATGTCGAAAGACTACGCCGGCGCGTCGCGGAATACCGAGTACAAGTTTACGACCGTGGACGGCTCGGATTTTCCGATGATCGCGCGCTCCCAGTTCGTGCTGGCGATCAATAACAATTCGCCTTCGTTTTCGGCGCAGGGGGTCGATTATACCCTCGAGGACATCGGCGCGGAATTCTACCGGATATCGGCGCTCCAGGAGGTCGCCACAGCGGCGATGATCGGCGGGAAATACACGATCGTGACCGCCGAGGGCGTCACCGACCCGGGACTGAAAAATGCGTTCATGCGCGCGATCGAGGAGAAACGGGACAGCTTTGAGAGCGGCGGGACGACGTATATCGTCGTCCCGCAGAAAAAGAACGTCAAGGCCTGCGTTTCCAGGCCGATAGCCATCGCGACGCTCTACATATTCGACTTCGCCAGCCAGGATGCGGACATGGGATTCGAATTCCGCCACGAGGCCGCCCTCGCGTACAGCGCGCTCATGTCGCAGGCGGCGGGTGTCCAGCCCTTCGAGGTGGGCGACGCGCGATATGAGCTCGCGCTGGAGGAAGGCATGGCGACGATATACGCGCTTTCGGGCGGGGAGCGGATCGTATACGCCAACATATCCGAGTACATCGTGCAGGCCGTCTACGGCGACGTGTTCCTGACGATCGACTATAAGAACAAGGTGAAGGACTGCATCAACGAGGGGATCACCGAGTTCACGTTTGCCGATGAGACGGGCGAGGAAAGAACCTATGAGATTCTTCGCAAAAACGAGCAGTGGACGATCAAGTGGGTCGAAGAGACGCTGGTCACGCAGAGCTATAAATTCCCCTCCCGGGAACACCCGCTCGGGACCGACGGAAACGGTATGGATCTGCTGACCCGCATCATGTACGGCGGCCGGGTTTCGCTGATGATCGGATTCATCGTCGTCATCATAGAAACAACGATCGGCGTCATGCTGGGCGGCATAGCCGGGTATTTCGGCAAGGCGATCGACAATCTCATCATGCGCATCGTCGATATATTCAACTGCATTCCCTCTCTGCCGCTTATCATCATACTAGGCGCGATGATGGACGAGCTCAGGGTCGATCCCCAGGCCCGCATGATACTGCTGATGCTGGTGCTCGGAATACTGGGATGGCCGAGCATCGCGCGGCTGGTACGCGGGCAGATACTCTCGCTGCGCGAGCAGGAGTTCATGGTGGCTGCCGAGGCGACGGGCCTGTCGGTGAGCAGGCGCATATTCAAGCACCTGGTTCCAAACGTCATACCGCAGCTCATTGTCGTGAGCACGATGAGCCTGGGCAACATCATACTGACCGAATCGGTGCTGAGCTTCCTGGGGCTGGGCGTCAAGTTCCCGTTCGCCTCATGGGGCAATATCATCAACGCCGTCAGCAACGTGCATGTCATGACCAACTATCTGTTCGTCTGGATCCCGGCGGGTCTCTGCATACTCATCACCGTGCTGGGCTTTAACTTCATAGGCGACGGCCTGCGCGACGCCTTCGACCCAAAAATGAAAAGGTAGGAGGAGCGGCGCGATGGAAGAAAAGAAGCTGTCCAGAAAAAAGATACGCAACGCGAACTATCTGTCGGCGAAGGAATCCCGGCGGATATCGCGCGAAAACCGCAGGATCACCGAGGAGTTCGAAAAAAGGCATAAGCGCAGGAATGTGCCCGAGTCGGAATATGTGACGCAGATGCGCGATCCGAACAATGTCGTCGAGTTTGATGACCTGCACACGTATTTTTATACTGACATCGGCGTATTAAAGGCGGTGGACGGCGTTACGTTCGACGTACCGGTCGGCAAGACCGTGGGAGTCGTCGGCGAGTCGGGGTGCGGCAAGTCGGTGATGAGCCTGTCGCTCATGCAGCTGGTTCAGCGCCCGCAGGGGCAGATCGTCAAGGGCGAGATCCGCTTTAATACCGGCGACAAGGTGTACAATATCGCAAAGACGCCCACCGAGAAGATGTATACCATACGCGGCAACAAGGTTTCGATGATATTCCAGGAGCCGATGACGAGCCTGAACCCGGTATTCCGAATCGGCGCACAGGTGGACGAGGTTATCGCGCTGCACAGCGCCGAGCTTTTTGGCGACAGCGAGGTGTTCCGCGACGCATCCTCCGGGAGAGCGCACCGCCGGGACACGGCGAAGGAGCGCAGCAGGATCATAAAGGAGCGCACGCTGGAGATGCTGGACATGGTGGGCATCGCCAACAGCAAGGGCGTATACAGAATGTACCCGCACGAGCTGTCGGGCGGCATGCGCCAGCGCGTGATGATCGCGATGGCGCTCGCCTGCAATCCAAGGCTCATCATCGCCGACGAGCCCACGACCGCGCTCGATGTGACGATACAGGCGCAGATACTCGATCTGCTACGCAATCTCAAGGAAAAGATTAATTCGAGCATCATGCTCATCACGCACGATCTGGGTTTGATCGCAGAAATGGCCGACTACGTGGTGGTCATGTACGCCGGGCGTGTCGTCGAGAGGGGAACGGTGTATGAGGTATTCGGAAATCCATGCCATCCCTATACGATAGGACTCATGACCTCGAGACCTGCCGTCTACAAGAAGGTCGAGCGTCTCTACAGCATACCGGGCAAGGTCCCAAATCCGATCGATATGCCCGACTACTGCTATTTCAGGGATCGCTGCGAGCAGAGAGTGCCGGCCTGCGACGGGCCGTATCCCTGCGAGATATCGCTGACCGGGACGCATATCGTCAGCTGCTATCGCTATGCAAGAGGAAGATGAACCGATGACAGAGATGAAGAAAAAACAGGTGCAGCGCAGGGCGCAGCAGTCTCCGGCGCAAAGCGCAAACGAATACGCAGAGCCGATAAAGCACGACGACCGCTATATACTGGAAGTCAACCGGCTAAAGACGTACTACCCGATCAAGGGCGGACTCCTGCAGAAAACCGTGGGATATGTCCGGGCCGTGGACGGGGTCAGTTTTCGCATCGAGAGAGGAACCACGATGGGGCTGGTGGGCGAGTCGGGATGCGGCAAAACGACGGTAGGCCGGACGATACTGCGCCTTACCGAGAAAACCTCCGGACAGGTGCTCTTTGACGGCAGGGATATATACGAACTCGATCGAAAGGAACTGCGTTCCTTGCGGCCCAAGATGCAGATTATATTCCAGGACCCCTATTCGAGCCTGTCTCCGCGCCTTCCAATAGGTGAGATCATCGGCGAGGCGGTGCGCGAGCACGATATCGTACCCAGGGACGAATATGTGGAGTATCTGGATCAGATCATGGAGAACTGCGGCCTGCAGCCCTATCACAAGGACCGCTACCCCCATGAGTTTTCGGGCGGACAGCGCCAGAGGATATGCATCGCCCGCGCGCTGGCGCTCAACCCCGATTTCGTCGTATGCGACGAGCCGGTCTCGGCGCTCGACGTGTCGATTCAGGCGCAGATCATCAATCTTCTGATGGATCTGCAGCAAAAGTACAACCTGACGTATCTGTTCATTTCCCACGATCTTTCGGTCGTGGAGCATATATCCGACACGATCGGCGTAATGTATCTGGGGAACATCGTCGAATTTGGCAGCAAGGCCGATCTTTTTGCCCGGCCGCTGCACCCCTATACGAGAGCGCTGTTCTCGGCGATCCCGGTTCCCGATCCGACAGTCCGGATGAACCGCATCGTGCTGGAGGGCAGCATTCCGTCGCCGGTCGATCCGCCCAGCGGGTGCAAGTTTCATACGCGCTGCGCCCAGCGCATGGATCTGTGCAGCTGCATAGAACCCCAGTGGAGAGAGACCGAGCCGGGTCACTATGTAGCCTGCCATCTGTACGACGAACATAATTTGATGTGATAAGGATGGCCCGAAAGAAGTACGAGGATGACGACGGACGGCAGATAGCCGATATGAGCGGTCTGGATTCAGCCCTGACCGGCGGCCGGTCCAGGCCGATCCGCCGGGAAAAAGCCGGGCAGCCGGGCGGCGGTGAAGAGCAGCCGCCGGTCCCCCCGCTGAGCCGGAAGGAAACATTCCGGCTCACGGTCCGCATGCTGCTGGCCGCGCTTTTCATCGGCGGCATATTCATCGCGGGCGCTTTTTTGTTCATATTGTTTTGCGTGCACGTCTGGTTCCGGTGACCGTGCGGCGGAGGCCCGCCGTTTGACAGGGGGCTTTCCGCAACCATACCGGTATTACTCGCGAACGACAGCATCAATATGGTACCAAACCATAAGGCGGGGGCTTGCTCCGGCCGCGTCCTCTGTCATCTGTGTTTATCGTGCCGACGGCGCGAGCAAGTCCGGCCCTACAGTATGGATCATTGCAGACAGGCTATCCGGCGTTACGCTATCGGCCGGGGCCTGTTCCCGCCATCCCTTTACCATGTAAAATGTCAAATCGGGATTATCGCAGTATCGACTGAATCCTCTCCTCCATCGCGTCGGCTTCCGCTTTCCCCAGATACCCGGTGATCATATCGATCCGCACGATTCCGCGGCCGGGAATCGACCGAACCTGCCCGTGTTCTTTGGCGTAGGCGTACCCCTTGTGCTCGCCGGTGGCGGGCAGCACCAGGCCCAGCGCATCCTCGTCGCCGGTCCGCGCGATCCAGCGCACGCCCACCGGCAGCTGCTCGGGCCGGAATGCCGTGTAGAACGCGCCGCCCGTGGCCAGCCTCGCCATGCTGTGGGCCCATCCGTCGGCGTCGGCCTCGAAGCGGATCGCGAGCACGATTTCCGGGTCATAGACCTGCGTTGCGGAGTCGATCACCTGGTGGCGCGTCGGGTCTTGGGCGATGCGATCCATCCATGCGGCCAGCGCGTCCCGCTGCGGGCCGCTCATATCGGACGGTATGTCATGGAATACCTTGACGTGCGCGGGATCGATATACGCGCTGTCCACGATGCGCGAGCCGTCCACCGGCCGGAAATTGATATGGCACAGGTACATATACTCCATCGGGCGGCTGCGCAGGTTGGTAAGCGTCATCGAGACCCGCGCGACGGTTTCTCCCTCGTAGAGCCGCACCTCGGGCTCGGCCGCGTAGTGTGTGCCGAACGCCACCGTGTAGCGCGTCCTGCCTCCCACCGCCAGATAGCGCCCCCGCTCGTCCGCGCCCATCGCGGCATAGGCTTGCTCGTAGGGTATGTTGGGGAGCTCTCCGTGAAGCGGGTGGGTGTCCGCGGCTGAGGGGACTCCCATCGCCGTCGCGCCGCAATGCAGCAGAAACCCGCCGTAGGTCCTCAGGTAGTCGTGCGTCGGGATTGGCTCATCGAACGTGGATTTCATCGTCAGATCGGTCTGCGAGAAACGGGCGCTCCAAATCTGCTGTCCCTGGAAGGGCAGGATCACGAGTTCCCCGCGGTCGTTTCTGGCGCGCAGCGCGCATACCCCGCCTGGATAGCGGAAGGCCGATACCGACAGGCCGCCCGACTCGAGCAATGTCTTTTCCTTCCCGTCAAACTGGCTGTAAAACAGATGCATCCGGACTTCCCTCATCGCAAAGACATCCTTTCTGGCTGTAATAACGTTCTTACACACATTATAATATTGTAAACACTTGCCTGTCAATAGCCGGTATGTACGGTAATTGCTTGGTTTTTGCTTTCTTACCCCGCTAGTCTGGCCCCGCAAATTGCCGCAAATGCGGATAACGCTGTATTTGCGGGCATATATTTTTGTATGTGTTAATGCTTGACAAACAAAATACGCGAAGGTATACTCTGTGTAAGAACGTTATTACACACCAATACAATCAAAAGGAGCGATCGCGATGAAACGAGTCTGCATCCCTGACGAGGAATACAAGCAAAGGATCCGCGACGCGGCTGCGCTGGCCCGGGAATGGAAACTGGACGCGCTGCTCGTAAACTCCACCGAGTCGGACTACGCGAACGTACGCTATTTCTCGGGCTTCTGGCCGCTGTTTGAGCGGGCCGGCGTCGTCATCACACCCGCGGGCCGGGCTGCGCTGCTGGTCGGGCCTGAGAGCGGGAAGTTCGGCAGGGACGTTGGAAAGATCGAAGACGTGTACACGGCGCTCTATTATCGCGAATCGGCGAACCCATCGTACCCCGAGACGAAAACCAGCACCTATCGCGACATATTCCGCGCGCTGGGCGTGACGGGAGAGCATCTGCGCATCGGCGTGTGCAGCCTGCTGGATACGACCGTAGTCATGATGGAGGGCCTGAAGGAATGCTATCCGCACGCCGAAATCGTCGACGCGTTCGACATCGTGACCAGCCTGCGCTCCATCAAGTCGGAAAACGAGCTGGCCTGCCTGCGGGAGGGCTTCCGGATCACGGCGCTCGCGATGGACGAGGTGCGCCGCAATCTGCGGCCGGGCGTTACCGAGCTGCAGATGGTGGGCATCGCCCAGCGGGTCATATACGAGAACGGAGCCGAGTACGAGGGGCTTCCGATGTACGTATTCAGCGAGAAGTCGACGAGCCACGCGATATCCCGGCCCTCCTACCGCGAGATACTGCGCGGCGACATCGTGCAGCTCAACCTGTCGGCCAAGGTGGACGGCTATTCGCCCAGCATCGGCTACCCGGTGTGCGTGGGCAAGATGACGCCCGAGAAGCGCCGCATCGTCGAGTTCGGGCTGGAGGCGCACCGGTGGACCGAGCGTCAGCTGCGCGCGGGTGTCGTATCGGGCTCCATCGCGAAGAATTTCTATGATATGTACTGCGAGCGCGGATTTCGCGACAACTTCGTATACGGGCCCTGCCACGGCATCGGCATGATCGAGGTCGAGGCGCCGTGGATGGAGAGCAGCTCCGAGTACACATTAAAGCCCAACATGACGTTCCAGATCGACACGTTCGTATCGGGCAGTACGTTCGGCATACGCTGGGAAAAGGGCATCGTCATCACCGAAAGCGGCTGCGAAAGCCTGAGCCCCCCGATCGGCGAGATATACGAGCTGGACTTCTAGCAGACGATGGAATCATCGATGGTTGCTGGGGCAGCGGAACCCTGATGGTATTTAAAATGTTGACGGACAACGGCGTTTATCCCGAAAAGGATAAACGCCATATACACTACATATCAAAGAATGCGACGGATGCTCTGCCTCAGTCGGGGATGGTACGGTTCATATACCCGCCGAGGGCGGCGGTACCTTCGGAGCAGCCTGACAAGGGAAGAGCTGATCAATGCATTCGAACACGCCAGTCTGCACGAAAGTGCAGATGTGCGTTCCGGAAAGGGAGAGGCGCTATGAAACTGGAAATGAGTCTACCCAGGGAGCTGGAGGACGCGAAGGCTCGGCGGGTTCCGCTGGTCATACCGGTCGGGACGATCGAGTACCACGGGCCGCACTGCGCGCCCGGATGCGACACGCAGATCGTCATGGGGCTGCTGGAACGCCTCGCAGCCAGGCGGGAGCTGGTCATCGCGCCGCCCATCTGGTACGGCGTCGCCAGCTATGCGGTGGCCGGCCCAGATAAGAATACGGTTGACGTAAACGCAGACGTATTCGAAAGCTATGTGTACTGTATACTAAAGTCGCTCATTGAGGGCGGTTGGCGCAACATATACCTCGTCATCCACCACCAGTACGAGCAGGAAAACATGATGCCGATGACGCTCTCGTGCATGAAAGCCGCCAAAAAGCTGCTGATGGAATACCTCGAGCGGACGCAGGGGCGCGGCTGGTGGGGGAGCAACCGGTATGCGTCCTACTACGAGGAACTCGGGCAGGCCGACGATCCGTTCAGCTGGATCACCGTACTGCCCGCGATGAGCGCCGCGGCCCAGAGCGCGACGGGCTACGATCACGCCGGCAAATGGGAGTGCTCGATACTCAGCGCGATCGATCCTGAGGCGGTGAAGAAGGAGAGGATAGCCGACAGCGACGAGTGGTTTATACAGAGCGCGGCCGATTCGTCGCCCGAGCTGGGACAGGAAATGATCCGCGTATCCCTTGACGAGCTTGACAAACGGATTCGGTAAGGAGGATGCCCCATGAGACCTATGAGAAGAGCGGTGCACATCGATTTTCATACGATGCCCGGCATACATGACTTCAACCGCGAGTGGGATCCCGCGCGCTTCGCGCAGACGCTGTCCGACGCCCATGTCGAGTACATCAACGCCTTCGCGCGGTGCAACATCGGCTTTGCCTACTACCCGACGAAGATCGGCATACCGTATCCCGGCATGAAGGGCGACATGTTCGGCGACCTGCTGCGCGAGTGCCACAGGCGCGATATCGGCGTGAGCGCCTATGTCAACGTGGGACTCGACCACGAGCAGTCGTCGCGCCATATCGACTGGCTGCGTCTGGATCGGGAGGGCAGGGTCATACGGGGGGACCGCACCAGGAACTTCTTCCGCACGCTGTGCTACAACAACCCGGATTATCTGGCCTACCATTTTGGCATGCTGCGGGAGATCAGCGAATACGATCCCGACGGGTATTTCCTCGACTGCATGGTGCTTGCGCCCTGCTGGTGCCGTCACTGCCTGATTCGCATGAAGGAGCAGGGGATAGACCCCAACGACGAGGCCGCCAATCTCCTGTTCCAGCACCGCTCGATGATCGAGTTCTCCAGGGAATCGAAAAAGATCGCGGGGCCCGGGAAATATTTTTACCTGAACGGCATGGACTACGCCGCGGTACAGGACATGGACACCCATATCGAGGTCGAGTGCCTGCCGGGCAAATGGGGATACGACTACTTCTGGCCCTACGCCTCCTATGCGCGCAACCTGCAAAAGACCGTGCTCTACATGACCGGGCGCTTTCAGACGAGCTGGGGCGACTTTGGCGGCTTCAAGACGAAGGAGTCGCTCGAGCATGACTATTTCGACGCGCTGTGCGCCGGTGTAGGCGTATCGGTAGGCGACCACATGCACCCCGCGCGCAATCTCGAGCCCGACATCTATAAAACCGTCGGCGAGCTCAATGCGCGCATACTCGCGCTGGAGCCGTATACCGAAGGTGCGCGGTTCCTGGCCGACATCGGCGTGCTGGTCAACGCGCAGCGCGATTTTGGCGTATCGGGCCATGCCGGACTCACCGATAGCCACAAGGGGCTGTCCCGCATGTTCGGGGAGCTGCGGCAAAGCTACGACATCATCAACGAGACGATGGATTTTGGCCGGTACCGCGTGCTGGTGCTGCCCGACCGCATCGCGATGAATCCGCTTCTAAAAGAAAAGCTGGCCGCGTATCTAAAGGCCGGGGGACGGGTGCTCTCAAGCGGCGTCGCGGGGCTTGCCGGAGACGGGGATGGGTTCGCGTTGCCCGACTGGGATTTTAAGTTCGACGGGGTAGACCCCAGCAACGCTTCCTACTACCATATCGCGGACAATACGGACCCGAAGGTTTCGGATATGGACTACGGCGCATACAGCGATACGGGTGTGCTCATTCGGGGCAGCGACGTGCTGGCCCGGTATGTGAAGTCATACTTCGACAGACACTGGGACGGCTTCCACGGATACTTCTACACGCCGCCCGAGCGGGAGACCGGACACGCCGCCGCCGCGGTCAGCGCGCGCGGGAACGTCTGCCATATCAGCTTTTCCATATTCCGCTCCTACTACGAGAACGCGCCCTACGCCCACAAGGCGCTGGTCGCGCAGTGCCTTGAGAGGCTGTTGCCCGATCCGCTCATCAAAACCCGCGGCATCCCCTCGACCGCGCGCGTGACCGCGACCGGCCGTGACGGGTACGCGCTGCTGCATGTGAAGGCCACGTACCCCGAGGTGCGGGGGCGCATGAACATCATCGAGGAGCACGCGTCGCTGCGGGCCGGGGCGGAGGTACTGATCCGGGGCGATTACGCCTCCGCGCGTACGCTGCCCGGTGAGGAGCCCGTGGCGGTTTCGCGCGAGGAAGGCTATACGCGGGTGACCCTCCCCGAGATCACCGGATACGCGACGGTCCTGCTGGAGAAATGATATGGAGAAAAAGTATGAGTTCCGCAGGCGGATGCTCGCCGTCCACACGCCGCGCCGCCGGGAGGGAGCCGCGCCGCCCGGCCCGGGCGAGTGTGCGCTGACCGGGGAGAGCCGGATCGTCGTCCCCGCCGGCGCCGGGCGCGTGCTGCTGCGCGCCGCCCTCGACATGCAGGACTATCTGTTCGTGTCGATGGGGCTTTCGGTGCGCATCGAGGTCGCCGACGATCCGGAGGAAATGCTCTCGTCCTCATCGGGATACCTGCTGCTCACGACGCGCGCTCAGAGCGGCGTGGACCTTCTTGACGGCGATGCGCCGCGCGGATACCGGATCGACTGCGGGGACAACATCGTCGTCACCGGCTACGACGAGGCGGGCGCGATGCAGGGCGGGTTCCGGCTGGAGGAACTGATGAACCTGCGCGGCGCGCCGTATGTCCCGCGGGGGACCGTAGCCCGGCGGCCGCTGTTTTCCCCGCGGATGGTGCATTCGGGCTACGGGCTGGACCAGTTCCCCGACGCGCACATCGCCGCGATCGCGCACGCCGGTATGGACGCGATCCTCGTGTTCGTCAAGGGCGTCGATACGACGCCCGCGGGGTACCAGGATTTCAATGAGCTGTGCTGGAGGGCCGCCGAGTACGGCGTCGACGTATACGCGTACAGCTATCTCACGAGCGAAGTGCACCCCGACGATCCGGGCGCGGCCGCCTATTATGACCGCGTATACGGCTCGGTGTTCCGGAGCTGTCCGGCGTTCCGGGGCGTGGTGCTGGTGGGCGAATCGGTCGAATTTCCCTCCAGGGACGAGCGGACGACAGGTAAATCTCACCGGACCCCGTCGGAGGACGGCCTTCCCGCGAACAAGCCCAACCCGGGCTGGTGGCCGTGCCGGGACTTCCCGCAGTGGCTTGCGCTCATACGGGACACGGTCCGGCGCTATCGCGCCGATGCGGACATCGTATTTTGGACATACAACTGGGGCTATGCGCCCGAGTCCGACCGGATCGCGCTCATCGACGCCCTGCCCACCGACATATCGCTGCTCGTCACATTCGAGATGTTCGAGAACAGGAATCTGGGGCCAGTCACGGTCTCGTGCGTCGACTACACGCTGATGTTCGAGGGGCCGGGGCATTATTTCCTGAGCGAGGCCAAGGCGGCCGCGAGGCGGGGCATCCGGCTTTACGCGATGACCAACACCGGGGGGCTTACCTGGGACATAGGCGTTATTCCTTACGAACCGGCGCCCGGGCAGTGGACGCGCCGCCACAGGGCGATTCTCGCGGCGCGGGAGCGGTACGGGCTTACCGGGCTGATGGAGTCGCACCATTTCGGCTTCTGGCCGTCGTTTATCAGCGAGCTTGCCAGGGAAGCCTTTACGTCGGGCTCCGCGGGCCCCGACGCGACGCTTCGCGCGCTGGCGGTACGGGACTTCGGCGAGGACAACGCGGATGCCGTGCTCGCCGCCTGGGAGCTGTGGAGCGAGGGCATCCGCCACTACGTATCGACGAACGAGGACCAGTACGGCCCGTTCCGCATCGGGCCGTCCTATCCGCTGGTGCTGTGCCGGGACGTAAGGATACCCGACTCGCCCCACGCACACTTTGGAAACCGGATCTGTAAGACGCTCTACGGCCCGATGAACAGCGGCCGCTTCTCGGTTCTCTCGCTGCGGCTGCCCGCCGAGATCGAATCGCTTAGCGTCATGGAGGAGAATTTCGCGCGGGGCGCGCGCATCATCGCCGCCATCGCCCCGGGCCTGCCCGAGCCGCTCCGCGACAGCGCGCTGCGGATGGCGAACCTGGGCGAATTCATAAGCCGCTGCGCGCACACGGTCATCAATGTGAAGAAGTGGTATCGCATGAAGATGGCGCTCCTGTCGGCGACTGGCGGCGACGCGATCGCCGCGCTGGTGCGCGACATGACGGCGCTCGCCCGCGACGAGATCGCAAACGCCGAGGCGACCATCCCGCTCGTGCGGATGGATTCCCGGCTGGGATGGGAGCCCAGCATGGACTATCTGTGCGACGAGGCGCACCTGCGCTGGAAGATACGGCAGGTGGAGCAAATGCTGCAAAATGAGCTTTCGCTGTACTCTGACAGCCTGCGCTTTGGCGCCGCTAAAAAAGATAGTATACTATAACGCGAAATTCGATGGAAACGAAGTGTAACCGATGGTGAAGCTCAAGGATATCGCGACACGGCTGGGCGTATCGGTATCCACCGTGTCGCGGGTGGTCAACAACAAGGACCGGGTGGATCCCGAAACGCGCAAAAGGGTGCTGCACGCGCTCAGGGAGATGAACTACCAGCCCGATGAAAACGCCAGAAGGCTCAAAACCAATACATCAAACGTGCTGGGCGTGATCGTGCCGGATCTGTCGAACCCCTTTTATGCCTTGGTCATCAAGGGCATCGAGCGGGAGGCGGCCGCCCATGGGTACATTGTGATCGTGTGCAACACCGACGAAACCCGCGAGCGGGAGAGGGACGCGGTAGCGCTGCTGATACGCCAGAAGGTGGCCGGTATCATTGCCGCCACCACGTTCGACGACGAAGAGATCCGGCGCTGCTATAGCCAGCCCGACTGCCCGGTGGTTTTTTTCGACAATATCCCCTCGGTGCAAATCGAGACCCACTGCGTCACGATCGACAACGTGCGGGCCGCACGGGAGCTCACGGGCTATATGATCGAGCAGGGACACCGCAGGATATACATGATATCCGGGCCCCGGGGGGAGTACTCGGCCGACGAGCGGGTAACCGGATGGCGCGCGGCGCTTAAGGCAGCCGGAATCGCGCCCCGGGACCGCTGGATCGCCCGGGGCGATTTCAGGGAGGAGTCGGGCCGCCGGATCATGGAGGACTTTCTCGCGCGGTCGCAGCCGCCCACCGCGGTGCTGGCTGCAAACAATTTCATGGCATACGGAGCGATCAAGGCGATATTCGATGCGGGTCTGTCGGTACCCGAAGACATATCGGTGGGCGCTTTTGACGCGGCCGACACGACCGGGCTCATGCGGATCGACATCGCGTCGATCGAACAGCCGTCCGAGGACATCGGCGCGGTCGCAGCGGAGCTGTGCCTGCAGCCGCACCCGCCCGGCGGGGCGCGCGTCAGCCGCCGGATGGTGCTCGACTACCGGTTTATGAAAAACCATTCGGTCGCTTCGCCCCGGACCGGGGAGAGCTGACGCGGTCCGGTGGATAACTATACGGCAAAAAAACGTGAGATTGCGGGCATCGGGGATGTTTATCCACTTTATCCACCAAACTATCCCCAAATCCAGCGCGGATCGGCGTTTTCTATCCACTGATGCTGCGCCACATTTCCACAGTCGGCCCAAACAGCACAGCAGCGTACACAATAAACAGACCCGCATGGATCGCCCATGCGGGTCTGTTCGCTAAAAAACTCCGCTTGTCTTATGCGCTTCGCTCCATGAGCAACTTGTCGGCTACCAGCGCGACGAATTCGCCATTCGTGGGCTTGTCATGCTTTGTATAAATATTATATCCGAATATTTGATTGATGTTCTCGATACGCCCGCGCGTCCAGGCGACCTCGATCGCGTGGCGGATGGCCCGCTCTACTTTGCTGGGAGTCGTATTATAATTCTTGGCTACGCTCGGATAGAGCTGCTTTGTGATGCTGTTAATTAGCTCCTGGTTTTCCATGACCAGCTTGACGGCTTCCCGCAGGAAATGGTATCCCTTAATATGGGCCGGTATGCCAATCATCAAAAAGATGCTTGTAATCTCTTCATCCAATGACCGCGGAGCGCTCCGCTGTGCGTGCGTGTGCGCGCTGGTCTGCGCGTGGACCCGGGGCTGTTTATCCGTCATCCGCCGGATGCGGGTACAGATAAGATCGAGATTGAAGGGCTTGACCATGTAGTAGCGTACGCCGTACTGTGCGACCTCCTGTATGAACTCCTCTCCTCCCAGCGCGGAAAGAACCATCACTTCCGGACGCTTGTCCATGCCGGCCATCCGTTCGAGGACCGCCATTCCGTCAAGCCTGGGCAGTATGAGATCCAACAGCAGCACATCGGGACGCAGTTCCTCTACAAGACGCAGAGCGTCTTCCCCGTTATTGGCTATGCCTACGGCCTCAATATCGCTAGTCCCATCGAATTGATGCCGGAGCAGGTCGCACATCGGTTGACTGTCATCTACAACAACTACACGAATCCTGTTATTCATGTCCATTCCTCCTTCAAACTACAACATGTCGTTATCAGTCTGGCACCATGCTACAGGATATCTGCCCTCCCGTGTCGAAACGAAATAGTTTCAGCCGAAATATCTATACTTTAATAGTTAATGAGATTATAACATATATGTAATAACACATCCAGTAGTGATAATTCGCGTTTTATGTTTATATACATTATGTACAATCAAAAAACGCGGTTTTCTCCGGACATGTGTAGACGATTCGATAAGTTTCGACAGTGTGCGCGGGCGGCCGATGAATCAGAATACATATACTTATATATAATACATATATTATTGATGGTAAATTCTGCACATTAGACATGCGCTGTCTGTATAAAAATAAGTGTATTGTGATAATATGCACCGGCATTGTGTTTTTCGTCACGTGCGGGCCATGTCGTGAATGATACGATAAGCAGCATCGCGGCGGGCTTCTTTTGCCCGCGCCTGTTAAAAACCGTAGTACGGGCAGAATCCGTATGGTATAATCATCCCATACGGCAATAAGGAGGCAGCCATGTATAAATACCTGCTGCTGGCGGCGATGATGGCGACGATGGCGGCACAGCCCGAAGCGATCGCAACGGCCGCTCCCGCGCAGACGGCGCGCGCAGGAAGCCAAACCCGCATCGAGTCGATGCAGCTCACGGTCATGCTGCCTGAAGACTGGCTGGCGCTGGGCGATTCCCTGTCAGCCGGGGAAGAGGAGCAGATGCGCCGGTGGATGGGAGAGGAGGCGCCTGCCGAGACGGTAGCCGGGAACCTGGCTCTCGACAGCGTGTGCTGGGCCGCGGTCAGCCGGAACGGCGTCATCGCGTATATGAATATCTATGAAGTCGTGCTGTTCGAGGGGTGCGTATCGGTCAGCCAGTTCAGCGCCGACAGCTGGAAGAGCGCGGCCGACGAAGCGGCGTCCGACTATGGCCTTGAATCGGCCGACCGCGTGGAAGCCCTCGCCCTTTCGAACACCGACTTCCTGCTTGTCCGCTACGGCGATCCGGCGGAGGACGGATTCACCGCCATAAACTATCTGTTCGTGTGGGAGGGCAGGCTCGCGGGGCTGGAATTCGTGTCGGGCACGATATTTTCCGAAAACGAGCAAGCGCTTCTCATGGATATCGCGGCTTCCCTTAGCGGCGACACCCTTGCGCCGCCCATGCCGGGAGACTTCCTGTCGGCCAAAATACTGCCTGTAGGAAGCGAGTACGCATGGTATGAACAGACCCTCGAAAGCGGGATCACGCTGTCTGTGCCCGAATGGATGGCGCTCGTGGACGCGGACAATGTCGAGCCCGGACTTGCGCAGCTTGAATTTTGGGGCGTTCCCGACGAAACGCAGGACAAATACCGCGGCTATTTCCGCAGCGACGAGGCGCTCGAGGCCCTGTTTGCCAACGCCGAGGACTACCATGGCTATCTCCTGTCGGAAAGCGCGGGATTTCCCGAGGGGGCCCGGATCGATACGCTGGATGCGGCGGCGCTTGACAGCCTCATTGCGCGTGCGACCGAAAACTCCGCCGCACCCGAGACGGTACTGACCTCCCGGGTGGGCTATTATGGCGGCGTGCCGATGCTGCGGATATCCAGCCGCGAGGAGAGCGCGCATCCGGTCTACTACATAAGCTACCTGTTCCTGTCGGAGGGACGGCTGTATACGCTGACGTTCCTCGAGACCTGGGAGCTGAGCGCACAGGAAGAGGCTTTCTTCGACGCGATCACGTCCAGCGTCGCGCTGCCGGTACCCGCCGCCGCGCAGACCGCCCTGGAACCCGAGCGCAAGGTCATCATCGCGATCGTTGCGGTCGTTGGCGTCATATCGCTCATTCTCATACTCGCGGCGGCGCTCGTCATCGGGGCGCTGGCGCGCAGGACCGAGCGTCTCGCGCCGCTGCCGCAGCCCTCCGCAGGGGAGGAGCCGCCCGATGCGCCTGCGCCCGCGGCGGAGCCTGCCGCGCCCCGCGCTCCCCGGTACTGCAACCAGTGCGGCGCGCCGCTCGAGCGCACATTCCGGTACTGCGCGCGCTGCGGAAGGCAGATCGATTCGATGCTCTGAGGCTGCTCCTGGCTATTGGTTAAGGAAAAAGGGGCGACGCACGCGTCGCCCCTGTGAT
>JBMNNN010000161.1:0-4730 GCA_050942555.1 Christensenellales bacterium
TTTGCCGTATGCCGCCCGTACGTCGACGTTATTAAATCCCGCGCAGCGCAGCGCCAGCACCTGTACGCCCAGCTCGCACAGCTTATCGATCGTGGCTCTGTCCACCACGTCGTTGACAAAAGCGATGACCGCGTCAAATCCGGCGGCCAGCTGGGTCGAATTTTCCCGCAGCTTGCTTTCATAGTATTCGATCTCGTAGCGCGTGTTGAGCTTGTCAAACCATATTTTATCGTAGGGCTTCGTGTCGTAGAAAGCGATTCTCTTCATGGCTTCACCCCTCAGCTATATGTAGGAAGTATGCGCGTCGCGGGGCCGCAAGATGCGGCGCGGCTCATTTTGTATCGCCGCACCGCTGGGCCATTTGCTCAAAACCGCGGCGGATTTCGTCTACGACGCGCTCCTTTTCCTCGGTAAAGGGCTTGTCAGGGTCAAGGTATATGGGATCGCCGATCTCGATAGAGTCGACGCGGCGGCTCGTGTAGACCGGATAGAACGGAAGGTTCTTCCCGGTCCTTTTAAAATATATCCTTGCCAGATGAACAAAACCGGTGTACATGTTGACCGCGCCCGACTCGGTGCTCGTATAGTCGATGTCGGGGGACAGGCACAGTATCTCGCCCTGGCTGAGCGCCTGCACCGATTCCTCGAGCGTTTTTATGATTTCGCGTTTGCCCCTGTATACGATGATCGAATTGGCAGAGCGCGCCAGCTGCACGACGAGCGGCGCATAGAGCGCCGCGAATACCCTGCTCAGAAAGGGTCCGAGGCGCAGCCGCACCGGTCCCACGAACGTGCGGTAGTGCTCGCGGCAGAGTTCGGGTATGGCCAGCTTGTCGATCACCCACAGCCGCAGCCCAACCGGGTACCACGCCATGATGGTGATGGGCCCGTACAGATTCTGGTGGCGCGTCACCAGTACCGCGGGCGCCGCGACCTTTTCAGCGCCCCGCAGAAGCGGGCGGCGGGACATGCGCTGCACCATCCGCACGCAGAAGCGGCAGAAAATAAAAAAGGGATGGTAGGATTTCATTGCGTCACCTCATCAATACGGATCGCATCCCAATTATAACATAATAAAGCGCGCCGCATCATGTGTTTTTTGCATTAAGAAGCGTCAGCATACCCTGTATTATTAAATAGAAACCGCTCGTCCCGTATCGTTTCTCCGATAAAGCCGGCAAGACGCGCGTCGGCCTGTGCTTATTATATTTATTGGCCGGGCGGAAATAGTATTCTGTAACCAAAGGCACGGAAAGGCCGCTTCTTTGATGCTATCCTAACCGTGCGCTGATATAGCCAGGAGGTACGAAAGATGGGTAAACCGATAACCGAAAAAGTGACCTGGGTAGGCAAAGTGGACTGGGAGCTTCGGACGTTTCACGGCGAGGAGCTGTCCACATGGAAAGGATCGTCCTACAATTCCTATCTGATACGGGACCGCCGTACCGCGCTCATCGACACCGTCTGGAAGCCGTTTGACGAGGAGTTTGTCGACCGGCTCAGGCAGGAGATCAATCCTGCACAAATCGATTTCATCATCGTCAATCACGGCGAGATCGATCACAGCGGCGCGCTGCCCGCGCTGATGCGGGAAATGCCAAATACGCCGATCTACTGCACGGCCAACGCGGTCAAGTCGCTCCGCGGCCACTACCACGAAGACTGGAACTTCGTTCCGGTCAAGACCGGGGACACGCTCGAGCTGGGGGAGACAAAGCTTCTGTTTATCGAAGCGCCGATGCTGCACTGGCCCGACACGATGTTCACCTATATGACCGGGGAGAATATCCTTTTCTCGAACGACGCGTTCGGGCAGCACTACGCGACCGAATCGCTTTTTAACGATACGGCCGACCAAACCGAGCTTTTTGCGGAGGCGCTGAAATACTACGCCAATATTCTGACGCCGTTTTCGCCCCTTGTGACAAGGAAGATACAGGAATTCCAGAAACTCGGGCTGCCGCTTCATATGATATGCCCCAGCCACGGCGTGGTCTGGCGTGATAAGCTCGGCGCGATCGTAGAGCAGTACCTCATATGGGCCGACGCGTACCGCGAGAACCGGATCGTGATCGTATACGACACGATGTGGAACGCGACGCGCCGGATGGCCGAGGCCATCGCCCAGGGCATCGGGCGCGCGGATCCGTCGGTCAAGGTGACGCTGCTCAACGCGGCAAGGGAGGACAAGAACGACATCATCACCGAGATATTCCGCGCCAAGGCGGTACTACTGGGCTCTCCGACCATCAATAACCGGTATCTGCACGCGATAGGCGGCCTCATCGAGATGATCCGGGGGCTGAAGTTCCGGGGCAAGAAGGCCGCGGCGTTCGGAAGCTACGGATGGAGCGGCGAGGCAGTGGGGCTCATGACCGCAGCGCTTGCCGAGGCGGGGTTTGAAATACTGGGCGAGGGCATCCGGACGCTGTGGGCGCCCGATCGGGAGGCGCTAGCCCGGGCGGAAGCGTTCGGGGAGCTTGTCGCCGCGCAGACAGCCAGGGAGCGGTAACGCTTCCCGGCACTTTCGGCCATTGTGGAATCGGCCGAAAGGGTTGACATAGTTGTAGAACTATTATATGATATCCCGCGTACACCATAATAAGGCAAGGAAAGAAGCGGTTGGATATCCGTTGCGCCTGCTGCTTTACCGGGTTGCGCCCCGCGGGTATGCCCTTTGGGACCGATGAAGCGCACCCGAGCTGTCAGGCGCTCAAAGCTGTACTGGAGAGGGAAATCAGAAGGAGAATCGCCAGGGGCTGCACCCGGTTCATCAGCGGCGCGGACTGGGGCGCTGATTTAATGTGCGCGCAGATCGTGCTGTCCCTGCGGAAGCGCAATCCGGATCTGCGCCTTGTTTGTGTGCTGCCCCACGAGGAGCAGGCCGCCCGGTGGAGCGAGCGGTACCGCAATCAGTATTTTTCGGTGCTGCAGCAGGCCGATCAGGCGCTGCTCATCAGCCGCCACAGAACCCATGACTGCGTCTATAAGCGAAATCGCGAGATCGTCAACCGCTCGCGGTATATGATCGCCGTATACGGCAGCGACCCGCAGAACCTGACGGCCCACGCGCTGTGCTACGCCCGCAGGATGGGCCGCGACATCACGCTCGTGGATCCCTTTACGCTCGAGATAACGCGCATGTGCGGCACATTCAGGAGGCTGGGCGTGCTGCGATAGGCGGTACTATTGCCGCGCTTCTTCGGGCTGTGCGTCGCGGGGCCCGAGCCGCGCTACCCGTACGGCGTCGGGCGTGACCGTCACCGTGCGGTGCGCCGTATAGATGACCATGCCCGGACGCGCTCCTGGGGGCTTTTTTACATTGCGGCGCGCGGTATAGTCGACCGGCACCCCCGACGAATCGCGCGCCCTGCTGTGCCAGGCCGCCAGCAGCGCGGCATCGGCTATCGCGGTATCCGAAGCGCTGCCGTCGCGGGTGCGCAATATGACATGGCTGCCGGGTATCTGCCGGGTATGCAGCCATATGTCGTCGGGCTGCGCGAAGCGCAGCGTCAGCGCGTCGTTTTGCGCATTGTTTCGTCCCACATAGATATCATATCCGTCGCTCGAGCGGTAGCGAAGCGGCGCGCTGCGGGGCTGCCGGGCGCGGCTGCCGTCCCGCGGCGTTCGCATGTACCCCTGGGCGGTCAGCTCCTGCGCGATTTCCTCGGCCTCCCCGGGCGTCGGGCATCGGTCGAGATCGTGAAGCAGGCTCTCCAGGTACGCGATCTCCTGCTCGTTTTCCTCGATCTGGGCCCGGGTAATCTCCAGAGCCATCCGGGCCTTGCGGTAGCGCCTGTAGCACAGCTGGGCGTTCTGTACGCCGTCCCGGGCCGGATCCAGCGGGATTTCTATGGCGGCGCACCCGGGATCGTACCAGTTGGGAAGCGATATCGAGCGCATGCCCCGGCGCAGCAGCGCAAGATTTGCGGTCAGCAGATCTCCCCAGATCCGGTACCGCTCGGGATTCGCGGCATCGCGCAGCGTCTGCCGCTGTTTTTCGAGCTTGCGCTCACAGCGATCGAGATGGCGGCGGACGACGTCGCGCATCGCGGCGGTGCGCTCCTTCATCCGGTCTTCGCGGTCGCGCCGCCGATAATACTCGTCCATCGCCTGCTGCAGTGTCGTGCAGGGCCGCTGCCAGTGCGGGGGATGTATGGCGCTTGGGAAAGGGAAAAAGTCGATAGCCTCCCCGGTCGCGGGATCGGTCACCAGCACCGGGAAAATCTCTCCGCCCTCGACCGATGCGATGCGCTCTGCCAGCCGGAGCGCGGCTTCGCGCCGCGCGTCCGCGGGCAGCGGCGCAGAGCTGCCGATGATCGCCGCGACTGTGGCGCGCGAAAGCCCGGCCAGGCGCGCCGACAACGCGGCCGCGCCGTCCCCCTGTGAAAGAAGCGCCTCGAGCGCCGCGGCGTCGAGCCCGCGCGGGTCGATCCTGTCCTGCGGGGGAGGATAGGCGTATATAAGGCCCGGCAGCACCTCGCGGACCCGGCTTTTGTCCTCACCGACGCGCTTGATGCTGTCCAGTATGCGCCCGTCCGCGCCGGTCAGAATGATATTGCTGTGGCGGCCCATGATTTCGCAGCGCAGCACGGCGCGGGAACAGCCGCCCATCTCGCCTCGGACATCGAGCGCGATTTCCAGCACGCGCTCGATATCGTGCCGCGTGACCGACACGACGCGCCCTCCGGTGAGGCGCTTGCGCAGCGCCATGCAGAACGCGGGCGCTT
>JBMNNN010000162.1:0-4729 GCA_050942555.1 Christensenellales bacterium
CTGTATCAGAGCGTAGCCAGATACAGCCAAGACGTTCCTGTCCAGAACTGCGGCATCCGCAGCGCACCGGTACTATCAATAAAATAAAGAAGAAAGCATATCGCACCGATAAGGAGCAAAACCCCGATGGGAATTTGAAAATGCGCGCTGACTTATCCGAACCAGGAGGAGATGTCAACGCGCATATTTAAATCCTCTTGAAGTTCAGGACGTCACTTAATGCAAATCTCCCTTACTGCTTTCATGACTGCGGTTACATCGTTTCTCTCCCGCGCCTCGTCAATCAGATCGCGCGGCAGCTTCTCCACCAAACGCTCAAACATACGCACCCTGTCGACGCTTTCCTGAAGCGCGGAAAAACCGTCGCCGCGATACGGCCAGATGTCAAGCTCATACCAACCGTCGTAGCCCATCTCCTGAAGCACATAGAACGTCTCGAGAAACTCCCAGAAATGGACGCTTCCGAATATTAAGTCGTCGTCCCAGCTCCGGTAATTGTCGTTCAAATGGACATGGAACAGCTTCCCGTACTTCGCGCATATCGCGACCGCCTCCGCCGGACTCTCCCCCGCAAACAGCGCATGTCCCAGGTCTACAACGACGCCCAGGTTGTCACGCCCTATTTTTTCGCATATGAACAGCGCTTTCCCGTAGTCCGACACGTACTGGTGTATACGCGGCTCCTTTTTCTTGTATTCCAGCGACACTTTGACATCGCTCCGGTACGCTGCCACTTCGTCGAGCGCCTCCATCAGCAGATCCCAGCGTTTCGCGTAGTTGTCCTCAAACGTGTAGTCGTAACCGTCGTTTGCCAGCCACATCAGCACGTCGGAGCCCTCGTATTCACTAGCGAGATCCATCGTCGCTTTCAGCGTCTCGATCGCCTCTCTGCGTATACCTGCGTCGCGGTTCATCAGATATCCGCCCGACCATTTCACATCCATGTATGTATCTGATGCTACCGTTCCCACCGCAAGCCCATTTTCACGCAGCCACCGTTTAAACCCCGGGCCGTACTCGTTCGGATACCCCAGGGTCACCCCGTCGAGTCCCTTTATCGACGCAAGCATCCTCAGTCTCTCCTCGCTCGATAGTTCCCGACGATACCCCTTTGGATTAAATCGATCCGGACATGACGTAACGGCACGGCGTTTGACTCAAGCTTTATCATGCCAACTTCTCCTTCTTTATTCCGTGTATTCGTATATTTTATTTTATTATATTATTTTCACTTTTTTATGTCAATAGTGTTCTCATTTATATATCATTATTTATTAACTATTAATCAATACTGGACCGCATTGGGGCTTTTAAATTGTATTATGCTTTATAAAGTATGCATACTGAATGCTCTGGTCGGCTTATTCGTATTTTTATTTATGCTTATCTTTTTCATCATTCATTATTCATAGTGAAAATCATCTTAATGGATAATGAATAGCCGATAAACCAAAACAAAAACCCTGCCGACAAAACTCGACAGGATTTTTTGGTGCCGGTGGTGGGACTCGAACCCACACGATGTCGCCATCAACGGATTTTGAGTCCGCCTCGTCTGCCAATTCCAACACACCGGCGTGATGCTGTGAAATCAGGAGCAGTATATCATATTTCGGTTTGCATGACAATACGGCCGATCCGATGCCGGCCGGAGAATGCGCGCATATCACTCAAATGCGCTGAATAGCACTATTTGGGGCTGGACAGAAGCGCTTCATTATGCTTAAATAACAGAGATATATTACCAAAATCCGAGCACCTGAGCAGCCGCTCAGAAGGAGGATATGATGCGCGAAAAACTACTGTTCGATTTCGGCTGGCTCTTCCATGAGGGTGACATCCCCGCGCCCGAGCCGAAGGACAAAATGCCGATGTATTATCACGCCAAGACAGAGCGGATGCTGGACGGGCCCGCGGCCTACGGCTACGACGAGCGCCATAGAGGCCGGGCCGAGCGCTGGGATAGCGTCGACCTGCCCCATGACTATATCATCACCCAGCGGCCCAGCCGGGAGAACAACAATACGCTGGGATATTTCGAGTACCGCAACGCCTGGTACCGCAAGCATTTCCGCCTGGAGGAATCCGACAGGGATCGGCGGATCACGCTGTTCTTCGAAGGCGTCGCCACACACGCGACCGTGTACGTAAACGGTTGTCTGATGGCGCGCAATTTCTGCGGCTATACATCCTTCGAGGTCGATATCACCGACATCGCGCGCTTTGGCGCGGATAACGTGGTCGCGGTCTATGTGGACGCGTCCGACCACGAGGGATGGTGGTACGAGGGAGCGGGCATATACCGCCATGTCTGGCTCATAAAGACCGATCGCGTCGCGGTCGACCTGTGGGGCGTATACGTGAAACCGCGCAGGCAGTCGGGCGGCGTCTGGCAGGTGCCCGTCGAGACGACGGTCCGCAACGACGGGCAGGAAACCGAGACGGTCGCCGTTGAATCGGTCATTGTCGATGCGTCGGGGCAGGAGATCGTGTCGGCGACGGGCGAGATCACGGTCCCGCACAGGGACAAAGCGGTACTGACCCATACGATGACGGTGGAGAACCCCGCGCTTTGGGACACCGAGCACCCGAACCTGTACGCGGTGCGCACCCGGATACTGCGACGGGGTCAGCTCATCGACGAGGTGGTTACGCGTTTCGGATTCCGCACGATCCGGTTCGACGCCGACCGGGGTTTCTTCCTCAACGACCGGCCTGTCAAACTGAAGGGCGTCTGCTGTCACCAGGATTACGGGCTGACCGGCAAGGCCATGCCCGACCGTATTCACCGCTACCGTCTGCGCAGGCTCCGCGAGATGGGCGCAAACGCTTACCGCGCCGCCCACTATCCGCCTGCGGAGGCGACGATGGACGCGCTGGACGAACTGGGCTTTCTTGTCATGGACGAGACCCGGTGGTTTGAAAGCACGCCCGACGGTCTCGACCAGCTGGCGATGATGCTGCGCCGCGACCGGAACCGCCCGTCGGTCATACTCTGGAGCATAGGAAACGAGGAGCCGCTGCATATGACCGAGCAGGGAAAGCGCATCGCCCAAACGATGATCGCGCTGATCAAGCGCTACGACGATACCCGGCCGGTCACGTCGGCGGTCAGCAACAACCCGGCCGGAGCGGCCGTGATGGATGTCCTCGAGGTGCTGGGCGTCAACTACAACCTCCATGCGTACGACGCGATCCGGGAGCGCTTTCCCGACAAGCCCTGTGTAACCGCCGAATGCTGCGCCGTGGGCACCACCCGTGGATGGTATTACGACGATAACCCCGAGCGCGGATACCTTAAGGCATGGGACCATCCGGTGGGGGGCTTTGTCGTGGACAGGGAGCATACCTGGAAGCATATTGCCGCGCGCCCGTGGGTAGCCGGCGAATTCCAGTGGGCCGGCATCGAACACCGGGGCGAAACGGTCTGGCCGCGGCTCTGCTCCCAATCGGGCGCGCTGGATCTGTTCCTGCAGCCCAAGGACGCCTATTATCAGAACAAGTCCCACTGGACGACCGAGCCGATGGTACATATACTGCCCCACTGGAATCTCGCGGGCCGCGAGGGCGAGGCAATACCGGTCTGGGTTTACACCAACTGCGAGGAAGTCGAGCTGTGGCAGGATGGGCGCTCGCTGGGCACAGTGCGGCCCGGCCTATATGGCCATGGCGAGTGGCAGGTGATCTACACGCCGGGATGCCTGCGGGCCGAGGGCCGCATAGGCGGCAAGGCTGTGGCCAGCGAGGAAATGAAAACCACCGGACCGGCCGCGGCGCTCAAGCTGCGCCTCGAGGACAGCGGCATCAGGGCTGACGGAGAGGACATGGCGGTCGTGACCTGTTACTGCGTAGACGCGGAAGGCAATCCTGTGCCCGACGCTTCCCCGCTCGTCTCCTTCGATACGAACGATCTGGGGCGCATCGTGGGCACCGGCTCCGACGTGTGCGACCACACCCCGGTCCCAAGCCTCGATCGCCGGATGCGGGCCGGTCTTATATCGGTAGCCGTCAAGGTCGGCGACAAGCCCGGCACGCTGCGCGTTTACGCGCGTTCCGAAGGGCTTTTGGCGGCGCGGCTTGACATCGATGTGGCCCCCGCGCCGCGCCGCCCGTTCCTGTAGTACATATCCGTCACGGGCGTCCGGTATGCTGCACGGCGCGTATCGCGCCGCAGCCCAGCGGCGCTCCCGACGCGCCAGCGGGCTGGGTTTTGAAATCGTCGGGCTGCGCGTGCACGATGACCGCACGGCCCACGATATCCGACACCCGGAACCGGTCGGTTAAAAAGCACATCCGGGCCGTGCCGTCGGCCGCAGTCAGCAGCAGCGGCAGATCTCCAGCATGCTGCGGATGGGGTTGCCCGCCCGGATTATAGTGCCCACCGGTCTGCGTGAATTCCTCGCCGTTCACTGGCGCGCATGCCCCATGCTCATGGATATGAAATCCGTGAAACCGGCTTGTACCCGCATCGGGAAAACCGGTAAAATAAGCCTGTATCCAAACGCCGTACGGCGTCTGCGAAAAAAGCACCTGGCCCGCGAGCGCGGGAGCCAGCGAGCCGCCGGCGACCATCGCCGCGGCGGCGGTTGCGGTTTCCATATGGTTTCCCTCCTTCCATACACTCTATGAGCCCGCAGCCATACGTGTACCGGGTAAGGGAGCAGCGCTTCGATCTTACAAAAGCCTGCGCTTGCCGCGAAATCCATCTATTTTTCTAAAAATAGAGTTG
>JBMNNN010000163.1:0-4714 GCA_050942555.1 Christensenellales bacterium
ATGTTCGCGATCATCATGCGGATCATGCGCCCCGGTAAAATGTTGAGCCCCTGCGGGGCCGACAGCAAGATTGTGTTCTCACAGATCTTGTATTCGCATTTGACAGACATGGCAGACTCCCTTTTTTGCCAACCTCGGCATTTATCTTTATGATTATGCGTGTCGTGCCGATCCTTCAAACCGGTGCGATCATGCGTCGATGTTCGCGTTATGGTAGATGCTCTGTACGTCGTCGCTGTCCTCGAGCCGGTCAATCAGCTTTTCCAGCTTCTCGGACGTTTCCTCGTCCACGTCCACGCGGGACTGGGGGATCCATTCAAGCTCTGCGGAAAGGATATTCATGCCCTTTGCCTCGAGCGCAGCGCGGACGTCCGCAAATGCGGGCAGGACGGTCTGTATCTCAAACACGTCTTCCTCGGACTGCATGTCCTCCGCGCCCGCCTCGAGCGCCGCCATCATGACCGTATCCTCGTCCAGGTCATTCGTCCTTTCCACGATGAGCACGCCCTTGCGCTCGAACATCCAGGCGACGCTGCCCGACTGGCTCATCTGTCCGCCCGACCTGTCGAATATATGGCGTATTTCGGCGGCGGTGCGGTTCCGGTTATCGGTCATCGCCTCCACCATGAACGCGATGCCCGACGGACCGTAACCCTCATAGAGCACCTCGTCGTATGCTATGCTTTCCGCTTCGCCCGACGCTTTCTTGATGCTGCGCATGATGTTGTCGTTGGACATGTTGGCTGCCCTGGCCTTGGCGATCACATCCTTGAGTTTGCTGTTGGTATCGGGATTGGGGCCTCCCTCCCGGACGGCGATCGCCAGCTCGCGGCCCAGTTTTGTGAAAATTTTCCCGCGCTTGGCGTCGCTTTTTTCCTTCTTGCGGTGTATGTTTGCCCACTTTGAATGCCCGGACATGCAATCACTCCGTTTTCAGGGATACTGTATTTTATCATAAATCCGGCCGCCGTTCAATTCCGTATCGGCCGGGCAGCGTTACGGGCTGTCCCCGCGCTCCTCCGCCTGCTCCCAAGCCCGGGCTAGCAGCCCGCGGTCCTGGCTGTATGTGATGAGCGAGAGCGACGTGTGCCGGTCAAAAAAGCCCCCGTCCACGATTCCGATGCTCTCATTGAGGCGCAGCGAGTCGTCGGGGGCCTGCATCAGGTACCAGAGTATGCGGTTGTTGACAGGCATCTTTCGGGACGTCGAGTAGAATTCGTACGAGGTTTCCCCGACCGGGCACAGTATCCGGGCGCGGCACCCGGTCTGCTCCAGCACATGCGCGAGGGCGCTGTCGGCCGACAGCGCGCCGTCGGGGATCGGCCCCTTGGGCAGGACCCATTCGCTGCGCTCGTTGCGCAGGAGCAGCACTTTGCCGCCCGCAAACACGATGCCGCCGGCGCAGTTTCTGACCAGCATAACTCACACCTCCGTAATGTCCTCGTAAGGGGAGTGCGTCCGAATCCACTCGGGAGCGCGAAACGGCATATGTCCACTCCTATCATACATCATACGCGGCGGGTTTACAAGATATTGGAGATGCAGGGTAACAGTGCTGCTTACGAGCAAAATAAACGAGAGGATACAACAGAAACAAAAAAAACGCTGTTGCATAAATATTCTTTAGGATGTATAATAATAAAAACGATACTGGAGGAAACCCCTATGTCAAAAATGAAAGTGGTTCTGGCCTACTCGGGCGGCCTGGATACGTCCATCATCATTCCCTGGCTCAAGGAAAACTACGACTGCGAGGTCATCGCGATGGCCGCCGACGTGGGGCAGGGCGAGGAGCTCGCGCCGCTTCACGAGAAGGCGAAGCGCACCGGCGCGAGCAAGCTCTATATCGAGGACCTGCGGCAGGAATTCGTATACGACTTTATTTTCCCGACGCTCAAGGCCGGCGCGGTCTACGAAGGCAAATACCTGCTCGGCACGTCGTTCGCCCGGCCCATCATCGCCCGGCGGCTCGTGGAAATCGCCGAAAGGGAAGGCGCGCAGGCGGTAGCCCACGGCGCGACCGGCAAGGGAAACGACCAGGTGCGCTTTGAGCTGACGATCAAGGCGCTCAATCCCCACCTGAAGATCATCGCTCCGTGGCGGATATGGGACATCCGCTCGCGGGAGGAGGAGATCGAGTACGCCAGGGCGCGCGGCATCGACGTGCCGGTCACAAAGGAGCGGCCTTACAGCATGGATCGCAATCTGTGGCACCTGAGCCACGAGGGGGCCGATCTCGAAAACCCGATGAACGCGCCGCGCGACGAGCTGTATATGATATGCGTGCCGCCCGAGCAGGCGCCCGACAGACCCGAGTACGTCGAGCTGGAGTTTGACAGGGGCGTGCCTGTGGGCCTGAACGGAAAAGCGCTGGACGGCGTCGCGCTCATCGAGGAGCTCAACACGATCGGCGCGCGAAACGGCGTGGGCATCGCAGACCTCATAGAAAACCGGCTGGTGGGCATGAAATCGCGGGGCGTATACGAAACGCCCGCCGGAACGATCCTGTACGCCGCGCACCGGGAGCTTGAGTCGCTGACGCTGGATCGGGATACCGCCCACTACAAGGAGCTGGTGGCCGCGCGCTTTGCGGAGCTCGTGTACTTCGGCCAATGGTATACGCCGCTTCGGGAAGCGCTGTCGGCATTCGTCGACGTCACGCAGCAGCCCGTGACCGGAACAGTGCGCATGAAGCTCTACAAGGGCAACTGCATCCCCGCGGGCGTCGCCTCCCCGTACTCGCTCTATAACGAGGCGTTCGCGACGTTCGGCGAGGACGAGGTCTACAACCAGAAGGACGCCGAGGGATTCATCAATCTGTTCGGTCTGCCCATGACGGTGCGCGCGCTCATGAAGAAGAGCATGGACGAACGCTAAGCCGCGAGACGGCACAAAGGAGACGGGAGCCATGAAACTATGGTCGGGTCGGTTTGAAAAGGAAACCGAGGCGAGCGTGGACGATTTCCAGTCGTCGATCGAATTCGATCAGCGACTCGTCCGGGAAGATATACGCGGCAGCATCGCGCACGCGCAGATGCTGGGCGAGCAGGGAATCATCCCGCCGCACGACGCGCAGGCCATCGTATCGGGCCTTGCGGAGATGCTGACCGACGCGGAATCGGGAGCGCTCACTTTCCGCGCCGACGCAGAGGACATCCATATGAACATCGAGCAGATCCTCACGCAGCGCATCGGAGAGGCGGGCAAGCGCCTGCATACCGGGCGCAGCCGCAACGACCAGGTCGCGCTCGATACGCGGATGTATGTGATGGAGCGGACCCGCGCTGTCGGGGATGGCATTGCAGCGCTGGCGCGGACGCTGACAGAGCTGGCCGAAAAGCACGCAGGCGACATCATGCCCGGATACACCCATCTGCAGAGGGCCCAGCCGGTGACGCTAGGATTCCATATGATGGCATGGGTGCAGATGCTGCTGCGCGACCTAAGTAGGCTGGACGAGTGCCGCCGCAGGACGTCGGTGATGCCGCTGGGTTCGGGCGCATTGGCTGGCACCACCTATCCGCTCGACCGGCAGCGCACAGCGGAGCTTCTGGGGTTTGACGCGATATCCGACAACGCGATGGACGCGGTTTCCGACAGGGACTTTGTGATCGAGTGCGTTTTCTGCCTGTCGCTGGTGATGATGCACCTGTCGCGCATGTGCGAGGAGCTGATACTCTGGTCGACCAGAGAGTTCGGATTCGTCGAGATGGACGACGGCTACAGTACCGGCAGCAGCATCATGCCCCAGAAGAAAAACCCCGACGTGGCCGAGCTCATCCGGGGCAAGACCGGAAGGGTCTACGGAGACCTGATGGCGCTCCTGACCGTGATGAAGGGCCTGCCGCTCGCGTACAACAAGGACATGCAGGAGGACAAGGAAGCGCTGTTTGACGCGCTCGATACCACCGAGCGCTGCCTTGCCGTATTGACCGGCATGATTCGGACGGCGCGGTTCCGGACCGACGCGATGCGCCGGGCTGCGGCGGGCGGCTTTGCCAACGCGACCGACGCCGCCGACTATCTGGTGCGCAGGGGGCTCGCTTTCCGCGAGGCGCACGCCGTCGTGGGGTCGATGGTGCTGGACTGCATCCGGCAGGGCAGAGCGCTCGAGGACCTTTCGGACGAGGAGCTCCGGTCGTATTCGCCTCTGATCGGCGAGGACTTCCGCGCGGCGATCGACCTTGCGGCCTGCGTGGCCGGGAGGAACCTGCCCGGCGGGCCGGCCCGGGAGCGCGTGCTGGAGAGCGCTGCGCGGGCGCGGGAAGCGCTGGAAGGGCGGGGGAGACCGGGGGAATAATCCGAGGGCATGTTTCGGGGCAGGGCAGAAGCGTTCGCTCTGCCCTTTGATTTATTTGACATACACAAAATGCTATATAGAATAGAATGATAAGTAAGAACGAGCTATCTGAACGAATTTCCGCGGGCGCTGATTCTCTGTGTTTTATGGGCGGATGCCGCCAGGAGGATGCGAATGATCGAAATCAAAGGCTCCCACAACACCGCCTTTTGTTATTGTGACGAGCTAGATCCGAATGCAGCCCATCAGATCCGTACCGTCTGCGACCGGCCTGAGTTCGCCGGGAGCAGAATACGCATCATGCCCGACGTCCATGCGGGCAAGGGCTGCACGATCGGTACCACGATGACCATTACCGACAAGATCGTCCCCGGCATGGTCGGTGTCGATATCGGATGCGGCATGGAGACCGTG
>JBMNNN010000164.1:0-4666 GCA_050942555.1 Christensenellales bacterium
TGCGCGCTGGCCAAGGCCTCGGTAACGGCCGGGCAGAACGTCAAGCGGGGCGACGTGATCGGCAAGGTGGGCAATTCTGCGACGTGCGAGATTGCCTCGGGAGACCATCTGCATTTTGAGTTCTATTTGGACGGCACCGCCGTCAATGCCGCACCGTTCTTCGTGGATCAATAAAACATGCTGCCGGAATAGTGCGCAACCGTTTTACATAGGTTTATAAAAACAGGGAGGAATCGTTATGTCGAACGGAAGGATCTATGAAAGAACACTGGATGAGGCGAGGTATATCGCCAGAACCGGGGCCACCGTCCGGCAGGCGGCCATGGTGTTCGGAGTAGGGAAATCGACGGTCCATCAGGATATGATCCGCCGCCTTCCCGGCCTTAACGAAGAGCTTTGCGCACAGGTTATGGCGGTAATGGATAAAAATTTATCCGAACGCCATATCCGGGGAGGACAAGCCACGCGACGCAGGTATAAAAATATTCATTGACGAGCCGCGCTCATACGGTTTATAATACGTGTGTAACGTATGAAATAATGGGTTTATAGCATTTCATGCTGTAATCCATCCATATCCGCCAAAGAAAAGAGGGAACGGAGCATGTGGGGTTATCAGGATGTTGGAATCGACCTGGGCACAGCCAGCGTGCTGGTCTATGTCCGGGACAGGGGCATCGTACTGCGCGAGCCCTCGGTCGTAGCCATAGAAAAGAATACGAAGAAGCTTCTTGCCGTGGGCGAAGAGGCGCGCAAGATGCTGGGGCGCACGCCCGGCAACATCGTCGCAATCCGGCCGCTGCGCGACGGCGTCATATCCGACTATACCGTGACCGAACGGATGCTCCGGCACGTACTTAATAAGGTGGTGGGGCGCCGGTTCTTCTTCCGGCCCCGCGTCGTGGTCTGCGTACCCAGCGGCGTTACCGAGGTCGAGAAGCGGTCGGTGCGCGAGGCGACGCTGGACGCAGGCGCGCGCCAGACGCTGCTCATCGAGGAGCCCATCGCGGCGGCGATCGGCGCGGGCATCGACATCAGCCGCCCGTACGGTTCGATGGTGGTCGATATAGGCGGCGGCACAACCGATATCGCGGCCATATCGCTGGGCGGAGCCGTCGTGTCCGAGTCCATCAAGATCGCCGGAGACAAGTTCGACGAAGCGATCATACGGTACATGCGCAAGCAGCACAATCTGCTTATCGGCGAGAGAACCGCCGAAGAGCTCAAGGTCAATATCGGCGCGGTATTTCCCCGCAAGGAAGTCATCTATATGGAGATCACCGGCCGGAACCTCATTTCAGGCCTGCCCAAGACCGTTACCGTCGGGTCCGACGAGATGATCGAGGCGCTCGAGGAGCCCACGCAGGCGATACTGGAGGCGGTGCACTCGGTGCTGGAGCGTACGCCGCCCGAGATTGCGGCCGACATATTCGACCGGGGAATCGTCATGACCGGCGGCGGATCGCTGCTCTACGGTCTGGACATGCGCATACAGCAGCATACCCGCGTACCCTGCTTCGTAGCCGACGACGCCGTTTCCTGCGTCGCCATCGGTACGGGCCGCGCGCTGGAGGAAGTAGAACTCTACGCACAGAAAAAGCTGTTCTATTCCCGTTCGTCCGACGGCGATTATTACGCCTGACCGGGCGTGAAACGTTAAACAACAGCCCCCGTTCCCTAATCGGGATCGGGGGTTTCTTCATCGCTCCGGTATGTTCCTTCTTTGACCCGATCCCACAGCCGGTAGGTATGCGTGTTGCGGATGGCCTGCAGCATGTATTCCTCGGCGTCGGGGCGCAGCGTGTGCAGAACTTTAAGGAGCTGCTTCATGTCGGCGCGGCGGGTATGGCTCGCCACGGGGCACGGGCTTTCCTGCACCGGAAGATCCAGGCGGCGCACCGCGCCAATGAGCCGCCGCTCGGGCACGAATACCATCGGCCGTATCTGCATAAGGCCTGCCCGGTCCATCCAGACGACCGGAGAAAACGTGCGCAGGCGGCCCTCGTACAGCAGGCTGAGCAGGAAGGTTTCGAGCACGTCTTCCCGGTGGTGTCCCAGCGCCACCTTGTTGCACCCAAGCTCCCGCGCCAGCGTGTGCAGCGCACCGCGCCGCATCCTGGCGCACAGCGAGCACGGGTTTTTTTCCTGCCTTGCTTCAAAGACCACCTTGCCGATATTGGTCCGCCGGAACACATAGGGTATGTCCCGCTCCCGGCAGCAGCGGGCGATGGGTTCTCCGTCCAGCCCGCCGAGCCCCAGATCCAGCGTCGCCGCGGTCAGGCGGAAGGTTCCGGGGAAGAAATACCGGTAAAGCCCCATCATATGGAGGAGCGCCATGCTGTCCTTGCCCCCCGATACGCCTACCAGCACGTGATCTCCGTCGGATATCATACCGAATTCCTCGTCGGCCCTGCGGATCGCGCCCAGTATGAACTTCACGTTTTTCATCGCGACACCCTTCCGGTGTATTTGCCACATTATACGATATGGGGAGAAGGAGAGCAACGGGGAGGGCGCTTACTTACCAAGTGGATGAATGAAACAGAGAACTATTAGTACCCAGAGAAAATGTAAAAAGAACTTTACAATACGTCTGCTTTATGCTAGTATATAGAAAAAGGATTACCATTAAGGGAGAGGACTGCTATGAAAAGAAAATGGAATGCGGACGAAATGGAAATGGCTGTGAATTTTAGGGCCATGCGTCTGTCCTGGGTATTTGTCGGGATAGCCTTACTCGTGTGGTGTATTGTAGGATACATTAAAGACAGCGAATTACCCTATATCCCCTTTATAATCTTTTTAGCGCAAAACATCATCTTTTTTTGCGCCAAGTTATTGATTTCACGCAGGTTGACCGGCAAAAAAGGAGACGAGGACAATGAAGAATAACATCCGGACCCTGCGAAAGGAGCTTGGGCTGCGGCAGGAAGATGTCGCTAAAATGGTAGGCGTCACGCGGCAAACGATCATCGCCATCGAGAACCACAGATATAATCCCACTTTGGAGCTGGCGATAAGGCTGGCAAAACTGTTTAATACTCCGGTTGAAGAATTATTTCGCCTGGAGGAATGACGCGCAGGCGCGGGGATCGTACATGATCCTGGCCTGCCATGGGGCAGCGTGCCCCGCCGCATCCCTTGCCAACCATCCGCGAGGGTGGTACACTATTTCGGGATTTGGCGCGGGCGCGCCCAGCTTTTTCCGACAGGAGTATTTCGCTTACCATATGATCGACCGGCAGGACCTGAGAAACATAGCCATCATCGCCCATGTTGACCATGGCAAGACGACGCTGGTGGACGCGATGTTCCGCCAGAGCGGGCTTTTCCGGGAAAACCAGAAGTTAAACGAGCGCGTGCTGGACAGCAACGACATCGAGCGCGAGCGGGGAATCACGATACTGTCCAAGAACGCGGCGGTCACCTGGAAGGGCGTCCGGATCAATATCGTAGACACGCCCGGACACGCGGATTTCGGCGGGGAAGTGGAGCGGGTGCTGACGATGGTGTCGGGAGCGCTGCTGCTGGTGGACGCAGCCGAGGGACCGATGCCCCAGACGCGCTTCGTGCTGACCCGCGCGCTGTCGCTGTCGCTGCCCCTCATACTGGTCATCAACAAGACCGACCGGCCCGACGCGCGACCCGAGGAAGCGCTCCTTAATACACAGCTGCTGCTCATGGATCTTGGAGCAGCCGAGGAACAGGTAAACAGCCCCGTAATTTACGCGGCGGGGCGCGAAGGACGGGCGGGAAGGGCCCCCGACGCGCTGGAGCCCACGCTGGAGCCGCTCTTTGACGCGATACTGGCACATATACCCTGTCCGCGCGGCAATGAGAGCGCGCCAGTGCGGATGCAGGTGTCCACGATCGATTACAGCGACTACGTGGGCCGCATCGCGATCGGCCGCATCGACCGGGGAACGCTGCGGGTAGGAGATGCGATCGCGCTTTGCTCTCCCGACAGACCGGCGCCGGGCCCGGCGACGCGGGTTTCGGGCATACTCATGTTCGAGGGACTTGGGCGTATACCGGTCCCGCAGGCGTCGGTGGGCGATATCGTCGCCCTGCCGGGAATCGACGGCATCGAGATCGGCAAAACGCTGGCGCATTCCGAGCACCCCGATCCGCTGCCGGTCATCCATGTGTCCGAGCCCACGGTGGCGATGGCGTTCATGGTCAATACCGGCCCGCTGGCAGGCCGCGACGGGCGCTATGTCACGTCCCGCCAGATCGGCGAACGGCTGCGGCGGGAGACCCGGTCGGACGTGGCGCTGCGTGTGGAGGACACGCAGCGCGCCGACGCTTTCAAGGTCTGCGGGCGGGGCGAGCTGCACCTGTCGATCCTGATCGAGAACATGCGGCGGGAAGGATACGAGTTCATGGTCAGCAAGCCCGACGTCATTACCCGGGCGGGGCCGCAGGGACGGGAGGAGCCGATCGAGCGCCTGACCCTCGACATTCCCGAGTCGGCGGTGGGGGCGATCATGGACAGCCTGAGCCAGCGCCGGGCAGAGCTGGTCGATATGGTGGTGGAGAACGGGCGCGGCCGCCTGGAATACAGGGTTCCGTCCCGCGGGCTGTTCGGATTCCGCGGGGAAATGCTCACGCTGACGCAGGGCGAGGGCATCATGAACGCGTATTTCGAGGGATACGGACCGGTGCG
>JBMNNN010000165.1:0-4660 GCA_050942555.1 Christensenellales bacterium
TGCCAGAATTGTGGGAAAAGATGGCGGGTGTAGCGAAAAAAGGCGGGGTAAAACGTATGAATGTCGGATTTTACATGCTCCGCAAGTCGAAAGGACGAAAACCGCCCGGATTCAGACCCTGACTTTTGAGCGGCTAAAAATATGCAGGGTGAAAGCCCGGAAAATACAAGCTGAAGAATAAAAACGGCGGCGAATATTGGAAAAGCGCCCGGCAAGAGGCGCTTTTCTCAGATTGTTTTTCAGTTTATACCCTTCGTGGATCATAGCACGGATATACAGACGGTATGTGGAACGTTTAATATTTAACATCATCGGGATGTCAGCGCTGCCTGGTCCATTCCTTGTCCTGCGAATAACCGAACATGAGCTGGTTGAGGAGCGCGTCCCGGACTTTGGTCGGGTCGCGGGCTTCCTCGGCGGTTAGCTTTGGCTCGCCCGGCATGAGCATTGAAAAGCCGGTCATCCCGTGCCCCTTCTCAAATGTCCGTTCCTCAAAGTAGGTATTTTCATAATATCCCTTCACGCCCTCCACGCTGTAGCGGACCGTCACGAGCGAATCGGTCAGCTGGATTACCTTCGCTTCCACACCCCTGCGCTTACCCAGAACATATGCGTCCCAGTGCCAGGTCTGCCCTTCGGACAGCGGGAACTTAAGCGCGACCAGATTGTGTATGAGGGAATTGACCTCGGCTTTACCCGTCCGTTCGTTGGAGAGCACCTGTTCGGTAACGGTACCGCGCTGGTAATCCGCGAAGTAACGGACAGAGAACTTGTCGGACGTGCCCACACCGTCGTTGTATACGCCGTTGAAGCGATAGACAGCCTCAATGTCGATAGCCCACTCCCGGAAAAAATGGCCGATATGCCCGTACTCGGCCAGGCCGAAGAAACGCAGCTCGACATCGAGGGGAGGAAGCCACGGGGCGATCTCCGCCTCGCGGGATGCGGCCGGCAGCGTGGGCGTCGGCGCGGGCGTCGCCTCGGGCTGCGGCTGGATGTAGCTATGGTAGCCCATCGTGAAGGCTTCGCCGCTTTCGGGGATATACAGTTTTTCGAAGGATATTACGCCCCGTCCCAAGCCGATCTGCCTGCGCTCGTAGTACGGGCTTCCCTTCTGGCGGTATACGATTGTGTAGACCCGAACGCCGTCGCCGCCGTCTACGACCGATTCGACGGTGCATACGAGCTGGACGGGCTGGCCATCGGCGCGCGCCACCGTCTGCGTCCATTCCTTGCCCTCGCTAAGAGGCGCGCGCGCGATTTCAAGGCACGGGAAATCCGAGTCCATCAGCATTTCGCCCTGTGCCTGCTGGATCCACTTTTCGGGATCCACGGTATAGAGTATCGAAAGGCTGTAGTCCCGTTTGGATTCGCCGTCCGATAGATCGCCCACCATGCCTGAAATGCGATAGCAGACCGCCTGGCTGGTGGTCTGAATCATATCCAGCTTCATTTCGTGGCTGTATTCCACAAAGCCCTCGTACATCCAGACATACCCGATCTGCTTGGGAAGAAGCGCCGTGAGCTCTGTAAGCGCATCCTGCCCGGCCGGGGACTGGGTCGACCCGTCCGCCATCGGGTTGATCGTTATATCGGGAATCGGGAGTACATCCATCGTGTCCTGGGGCACAGGCGTCTGCGCGTTATCGGGCTGTATGCCCGTGCATCCATAAAGCAGCAGCGCGGCCAGCAGGCCGAATACCCATTTTATCGGTTTCAATTTTCATTCCTTCCTTCGTCGCCTGTTATTATGTTTAGTATTTGCGCCGGGCGCACTGCATATGAGCGACGACACGCCGTTTCGGGCCATGGCATTAGTTTCCGGCTGCAAATGCTTATTTAAGGAATCTACGGGCGCGGGCATGGCGTGCTAAGGCGTGCGGCGTGCGGAAAGTACAGCATCGATGCGTTAGACTTACATATTTACTAATATAACTAAGAATACGATGGATATGTAATCATAATCGTTGTAAAGGCTATCGACCAGGGAAGCGTCCTCATGCCATCTGCGGGCGGCTGGGGCTGCGTCGGGCAGGGCAGCGGCAGCAGGCTGCTTTTTTGCGCTTTTTCTCCTCATAAATTTCTTTGCAAACCGCGGGCTTTTTTTGTATGATATACGGTGATGAAAGCCTTACGGGAGGATTGCTCGTGTCGGAAAGGCAACGGTACATAAGAAATTTCTGCATCATCGCCCACATAGACCATGGCAAGTCTACGCTGGCTGACCGCATTCTTGAGCGGACCGGCGCTATTGCTGCCCGCGAGATGGAGGAACAGATACTCGATTCGATGGATCTGGAGCAGGAGCGGGGCATCACGATCAAGGCGCACGCCGTGACCATGAAGTATACCGCTGCTGACGGCCAGACCTATACCCTGAACCTAATCGATACGCCGGGCCATGTGGACTTCGCATATGAGGTATCCCGCAGCCTGGCTGCCTGCGAGGGCGCGCTGCTGGTCGTGGACGCGACCCAGGGCGTCGAGGCCCAGACGCTGTCCAACGCCTATATGGCCGTAGATCACGATCTGGAGGTGATCCCGGTCATCAACAAGATCGATCTTGCCAGCGCCGATCCGGATCGGGTAAGGGAGGAGATCGAGGAGGTCGTAGGATTGGACGCGTCGGACGCGCCCGCGATATCGGCCAAGGAAGGCATCGGGATCGACGCGGTGCTGGAACGTGTGATCGAAAGCGTACCGCCACCCGCGGGCGACGAGGATGCACCGCTACGCGCGCTCATATTCGACTCGTTTTACGATAACTACAAGGGAGCGATCTGCTATATCCGGGTGGTGGATGGCGCGGTCGAGACCGGCGACCGCATCCGCATGATGTCCACGGGAGCGGTGTTTGACGTGACCGAGGTTGGCGTCTTCTCGCCGGCGTACCGGGCCACCGGACGGCTTGCCGCGGGCGAAGTGGGATACCTGGCCGCCAGCATCAAGAACGTCGCGGACACCCGGGTGGGCGACACGATCACCGGGATGAACCGGTCGGCGGAAACGCCGCTGCCCGGTTACCGGGCGATCAGCCCGATGGTTTTCTGCGGCATTTATCCCGCGGACGGCGCAGATTACGATCAGGTTCGCGAGGCGCTGGAGCGCCTTAAGCTGAACGACGCGTCGATGGTGTTCGAGCCGGAAACCTCGGCGGCGCTCGGGTTCGGCTTCCGGTGCGGCTTCCTGGGGCTGCTGCATATGGAGATCATCGAGCAGCGCCTGGAGCGCGAGTTCGATCTGGATCTCGTGACCACCGCCCCCAGCGTGGTCTACCACGTGAACCGCATCGACGGCACGAAGCTCATCATCGACAACCCGTCCAACCTGCCGCCCGCGGCCGAGATCGAATCGATAGAGGAGCCGATGGTGGAGGCGCATATCATGTCGCCCGCGGATTACGTAGGGCCGATACTGGAGCTGTGTCAGGAGAAACGCGGCGTCTATCTCAATATGGACTATCTTGATAAAAAGCGCGTGCAGATCAACTACCGGATGCCGCTGAATGAGATCATATTCGATTTCTTCGACACGCTCAAATCCAGAACGCGGGGCTACGCCTCGCTCGACTACGAGCCCGCCGGGTACGAGGAGTCGGATCTTGTGAAGCTGGACTTCCTGCTCAATGGAGAACTGTGCGACGCGCTTTCCCAGATCGTACACAGCGAAAAGGCATACGCACGGGCCCGCCGCATCGCCGAGAAGCTCAAGGAAGTGATCCCGCGGCAAATGTTCGAGATACCGATACAGGCCGCGATCGGGGGAAAGATCATCGCGCGGGAGACCGTCAAGGCGCTGCGCAAAGACGTGCTGGCCAAGTGCTACGGCGGCGATATCTCCCGCAAGAAGAAGCTCCTTGAAAAGCAGAAGGAAGGCAAAAAGCGGATGCGGAAGATCGGCTCGGTGCATGTGCCGTCAGAGGCGTTCATATCGGTACTGAGAATCGACTGAAATGGGCGCGGGGCTTTATATACATATACCATTCTGCCGCCGGAAGTGCCTGTATTGCGATTTTGCTTCGTGGGAAGGCCGCCTTCATGACGCGGAGCGCTATGTGCGCGCGCTGCTGGCCGAGATGGAGCGCTATCCGGAACGCCCGCGGGCGGATACCATTTACGTGGGGGGAGGTACCCCGAGCCTTTTGCCGCCAGGTCTCCTGGCGCGGATACTGGAGCGCGCCCGCCTGCGTTTCCGCGTCGAGGAGGACGCGGAGATCACTCTGGAAGCGAACCCCGGCACGGTCAGCATGGCCTCTCTAAGGGAGTACCGTGCGATGGGCATAAACCGCCTGTCCCTTGGCATGCAGGCCGCCCAGGACGCGCTGCTCGCGCGGCTGGGGCGGATCCACACGGTTGCCGATTTCCTGCGGGCGGCGCGGGAGGCGCGGGAAGCGGGGTTTGATAACCTGAGCGCCGATATTATGAGCGGGCTGCCCGGGCAGCGGGCGCGCGACCTCGCCGCGTCGATTCGCACTGCCGCGGAGGCGGGCTGCGCTCATATTTCGCTGTATACGCTGAAAATTGAGCCGGGAACACCCTTCGCGCATAGGATGGCATTGGGCGAGCTCCCCCTGCCCGGCGAGGACGAGGAGTATGATATGACCATGCTGGCCCGCGATACGCTCGCGGAGCTGGGCTACCGCCGGTATGAGATTTCCAAC
>JBMNNN010000166.1:0-4654 GCA_050942555.1 Christensenellales bacterium
ATGATCGCCAAGGCGGTCGCGCTCGTAGACTGGAACGTATCCCGCGTCGTAACCGGCGAGTATTACTGCGAAAACATCGCCGCGATCACTCGCGAAGCGCTGCGCCGCGTCGTATCGATGGCCGACCGGACGACGCGGGAGGACGAGGAGACCGCGGGCGCGATCATGGAGGCGCTGGTCCTGACCGGCCTTGCGATGCGGCTCGGGGACAGTGTGCGTCCGGCCTCGGGCTCGGAGCATATCATATCGCATTTCTGGGAGATCAAGAAGCTCGCCGAGGGGCGGATCTCGGATTACCACGGCAAGAAGGTCGGCGTCGCGACGATCTTTATCACGAGGCTCTACAGGTGGCTGGCCGAGGCCGGGGAGATCGGTTTTCACGCGCCGCGGATCGACTGGGACGCGGTATACGCGGCCTATGGCCCGCACTTTTCCGACGAGGTCAGACAGGCGAACACGCCCTCGCCCCTCGCGCAGATCGCGCCCGGGACGCTGGAGGAGAAATGGCCCCGGATACGCCGCCTTATCAGCGAGGGGCTTCCCTCGTGCGGCGAACTTACCGAGCTTATGAAAAAGGCGGGCGCGGCGACGACGGTCGAGGAAATCGGCGTTTCGCGTGAGCTGGGACTGGCGGGGCTTATCTACCATCCGTTCATGCGCAGCCGCGTCAATCTCTCTACGCTTCTGCCGATGATGGACGTGCGCCCCGACTACGAGAGCATACTGGACGGGCGGCCCGTATGATCGAGACCACGATAGACCATTTTGACCTCATGCAGATCGCGCGGTCGGGGCAGTGCTTCCGCATGAACCCGATCGGGGTGGGGCGCTTTGCGGTGATCGCGGGGGAAATGAGGGTCGTCGTATCCCAGAGCGGGCGGATGTTCCGGTTCGAATGCGGCCGGGACGAATACGAGCGCGTCTGGCGTCGGTACTTCGATCTGGACGCCGACTATGCCGCCTATATCGATTCGGTCGCGGCCGACGACGCGTTTATGCGCGAGGCGGTCGCGTTCGGCTCGGGAATGCGGGTGCTGCGGCAGGACCCATGGGAGGCGGCGGTTTCGTTCGTCCTGTCGCAGAACAACAACATCCCGCGCATCAAGGTGCTGATCGAGCGCCTCTGCGCGCGCTACGGGCGGCGCTGCGTTTCGGCCGATGGGACCGCATACCATGGCTTCCCGACGCGCGACGCGCTGCGCGCCGCGCGCGTAGACGATGTAAGGGCGCTGGGCGCAGGCTACCGCGACCGGTATATCGTCGCGCTGGCCCGCTGCGACATCGATTTTGCCAAGCTGGCGGCGCTGCCGCGGGAGGACGCCTACCGGCAGCTCACAGCCGTGCCCGGCATCGGGGACAAGGTCGCCAACTGCATCCTTCTCTACGGACTGCATCATACCGACGCGTTCCCGGTCGACACATGGATCCGGCGCGTGATCGTCCGGCACTACGGGCAGGGTTTCCCGTTTGAGCGCTACCGCGGATATGCCGGCATCATGCAGCAATACCTGTTCTACTACGGGCGCTGCGGCTCGGCGTAGGCTGCGCTACGCCTCCAGCCAGATGGGCTGGCTCCAGGCGATCCGGTTCTCGTCCTCGACGCACTCGATCCGGACGTACCGCGCCCCGTCGGGCAGTTTGAACCGGGCCTCGGGCAGCGCGCCGCCCGACTCGGCGAACGCGCTCCGGCTCCTGCCGCCGCCGATCCGGTCGGAGCGCAGGTAGATGTTTCTGCACGGAGAGCAGCGCACGACCGCCTCCCCGTCTTCTATGAAAAACTCGTGGATTTCCGGCCCGGTCGAGGCGTAGAACCATCCGTTTTTGAGGCTCTCGATGATGGCGGCGCGGCTCAGCTCGGGCGCGTGGGCGCAGATCCATCCCTGGCCCATGTGCGGCACGCTGTGCGCGTCGTCGACGGCGGCAGCCCACATCCGCACATCTGCGCGCAGCATGTCGTTCCACCGGGAGTCCGCCAGCCCCGTGTTATTTTCGTGGTGGCATCCGGTATTGAATACCTCCATCGCGAACAGACCGCGAAGACTGCCGTAGTCGGAAAAGTCGGTGTTGGACCAGACCGGGTGGCACAGCATCACGAGATTGCCGCCGCGCGTAAGCCGGTCGATCGTCTTTTGCACGTCCTCCGGCCCCGTGAACGCGTCGTTCTCCATCCGCTCGTCGTGGGCAAAGCCCTCGTCCCCGCACGAGAGCACCACGAAATGATGGCACTGCGGCCGCTCCTTCATATGGATATGGTTGGTGTGCATCTCCATCGCGGGGAGTACGAGAAAATCGTCGGGCATTCCGAAGCGCTCCCGGTTCATCACGTTGTGGTCGGTCAGCGCTACGAAATCGTATCCGAGCCGCCGGTAAAGCGAAAGGGATTCCTCGGGCGTCAGCTTGCCGTCGGAGCGCGTCGAGTGGGTATGCAGGCAGCCCTTATAGAAGCGGCCCAGGCCGGGGAAGGCGCTAAAATACATTGCGTCAACCTCCTGCGATTTGTCGGGGAAACGGAACGGTATCCATTATACCCCCGCGGTCGGAGAGAAACAATGCGGCATACTATTTGAGTAGCCGCAAAGCCGCGTATTAAAATGTCGCAGCGAAGACAGCGCCGCTAGACCTGCTCGAGGATCAGTTCCAGGTACTCGTCGATCGTAAACTCCTCTCCCAGCGAGCCTGTCACCATCTGCCTGTAGTAGTGGCTGAATACCTGCGGGAATATGAGCGACATGAGGAGGTTCCCCGACCGGTAAACCCGCTTGCTGTGCGTAATGTCAGGATGCTTGGTGCCGATCGCGTCGCTCAGCGTATTAAAGAGCGGCGGAATGAGCGCCATAATGCGCGGAGACGTTTTTTCCTCAAATATAAGAGCGCCCACGATATTTTTGATAATGCCCGGGTATCGCCCGCTGATCAGCAGGAACTCGCGGCAGAAATACCGCAGTCTTTCGTCTGGGGGGTCCTCCCTGCGGCCCAGAACGCGTATGAGCGCGTATACCCGCTCCAGCAGAAATGCCATTGCCTCGTCGAGCAGCTTGTCCTTCGTGCCAAAATGATAGTTGATGGACGCGATATTGACGCCGGCCTTTTCCGCGATTTCCCGCGTTGTGATGTTGGAGCCGGCCTTTTCGCCCAGTATGTCGAGCGCGACCTCGATGATTTGCTGCCGGGTCGGAGTAGCCATGGAGCATCCGCCTTTCGATATTCAAATTTCTTTTACAAATTTTGTTGTATGAAGCTGTTGACACAAGAATACACTTCTGGTATGATGATTGCAATATTAATCACCTGTTTGAAATTATATTTTAAATCATACGTTTAAATCGATACGGGGAGCATAGTGGGGATGAAGCAACCCATACTGGAAAATCTGGCCGCTTTCGCGGTGCACCGCCGCCGCATGCTGGTCATTGTCTGGGCCGTCGCGGCGCTCGCAGGAGCGGCCGTGTCGCGGTTTGTCGGCGTGAACTACGACCTGTCGGAGTACCTGCCCGATAGCATGAGCAGCAAAATCGGGGCCGACGAATACAGGAAGCAGTTTGGTTCCGACGGTGTCGCGCTGCTGATGACGGGCGGCCTGTCGCAGCAGGAGGCGGGCTCGCTCGAGGAGTGGATGGAATCGCTGGCGGGCGTATCGGAAGTGCTGGGTTATTCGGACGTGGCCGACAGCGCCCAGCCCGAGTGGTTCACCGACCCGGATCTGGCCCGGACTTTTCTGCGCGGCGAGCACAGGCTCTTTGTGATCCGCTTTGCGGGCGCGTCCCAGGACGCCGCCACGGTCGACGCTCTCTTAAATATACGAGAGCGGCTGGAGGGGCGTCCATACGCGCTGGGCGCGGAGGCGGCGTTCTGCGAGGCGCTGATAAGCAAGGTGGACCGCGAGCTGCCCATCTATTCGGTGATTGCCGTGGCCGCGCTCTTTTTTGTCGTGCTGCTGGCGATGCAGTCGTTCGTGGAGCCGTTCCTGCTGCTCATCGCGACCGGCGCCGCGATACTCGTGAACATGGGCACCAACCTCGTGCTGGGCGAGATATCGATGATATCCAACGCCGCCGCGCCGCTTCTGCAGCTGGCGGTGTCGATGGACTACGCGATATTCCTGCTGCACCGGTATCACCAGGAGAAGGAAGGCGGTCTGCCGCCCCATCAGGCGATGGCGCGGGCGGTGCGCCTTTCCTTTGCGCCGATCAGCGCCTCGGCCCTCACGACCGTCGCGGGCTTTGTCGCGCTGCTCTTTATGCGCTACATGGTGGGCGACGATCTGGGCATCGTGCTGGCAAAGGGCGTGCTGCTGTCGATTCTTTCCGCGGTGACGCTGCTGCCCGGCCTCATACTTGGCGCTGACCGGCTCATCGAGCGCACGCGCCACCGGGTCTGGATGCCCGGTTTCAGCCGGCTGGGCGTGGCGCTCACGCGGTTCCGGTACGCGGGCCTGCTGCTTGTCGCGCTGCTGGCGATCCCGTCGTTTTTTGCCCAGCGCGGCGTCACATACCTGTATTCCGTCCGGAATTCGCTCTATGAGGACGCGCAGGTCAATATCGACGACGCGCAAATAGAGGAGCGTTTCGACAGGGGCAGCGAGCTCATACTGCTCATCCCCAACGACGATCCCGTCCGGGCGGCGGCATTTGGCGAGGCGCTGCGGGAGCACGAG
>JBMNNN010000167.1:0-4638 GCA_050942555.1 Christensenellales bacterium
CAATCTGATGGCTCCGCTGTACCGCAATACGCGCGTCAGGCTTCTTTCCCGGGAGGGCTACTACCTGCGGGTTGTGCGCGAGGACGGTCTGACGGGCTACGTACCGGCCCGGTTTGTGGAGCCTGTTACTCAGGTCGAGTACACGGACACGCCCGCCGGGCCTGTGCTCCCGCCCGAGCCTGTGTATACGCCGCGGCCGGTCTACTGCACTGTAACCGCCCGGACGCTGCGGCTGCGCGAACAGCCGTCGGCAGACAGCGCCCAAACAGGGACTCTGCAAAGAAACGAGCAGCTGACGCTTCTTGAGCCGGGCGAGAAGTTTTTCCTGGTGCGGACCGACAGCGGGCTTACGGGCTGGGCCAGCGCCAAGTACCTGACGATCGTCACGCCGCCGACCGGGCCCCCCGAGCCGGGCACCGCAAACGCGTATTATCTGGTTACCGAAAGGGTGAATTTCCGCTCGTCGCCCGAGATCGCCCGGGACAACCGGATCGACCGGCTTGATGCCGGCACGCTGCTGCGGTTCATCGAGGCGTCGGGCGAATTCTGGAAGGTGGAGACAGCCGACGGACAGACGGGCTACTGCGCCTGCCGGTATCTGATGGAAACAGAAAAGACCTTTGCGACCGAGGAACGCCCGTGAAAAGGATCCGGATACCCAACGAGCCCGCGCTGCTGCTCGTGTCGATGGCCTATCTGGTGGTCGGCGAGGCGCTGGCCGTATACGTGTACGGCGAACCGCTTACGGCGGCGCTGCCGGTCTGCGCCGCGGCGCTTCTCACGCTGACCGCCGCGGCTGCCGCTACAGGAGCGGGAGGCCGCAGCCGGGGATGGCTGTACCCGTGGACGCGATGGTCGTGCCGGGCGATACTGGTCGCGTGCAGCGCGCTTATCGTATTTGAGACAGGATATATGTACGCCCCCGATGGCATCCGCAACACGCTGCCCTTCTGGCCGCGCTGGGTTTATGCGGGGGGCTTTGCGGCGCTTGCCGCGTACTGCGCCGCGCTGCTCGGGCTGTGGGCGCGCAGGCGCAGGCGGCTCGACGAATCCGACCGGGTCATCGTTCCCGCCGAATGGCGGAGGTAGCCCGGTCTACGGCTGCTCCGCCGACTGCTCCAGCACCCATCGGGCCGCCGCTTCCATGATGCCGCCGCATTTCTCCCAGATGACCGGATACTGTACGGGATCCACCGGCGTTTCCCCGCTTCCTGTTTCGATCGTGACGCCGGGTATATGGTACTGCATGATCGCGTAGTCCTTGAAGCCCGCACTGCTCATTTTACTCTCGGCGAGGGTCGCGCGGCGGTAGCCCGTCGCCTGCCGCAGTATGCCCGAAAGCTCGTAGTTGCTCCGGTACAGCTCGCCCTGCTGATAGAAGTACCAGTACAGCGCCCTTCCCGACGAATGGTAGGACAGGTGCGCGTCAAACTCATACTGCGCGAGGATTTGGGCCAGAAACCGGCTCTCGGGCTCAGACAGCGGCGACGGGCCCTTGTAGTTGTACCGACCGGGCTCGGGCGCCGACGCGGACCACTGCCACCGGGCGTCGAAGTTCCGGTTGAGGTCCACGCCGACCGCGTTGGATTTCCAAAGCGGGAAATAGTCATGATACCACCGCGTGCCATAGCGCGGACAGTCCCTGTGCCGCCATGCCAGGATCTGATCGCGTTGCGCTCCCTCGGGCACCGACGAAGGCCCGAACTGGCTGATCGCGACGCCGTCGGGATTGGCCATCGGCACCATATACACCGCCACCTGGCTATATAGCGCGCGCAGCGCGTCCCCTTCCGGTCCGGGCGCGGCAAGCCCTGCGAGCGCCGACTCGAGCTGCTCCATGAGAAGCATCGACGTGACGAATTCCCGGCCGTGTATCGATGCGTTAATAAACAGCGCGCCGCGTGCGCTCTGCGCGCCAAGGCGCAGGAGCGGAATATCGCGGCCCAGCACCGACTGCGCCCCGGTGGGCGTCGTAAGCCACTGCGGATACCGGGCGGCCAGCGCGTCGATGTCCTCGAGCATTTCCTCGTACGTATATGCGGTCGTATCAAACCCCACGACGCCGCCCGCCATTTCCCAGTCGACGATCGCGTCGACAGGCTCCAGCGCGGCCGACAGCATATAACCGGTCTGCCCGGTAGCGGCGCGCACGACATGGCAGTACTGGCCGAATGCGCCGATCAGATGGACCGTCTCGCCGGGCTCTACGGTTGCGGCGATATTGCCGCGCTGCTCCAGATACGGGTGATAGCGAAGCCCGGTGTCGTATGCGTCGCGGACGGCGCAGCGGGGCAGCCGCTCCCATCCGGCGGGCGCATCTTCGGTCAGCGCGAATGCCTGCGCAGAAAAGAACCGCGTCTGCGCGGCGTCCAGATACCCCTCCAGGCCCCGCGCGGTGCGCACATGAAGCCAGCCCGGCGTCTCATCGCCCGGCAGCGCCTCCACGAGCGCGTCCTCCTCCAGCAGCAAAAGGCAACGGTGGTTTTTTGCCGGTCCTTCCCGCAGCGCCGAGCGGTCCACGGTGACGGTCCACAGCGCAACAGGAACCGGCGTGGGCTCGGGCGCGGGCGTCTGTGTGGGCCGGGGGGTGGGGCTGGGGGCATGGGGGACGGGCGTGCGCACGTGCCTGGGCTTTGCGGGCAGCGGCACGCTCTGCACGGCCGCGCACTGCTGCGCGGACGGCGCAGCTGGCGCGCAGTCGGTACCCGACGGCCTGTGCGACGCGCCCGCCAGCGCCAGTGAGACCGCCAGCATCAGTGCGCAAAGCAGTGTGTTTCGGCCATTTATACGCATCTTCCCCAAAACGTACCTTCTCCAGGTCGAGTGACTGTACTGTTTAACGAAGCTCTCGCCCGTTCCGCCTTTTCGCGGTTACGGGAGCGGACCGGGCGCAAGCCAGCAGAACGGCGGCCCCGGAATATTGCGCAGCACGGTAAAGCCGACGAGCATGGCCAGCGCAGCCCAGGCGACCCAGGCGGGCAGAGTCGGCGCCCGACGGCCCCCGAGTCGCCGCGCGGCCCAGGCTATGAGCCAGCCGCCAAGCGGAAGGCCCGCCAGATACATGAGCGGATTCATCCAGAAAGACGCCCACATATGGCCGCGGAGGGCCAGCCGCAGCGCGCGGGTCATGCCGCAGCCGGGGCAGTGCAGCCCGGTCAGCGAATGGAAAAGGCAGGGCGGCATCCCCGGCGCAAGCGCCGCGACGCCTCCCGCCAGTATGCAAAGCGCGGCCAGCGCGGCGGCCCACCCCAACGCCCGGCGCCAGCCCGGTATCAGTAGTCGAACCATTCGCTGTAGTCAAAGCCGTATTCCCGGAAGTTGGGCAGGTAAGTCAGGCCGAACTGCCCCGTCGCGATAAAGAGCACATATATCACGATCCCCAGCACCAGCGTCGCGAAGAACAGTATCATCGCCCATCTCTCGTACTGCCGCGCGGTATCCGCGTACCCCGCGTTGGCCTTCGATATAGCCATGCCCGCGAATACGATTCCGATAATGGCGGGTATGGACCCTACCAGCGTGCAGCAGCACAGTATCGCCAGCGCGATGTTGAGCGCAAGCCACAGCGCGCTGTTTCCCGCGTCGACAGGCTGGCGCGCGCTGACGGGCGGGGTATATACGCTCTGCGGCGTTTGGTACTGGCCCGGGGAGTCGGATACCGGACTAAAGATGCCGTCCCCGCTCTCACGGGAAGAATCCCATGCGCCCGCATCGGGTACAACGGGAACCGAATACTCGTGCTCGACGCGGGCCCCGCACTGGGAGCAGAAAAGCGCGTCGTCGGAGTTCGCTGCGCCGCACTGTTTGCATTGCTTCATTTGCTTCCTCCTGCCGCGCGGCTCCAGTCAAAGCCCACGGTGTCGAGGAATGCCCGGGCGGCGGTCATATGCCCAAGGTGACCGGGGTGGACGCGATCGCCGGCCAGATATTCCGACGGCAGATGCGCGAGTATCGCGTCGAAGTAGCTCTGCGTGTCGGCGAACAGCGCTCCGTGCCTGCGTGCCGTTTCGGCTACGATCTCCCGGTAGTCGTCCACCTGGGCGCGCATCGCGTCGTCGCGGCGCGGCTCGATGAAGAAGGGCGACATCAGCACCATTCCCCTGACGCGGGGAATCGTATCGGCGACGAGCCGCTCCAGCGTGGCGCGGAATTCGTCTGGATACACATGGCAGGACGGATCCAGCGGATGGTCGAACTGCCGCCACACGTCGTTGATGCCGATCATGACCGATACCCAGTCGGGCGCGTGATCCAGCACGTCCTGCTGCCAGCGGGTGGCAAGGCGGCGCACGGTGTCGCCGCTCACGCCGGTATTGAGCACGCGGATCCGCTTCTCCGGATAGAAATTCGTGAGCAGCGCGTCCACGAACAGCGGATAACCGTTTCCCAGTCCCCGGCCTTCGCCCACCGGCCGGGCGCGCCCGGCGTCGGTGATCGAGTCGCCGATAAAGAGCAGCGTTTCGTGATCCCTGATGAGCATCGTGAGCCTCCCTGCATTTCATTCCGATAAGCATTGTACCACAGAAATTTACCAATGAAAACCGAAAAATGACAATCGTACGGGTATCGCTGCTCCGCGAATGCCAAAACTGCGGCATTGGCCCCCGATGCGCGGTTGTTTGGACTCTGCTACCCTGA
>JBMNNN010000168.1:0-4636 GCA_050942555.1 Christensenellales bacterium
CCACCTCCGCATAGCTATCATACTGTGCGGCCGAGCCGGTTGTCAATGGGAACGCGGGAGCGGCTGACCGTTTCGGATAAAAAAATAGCGTTTTGTCTATGGAGCGCGCGCCTGCCCGATGTTACAATAAATACAATGCCATCTATTACTGTTGAAGAGGTGATTGGGTATGCTGGATGCACAGGCGATCAAACAATACGCAATGGAATTCGGGGCCGATGTGGTGGGCATCGCTTCGATGGACCGGTTCGAGGGCGCGCCCAAGCAAATGGACATACGCTACGCGATGCCCGAAGCCAAGTCGCTCATCGTAATGGGGTTCCGCATCATGCGCGGTTCGCTGCGCGGCGTTGAAGAAGGCACGTTCTTCACGAACTACTCGGCGATGGGCTACGGCTTCATCAACTATCAGGTCTTTCCGATGACCTGCCGACAGCTGGCCCGCGTCATTGAGAACGAGGGCTATGAGGCGATGCCCGTAGGCTACCATTTCAACTGGGGCGCGATCAACAATACCGACGGAACGCCGCGCAAATCCCCCAACGGCGGGCCCTGGAGCCGCCCCGTCCGCGAAGGCCTGCCCGCGCCCGACATCTACGCGTCGGTCCGCATCGCCGCGTATCTTGCGGGACTGGGAGAGATCGGATACAGCAAGGTGTTCCTTAACCCGATTTACGGCCCGCGCGTGCGCTACGCGATGGTGCTGACCGAGCTTCCGCTGGAGCCAGACCCGATCATGGAGCCCGGCACGCTGTGCAACCGCTGCCTGGCATGCGCGCGCGAGTGCCCCGGCTCGGCCATCAGCGCCGAGGAGACCGTCAAGGTCAGGCTGGGCGGCTACGACGTCGAGTGGGGCAAGCTCGACCCGCACCGCTGCAACGAGGCCTTCAGAGGCGCCGACCGGGCGCCCGAGGGGCAAAAGGGAGACTATCTTACCGGAAGCGACCAGTTCCAGCCCAGCGCGATCTCGCCCTTCTACCAGAAGCCCTATAATATATTCGGCACCGGACAGGCCATATGCGGCGGCAGGGGCTGCATACGCGCCTGCATGATCAACCTGGAGAAGCGGGGCGTACTGCAGAATAAGTTCAGGCAGGAATTCCGCCGCCGTCCGCAGTGGACGATCGACTGGAGCGACTACAACGCGAGCCACATCGCCGATCCGGAGAATGTCAACAGGAAGGTGGTCCCCGTCCGGCAGGGCGAGGAGTTCTACGGCGTCAAGACGGTCAGCAAAAACGCAGACGAGAAAAAGAACGCCGCCGATTTAAAAGATTCGATGATGGTAGATAAATAATACAAAGCCGGGATGAACCCGGTGCAGAAAGGGAGAATCAATGAAGTTCGCCGTGGGATACCGGCCCATGGGAAGCCCATCGTTTTACGAGCGCATGGAGCCGGTCATCGAGCATATCGCAGAGCTGTATTTTCCGTGGCCCGGCATCGCGTCGGGCCGGGCCCCCATCGGCACGATGGGCGGCTACGGGGACTATACCGTTCAGGCGGAGCTGGAGGACGACCTGCGGCGCTTTCATGCGTCGGGAGTCACGCTCGACCTGCTTTTCAACAGCAACTGCATGGGCGAGTACGCGATTTCCGAGCACCTGCGGGGCCAGGTGAGCGGCGTCATCGACCACATCGAGGAGCATGTAGCGCCCGTGGGCGTCGTGACCACCGCGTCCCCGGCCATCGCGCACATCGTGAAGTCGCGCTATCCTGGCATCCGGACGCGCGCCTCTGTGAACATGCGCATCGGTACCGTCAAGGGCATGCAGTATCTGGCCCATCTTTTTGACGAGTACCTCGTACAGCGCGACTACAACCGCGACCTGGCCCGCATCGAAACGCTCTGCGAGTGGGCCGCACGGAACAGTAAAACGCTGCACATGCTGGCCAACAGCGGATGCATGCGTTTCTGTTCGGGCCAGACCTTTCACGACAACATGGTGGCACACGGGGAGGGCATCGACGAAGTCCGCAACATGGGGGACTTCTCGGCCCACACCTGCTGGAACTATTTAAGCGAGCGCGCCAACTGGGTATCGGTGCTGCAGAATACCTGGGTGCGGCCCGAGGACATCGGGCGCTATGCGCGGTGGTTTCCGGTCGTCAAGCTGGCGACCCGCATGCACCCGAATCCGTTCATCGTGGTCAGCGCCTACGCGCGGGGGAGCTGGAGCGGCAATCTCCTGGACCTGATGGAGCCCGGGTACTCTTCTGCGTTCGCGCCCTACGTGATCGACAATACGCGCTTTCCGGCCGACTGGCACGAGCGGGTGACCGCCTGCGATAAGGAATGCCACCGGTGCGGGTACTGCAAAAAGGTGCTTGAGACCGTGCTTCAGCGTATAGACTGAGCGCGTATGCGAAAGAAAGGGACGCGAGCGAAAGCCCGCGCCCCTGGTTTTTGCGGAAATTGAACGGAAATCCCAAGTCCGTTGGCTATAGTATTTCTACCGAACGGCCATATCACCGATGCCCGCCGTCAGCGCGGGTAGGTCAGGGCCAGCGTATCGCGCGCGATCATCAGCTCCTCGTTGGTCGCGATGACCAGCGTCTTCACCGATGCGTCGTCGGCTGATATGTCCATCGCGTCGGCTTTCTTTCTGTTTCTGACCGGATCGACCTTGATGCCCAGGAACTCCAGGTTCTCCACGGCCATCTCGCGCAGCTCGGCGTTATTTTCCCCGATACCTGCGGTAAATACCACGACGTCCACGCCGCCCATCACGGCCGCGTAGGCGCCGATGTATTTCTGAATACGGTGAATGAGGATGTCCACCGCGAGCTTGCACTGCTCGTCTCCCTGCTGTGCCGCGCCAAAAACGTCGCGCATGTCGGAGCTGCGCTCCGATACGCCCAGAAGACCCGATTTCTTATTGAGCATGGTCATGACCTCTTCTATTGACAGCTTGTCCTGCTGCATGATGTATTCTACGACGGCAGTGTCCATATCTCCCGCGCGGGTGCCCATTAAGAGTCCCTCCAGAGGAGTCAGGCCCATCGACGTATCCACGACTTTTCCGCGATCCACGGCGGTGATGGACGAGCCGTTGCCCAGATGGCAGCATATGATGCGCAGATCCTGCGGCTTTTTTCCGAGGAACCGGGCGGCCGCCATGCTGACATAGCGGTGGCTCGTACCGTGAAAGCCGTAGCGGCGGATCTGCAGCCTGCGATAGTAGTCGTAGGGTATGCCGTAGATATAGGCTCTGGGCGGCATCGTCTGGTGGAACGCGGTATCGAATACGGCCACCATCGGCGTTTTGGGCAGAATCTTTTCGATGGCCTCGATTCCCATCAGGTTTGCGGGGTTGTGCAGCGGCCCCAATATGAAGTACCTGCGGATCGCCTGCTTGACCTCGGGGGTGATGACGACCGATTCGGAGAACTCGCTGCCGCCGTGGAGCACCCGGTGGCCCACCGCGTAAATATCATCCTTGCTGGACACCACGCCGTGCACAGGATGAATGAGCGCGTCCAGCACCATCTTCACCGCGGCCTCGTGATCGGGGATCGGCAGCTCCACCGCGTATTCGGGTTTACCGTCGGCGGGACGGTGGCGGAAATTGGAGCCGTCGATACCGATCCGCTCGGCCTGACCCTTCGCGATGACCGTTTCATGATCCATCTCGATCAGCTGGTATTTAAGCGATGAGCTTCCGGCATTGAGAACCAATATGTTCATCAGGAAAAGACCCTCCTAAATATTAAAAAGCGGGAGTCCGCTTTATACCGTCACGGGAAGTATGCTATACTAATAAAGAAGCGTACCCAGCTACGTATTATAAACGATTTTCATACCGGTGTCCACCGAATTAGGAGTTTTTTTCATGGGAGTATGCGCCATCGTCGCCGAATACGATCCGCTGCACCTGGGGCACCGCTACCATATCGGCGAGGCCCGGACGCGGAGCCGCTGCGAGCATGTCGTAGTCATCATGAGCGGCAATTTCACCCAGCGGGGAACGCCGGCCATGACCGACAAATGGTCGCGGGCGCGGATGGCGCTCGCGGCCGGCGCGGATCTGGTGCTGGAGCTCCCCACAGGATACGCGGTGCAGACCGCCGAGTGGTTCGCGAAGGGCGCCGTGGGGATCCTGGCTGCGCTGGGCGTCGTGACGCATCTGTCCTTTGGCGCTGAGACCGAGAACCCGGCGCTGCTGCGCGAGCTGGCGGCGCTGACGCTGCGCGAGCCCGAGGGCGTGTCCCGCCTCGTCAGGCTGAATCTGGCCCGCGGTCTTTCCCATCCGGCTGCGCGCGCCGAGGCGCTGTGCGCGCACATGGGGCGCGGGAGCGGGGAAGGAAGGGCGGCAGAAGCGAGGCTTGCGCTGCGCGCGCCCAACAACATACTGGGCATCCTCTACCTGCGCGCGATTGCCGAGCTGGGGGTCCCGATCGAGCCGGTCGTCGTAGGCCGCAGGGGCGCGGGCTACCACGAGCGGGATATTGCGGGCGCGATGAGCAGCGCGACAGCGGTCCGCGCTGCGATACTGGAAGGGCGCGCCTGGAATAAGGCCGTGCCCGATACGACATGCGCGATTCTGACCGAATGCCTGGACAGGGGACACGGGCCGGTCAGCTGGCGGGATTTTGAGCGCATGCTGCTCTATAGACTGCGCACGATGAGCCCGGG
>JBMNNN010000169.1:0-4626 GCA_050942555.1 Christensenellales bacterium
AATATCGACTGGGATGGAAACAGGCTGATGCTTTCGGACATACTTGGCACCGAGTCCGACATGGTATACCAGTGCATCGAAAACGAAGTGGAAAAAGAGCTGCTGCGCGGCGCGATGGATAAGCTCGACGATCGCGAGAAAAAGATCGTGCGCATGCGATTCGGGCTGGGCGGCACCAGGGAGAGAACGCAAAAGGAAGTGGCTGACATACTGGGCATTTCGCAGTCCTATATTTCCCGTCTAGAGAAAAGAATCATCCGGCAGCTCAGGGTGGAAATGAGCAAAATGGCCTGATGGCGAACACCCTTTCGTTCGTATAAAAGCGAACCACCCCGGTAAAGCTACCCTTGAGCAAAATGAGCGCAAGGGTGAGCACATGCAGGAGAATAAGGTGGAGCTTTGCGGGGTGGACACATCAAAGCTTCCGGTGATGACTCATCGAGAAATGCGGGAAATGATCCCGCTGGTGCAGGCAGGGGACCGGGCTCTGCGCGAGCAATTCATACGAAGCAACCTGAGGCTGGTGCTCAGCGTGATCAAGCGCTTCACCAACCGCGGCGAGTACGCGGACGACCTGTTTCAGGTGGGCTGTATCGGTCTTATCAAAGCCATCGACCACTTCGACCTAAAGCACAACGTCAGGTTTTCCACATATGCCGTGCCGATGATCATAGGCGAAATACGACGCTATCTGCGGGATAATAACGCAATCCGGGTCAGCCGCTCGCTGCGCGATACCGCTTACCGGGCCATGAAGGCGCGGGACGCGCTCGTGGATCGCACCGGTCAGGAGCCCACGCTTACCGCTGTCGCAGAGGAAATGGGCATTCCCCGCGAAGAAGTGGTGTTCGCGCTGGATGCCATACAGGACCCGGTATCGCTTTTTGAGCCCGTGTATAACGACGGAGGCGACGCGATCTATGTGATGGACCAGGTACGCGACGAGCGCAGCAACGACGACAGCTGGATGAAGATGCTCTCGATCAAGGAGGCCATGCAGCGCCTCGGCGAGCGCGAGAAAAAGATCGTCTACATGCGTTTCTTTCAGGGGCGGACGCAGATGGAAGTGGCCGATGAGATCGGAATATCTCAGGCTCAGGTGTCGCGCCTCGAAAAAGCCGCTCTCAAGCAGATGAAAAAGAGCATGTAGCGTGAGGCCTTCCCATTTCGCCGGAATCCGATTCATTATTTGATACCCCGCGGACATACAATGGTATGGGAAGCCGCGCCTGGCGCGGCTACGGTCGCGCAACCAGATCATGGAAGCGGGGGAGCGGGGATGGCGCGTTCATCGGATATACGGCAGAAGGAAGTCATCAATGTGCTGGACGGGCGGCGCATGGGAAATATCATCGATATGGAGCTGACGACCGATGGCCGCATCGATACGATCACCGTCCCGGGACCGATGCGCATATTCGATCTGTTCCGCTCAAACCGAAGCGGCATCGTCATACCGTGGGACCGGGTCCGGATGATCGGCGAGGATGTGATACTGGTCGAGCTGGATCCGCAGTTCCTGCGCAGGTATGAGAGGGTATGACAGTCTGAGCATATAGCGGGGATAAAAAGGCAGCGGTCGACCCTTCATCTCCCAGGGTAAAAACGCGATTCGCTGGCGCATATGTGTTCATTACCCGGTTCACACAGTAATTTTACCGTGTTTTCACGAGCAAATTCGCGCATTTACGCGTCCCGTTGATTTTACGGCAAAGGCTATGTATAATTAATCCAGCAGTTATATCGGAGGAAATGCACATGGATTACGCGCACCGGAGCGGTAGCGCTCAGGCGGCGGAAGAGTATGCGCGCCTGTATGGTGCTGCGGCCGGGTCCGCGCCGCAGCGATACCGGGCCATGATGGAAGCCTTTGCCCAATATTATGGAGAAGCGCCTTTTCGGATATTCAGCGCGCCGGGACGGATCGAGATCGGCGGCAATCACACCGATCACAACGCGGGCCGCGTGCTGGCGGCGGCTATCAGTCTGGACACGGCCGCGTGCTGCCGCGCGAACGGCACGCAGACGGTGCGGCTAAGGTCCGAGGGCTATCCGGATGAGTTCATCGTCGATCTGACCAGCCTTGCACCCGATCCGGCTGAGAGGGAGACCACCACTGCGCTCATCCGGGGCGTAGCGGCGGGCTTCGCGGAGACGGGGCGCCCCATCGGCGGGTTCGACGCTTATGTGACGAGCACCGTGCTCAAGGGCTCTGGCCTGAGCTCGTCGGCGGCCTTTGAGGTACTGATCGCGGCGATACTGGACGGGCTGTTCGGGGACGGCGCGATGGACCCGGTGGAACGGGCGCGCATCGCGCAGCGCGCGGAAAACGATTTCTTTGGCAAGCCATGCGGGCTCATGGACCAGTCGGCAAGCTCGGTGGGCGGCCTTGTGACGATCGACTTCGCCGATCCTGCGCGCGCGATCGTCAAAAGGATTTCCTTCGACTTCGCATCCACAGGGTACCAGCCGGTGGTCGTGGATACCGGAGGCGACCATACCGGGCTTACCCGGGAATACGCCTCGATCCGATCGGAAATGGAGCAGGTGGCGGCGCAGTTCGGCGCGCGGGTGCTCCGGCATGTGGACGAGCAGGAGTTTTTCCGCCGTCTTCCCGATGTCGCGCGGCGGACTTCCCACAGGGCGGTACTGCGCGCGCTTCATTTCTTTTCGGACAACAAGAGGGTAGCCGACCAGGCTGCGGCGCTTACGGCAGGAGATGTCGAGGCGTTTCTCGAGCTCGTGATCGCATCGGGAGAGAGCTCGTGGAAATGGCTTCAGAACTGTTATGTGAGCGGCGAAACGAGTCAGGGCATACCGCTGGCGTTGGCTGTCAGCGAGAGAATACTCCGGGTCCGGGGCGCGTGGCGGGTGCACGGCGGCGGATTTGCGGGCACGATACTGGCCTTTGTCCCCAGCCAGGCACTGGATGAATACCTGTCCGCCATGGACGATCTCTTCGGCCCGGGCGCAGCCATCGCGCTGTCCATTCGCGGCTGCGGGGCGACGGAAGTACGACTGTAAAAGGAGGATCATCATGCTGCTCATACGGGGAGGCCGGGTTCTGACCATGGCCGGTACGGACTACGATGTGGCCGATGTGCTTATCAACGAGGGCAAGATACAGGCGGTCGGAACGAATCTCACCGCGCCCGACGCAGAGGTGTACGACGCCTCCGGAAAGGTCGTCACGCCGGGCCTTGTGGACGCGCACTGCCATATCGGTATGGAGGAGGACGGACTGGGCTTCGAGGGCGACGACGTCAACGAGATAACCAACCCGCTGACGCCCGTGATGCGCGCGATCGACGCCATCAATCCCGAGGATCCGAGCTTCCGGGAGGCGCGGGAGGCCGGCATTACGTCGGTCTGCACGGGCCCCGGAAGCGCCAATGTGGTAGGGGGACAGTTCGCAGCCCTGAAAACCGTGGGCATCCGGGCTGACGACATGATCATCCGCGAGCCGCTGGCCGTAAAGGTGGCATTCGGGGAGAATCCGAAGCGGTGCTACAGCCGGGAGAAGAAGACGCCATCCACGCGCATGGCCACCGCGGCGATACTGCGCGAAGCGCTGGTGTCGGCGCGGGAATACAAGCGCAAGATGGATATGAGCGATATCAACGGAGACGCGAGCAAGCAGCCCGACCGCGATCTGGGCAAGGAAGTGCTGGCTGACGTGCTGGAAGGCAAGCTTTTCCTCAAGGCGCACTGCCACAGGGCAGACGACATTCTCACCGTCATACGGATCGCGCGGGAGTTCGGGGTGCGCTATACGCTGGATCACTGCACGGAGGGCTATCGGATCGTCGATATTCTAAAAAATGAAAACGCGCAGGTGATACTGGGGCCGCTGCTCTCCTCGCGATCCAAGATCGAGCTCAACAAAATGACGTTCAAGGCTCCCGTCGTTTTCGCAAAGGCGGGAATGAAGTTCGCGATGATGACCGACCATCCGGTTATACCGATACAGTACCTTCCGGTCTGCGCGGCGCTTGCCGTTCGTGAGGGCCTCGATGAGACCGAAGCGCTCAAATCCATCACGATCTACTCGGCTGAGATCACCGGCATCGACGACCGGGTGGGAAGCCTGGAACCCGGAAAGGACGCCGATGTCGTCGTCTGGAGCGGCGCTCCGCTCGACTACAAAACGAAAACCGAGGCCGTATTCATCGACGGAGTGCGTGTGTTCTGACAGCTATACGCGATAAAAGCGATCGATGCAGCTCTATGAACGCGATTCATAGAGCTGCTTTTTTATACCGCAGATCGGACAAGCTCGATTAAATCGCGCGGATTGTGCGGCGCGGTTATTATATTATTGGAGGAATTGCCATGTGCATGATCGAATCAAGATGCGGAGAAGCGCGTTTCAACAGCCTTTCCGATGGGAAATAAAGTATAAAGTGGTGTTGTCGATGAAAATACAAAACTTTTCCGACTTCTGTGCCGCGCTTTGCGACTGTGGGTTTTCGATGGGCGGCGGCGATGCGAAGGGCATATTTACGGTGATCCCATTTGGCTGGGATGAACAGACGCCCAGCGATTCACCGATAAAATGGCATACGGGCGACGGCGAGACCGACCCGTGGGAATGGCGCATGCGCGTGCTTGAGGAGCGGGACGATA
>JBMNNN010000170.1:0-4625 GCA_050942555.1 Christensenellales bacterium
AGATGCATCCGGGCTTCTGCGTGTACAGCCCCGAGACGCTCGTGCGGCTGCGCGACGCAGTCGGGCCCGTCATCGGCGCGAACTTCGATCCGAGCCACCTCTTCTGGCAGGGCATCGATCCGGTCGCAGCGATCCGGTATCTCGGCGACGCCATTTATTTCTTCCACGCCAAGGACACCCGCGTCGACGCGCTCAACACGGCCCGCACGGGCGTGCTGGACACGAAGCATTACAGCGACGAGATACACCGCTCGTGGATATTCCGCACGGTGGGATACGGCCACGACGAGGCGGTATGGCGCGACATCGTCAGCAATCTGCGCATGGCAGGGTATGACGACGTGATGAGCATCGAGCACGAGGACAGCCTGATGTCCGCGAACGAGGGGCTCCAGAAAGCCATCCGCTTCCTGCGCGATATCCTGATAACCGAGCAAAGCGGCGGCATGTACTGGGCATAGCGCGCATCGAAAGCGCATCCGAGAAAAGCCCTCCTTTCACGGGAGGGCTTTTTTACGCAGCGGAAACTCTGCCGGAAACCGGGTCTGCGCTAGACTCTAGGAAAAAAGCGGGTAAAAATTATTTACAGCCCGGTCGGCTTATGCTATAATATACTTTAGCTTAATGTGGCCGCAGGCTCGGTTCGGCGACTCTCCGACGCCCCGCTGGGCTTACGGTGAATGAATTTTAGGAGGAAACCAAATGGACAAGAAAATCAAGAACGAGATCATTGCGAAGTATCGCCGCAATGAAAAGGACACCGGGTCTCCCGAGGTGCAGATCGCGCTGCTGACGTACCGGATCAATCACCTGAACGAACATCTCAAGATCAATACGAAAGACCATCACTCCCGCCGCGGGCTTCTTATGATGGTTGGACAGCGCAGGGGTCTGCTTAATTACCTCAAGGAAAAGGACATCGAGAGATACCGCAGTCTGTTGGCCAGCCTTGATCTGAGAAAGTGAATGAAATCACGACGAAGCGGGGTAAACCCGCTTTATTGTTTATTGTACAGCGCAGGATACAATAATAATGAATATAAGAAAAATGAAGGGAGCATATGAATGTTCAAACAATTCGAAATGGAGCTGGCCGGCCGCAAGCTCATAGTGGAAACCGGCAAACTGGCCGAGCAGGCCAACGGCTCCTGTCTGGTACGATGCGGCGACACCGTCGTGCTTGTGTGCGCCACCGCCTCCAAGGAGCCCAGGGAAGGAATTGACTTCTTTCCCCTGACTGTGGACTTCGAGGCAAAGCTATACTCGGTGGGAAAGATTCCCGGCGGTTTCATCAAGCGGGAAGGCCGTCCTCCCGAGAACTCGATCCTGACATCACGGCTTATGGACAGGCCCATACGGCCGCTTTTCCCCAAGGGTTTCCGCAACGACGTACAGATCATCGCCAACGTGCTGTCGGTGGACACCGAGAATCCCCCCGACGTATACGGCATGATCGGCTCGTCGATCGCGCTGTCGATATCCGACATCCCCTTTATGGGCCCCACCGGATCGGTGGTCGTGGGGCTTATCGACGGGCAGTATGTGATCAATCCCTCGACCTCCGAAATGGAGCGAAGCAGGCTGGATCTGACGGTATCAGGAACCCGCGACGCGGTGATGATGGTCGAGGCCGGCGCCAGGGAAGTGACCGAGGCCGAGATGCTCGAGGCGATACTGCGGGGTCATGAGGAGATCAAGCGCATCGTCGCATTCCAGGACGAGATCGTCGCTGCGGTCGGCGTACCCAAGAAGGAATACCCGCTCTTCCTCCCCAGCGAGGAAATCGAGGCGGCCGTCCGGGAATACGCGTATGATCGCGTGGTATGGAGCCTTGATACATTCGACAGAGCCGAGCGCCAGCAGCGTCAGGATCAGGTGAGCAAAGAGGTCGTCGAGCACCTGCTGGAGCGGTTCCCCGAGGGAGAAGACGAGATAGCCGACGCTCTGTATAACCTGACAAAGGAAATCGTACGCGCCAAGATACTCCGGGACGGCATCCGCCCCGACGGACGCGCGCTCAATGAGATCCGTCCGATCTGGTGCGAGGCCGGGCAGCTGCCCCGCACGCACGGTTCAGCGGTATTTACCCGCGGCCAGACACAGGTCATGACCATCACGACGCTGGGCCCGATCGCCGAGCAGCAGAAGCTGGACGGCATCACGAACGAGGAATTCAAGCGCTACATGCACCACTACAACATGATGCCCTACAGCACAGGCGAAGCAAAGCCGATGCGCAGTCCCGGCCGCCGCGAGATCGGCCACGGCGCGCTGGCTGAGAGAGCGCTTCTGCCGGTCATACCCGACGAGGAGGAGTTCCCCTATGCGATCCGCCTGGTCTCGGAGGTGCTCTCGTCCAACGGCTCCACCTCCCAGGCAAGCGTATGCGGCTCGTCGCTGTCCCTGATGGACGCGGGCGTGCCCATCAGAAAGCATGTGGCGGGCATAGCGATGGGGCTTATCAAGGACCCCGAGAGTGGTAAGGTTGCCATACTGACCGATATACAGGGCCTGGAAGACTTCCTGGGCGATATGGACTTCAAGGTAGCTGGTACCGATCAGGGCATTACGGCCATACAGATGGACATCAAGATCAAGGGCATCGACCGCGCGATACTGGAGAGCGCGCTGGCCCAGGCGCTTGAGGGACGGCTCTTCATACTGCGCAAGATGGTGGAGACGATCAGCCAGCCCAGACCGCAGCTGTCCAAGTACGCGCCCAAGATCGTATCCTTCACAATAAACCCCGACAAGATCCGCGAAGTCATCGGCCCCGGAGGAAAGATGATCAACAAGATCATCGAAGAGACCGGCGTCAAGATCGACATCGAGGACGACGGCCGCGTTTTCATCGCCACGGCCGACGAGGAAGCCTCCCGCAGGGCGCGCAGCATGATCGAGGCCATCGCCAAGGATATCGAGGTCGGCGAGGTGTACTTCGGCACGGTGGTACGGCTCATGAAGTTCGGCGCGTTCGTGCAGCTATTGCCCGGCAAGGACGGCATGGTTCACATATCGAAGCTGGCCGACCGTCATGTCGATAAGGTCGAGGACGAGGTAAACATCGGCGACAAGGTGCTCGTCAAGGTCATCGAGATCGACAGCCAGGGCCGCGTCAACCTGACACGCAAAGGACTTCTGGAGCAGGAAAAGAAGATGAAGGAAGAACTGGCCGGCAAATAACACTTTACAGTAAGCGTAAGCCGCGGAGGATTGCGCCGCGGCTTCGCGCGTCCGAATCCGTCTCGCAACCGGGATCATGCCCGGCAAGGAGATCCGAAATGCCCCAGACGGGTACAGCTCCGCAGAGATCGCCCGAGAGCCGCACAGAGCCGGTTCGCGGCTCTGTGTTTTTTAAGCTCATACAGTGGACAAGCCCCCGCAGGAATATGCTGCTGGGGCTGCTTTTCGTGCTCACAGCCTATATAGGCGTCTGCTGGCTGCTGGGCCTCAATCTTACTGAGCACAGCGTCTACGACAGCTATACGCTTCAGGCGATGACATGGCGCCAGGGGCGCATCGCGCTTCAAAGGGATTATCCGCATCTGGAGCTTGCGATTTACGAGGGCCGCTACTATGTCAGTTTTCCGCCATTTCCCGCGGTGCCAATGCTGCTGCTCACGTTTGTTTTCGGTCAGAATACGCCCAGCCGTCTGGTAGCGATGCTGCTCTTCGTCGGTTCCTATCTATTAGGATACCGGATCGCACGGCGGCACGGCCAGTCCGATAGAAACGCCGCGCTTCTTTCGTGCTTTCTGACCGCCGGGTGCAATATGATGGAGGTCAGCCTCTTTGGCGGCGTGTGGAATATGGCGCAGGTCATGGGCTTTTTCCTGACGCTTGCGGCGGTTCTGGGCGTGGAGAGCACGCGCAGGAGCGCCCGCGGCTGGGGTCTCGTCGCGCTTGCCTGCGCGGTGGGCTGCCGTCCATTTCAGGCAGTATATGTGCCGCTCACTCTGCTCATGTGCTGGCGCGCGGAGCGCCGCGAGGGTACGGTGCGCCAGGCGCTTGGGTGGCTTGCCCAGCTGATCATCGCGCCCGCGCTCATCGCTGTGCTGTACGGCGCGTACAACATCGTCCGGTTCGGCAATCCGCTGGAATTCGGGCACAACTACCTGCCCGAGTTCACGAGAAGCGCCACCGGGCAGTTCAACCTCTCGAACATCCCCGTCAACCTCCGGAATATACTTCGCCTGCCATGGTTCGAAAACGGGCTGCTGCTCTTTCCTTCGGCGTCCGGGTTCGCGTTCTATATAGCAAACCCGATGTTTATCGCCGCGGCACTGTCCGCGGTGGTCAGGACCCACGACCCGCGAAAAGGCGATCGGCCTGCCGGGAGCCCGTCTCGTCGCGCGCTCGACGTAATCGACGGCCTCATACTGCTGCTCTCGGCCTTTCATTTCGTCGCGCTGCTAACGCATCATTCATTCGGCGGCGTGCAGTTTGGTACCCGGTATCTGTGCGACCTAATACCGGCGCTGTACCTTTTCACGCTCAGGGGACGCCCTTGGCGGCTCCGCGGTTACGAAGCGCCGCTCATTCTGTGGGGGATCTTTTTCAATATCTACGGCGCGATCGTCTTTCACATGCACTATCTGGGCGCGAGCCGGTTTTGACGTACTTCC
>JBMNNN010000012.1:0-24021 GCA_050942555.1 Christensenellales bacterium
TATGGTCTATTTCGCGACGGCGCTGTCCATCGCGTCACTGCTGCAGTACTGGTATCTGGCGATGATGCGGCCGTACTTGCAGCGCAGGCGGGAGTCCGCTGGTAAGAAGAGTTGACAACGCGGCCTGGATGGATATAATAGAATAAAATTTAATCATGGCTCGTGCGATGACGAAAGAGGAGTACCCGGTCCGCGCTCCAAAGAGAGGCGGCTCACAGGCTGAAAGGCCGCTGGACGGCAGGCGGGGAACGTCGCTTTCAACAGCACTTCCGGTGAAATCATAAGCCGGAACGGTTGCCCCCGTTACCGGCGTCAGAGCGCCCGGACATTCCGGTCCGGGAAACAAGGTGGTACCGCGAACCGCTTCGTCCTTGTGCGAAGCGGTTTTTCTATTTGAATAAGCGGGGAGGACGGCTTTTTGCTGGGTGGCGTTGGAGCAAGGATCGCGAATATGAATCCGCTTGTTTGGGTTGGGATTGCGCTAGCCGCAGCGCTCGGTTACGGCGCAAAGCTCATCATGAAGCGGCTTCCCTTTCGCGACGAGGCAGCACGCGAGCGGGCGGCGCTCATAAGCAAGGGCGTGGCGGTCGTGATCGCGATGCTTTCGCTGCTGCTCGCCACAGGAAATCTGGGATAGATGGATAGGAGAGATGGCTATGGATCCCAAGGCGCTGATGGACAAAACATATAATCCGCAGACCGCGGAGCCCGAAATATACGCAAGATGGGAGAGGGCCGGTTATTTTCATGCGGAGCCAGACCCCGCGAGGAAACCATACTGCATCGTGATCCCGCCCCCCAACATCACGGGCCGGCTCCATATGGGCCACGCCCTTAACAACACGATGCAGGATATCCTGATCCGCTTCAGCCGGATGCGAGGATTCTGCACGCTCTGGCAGCCGGGCACCGACCACGCCAGCATCGCCACCGAGGTAAAGATCATCGAGCAGATGGCTGAGGAAGGCCTGAACAAGGCCGACCTGGGGCGCGATGGGTTCCTTGAGCGGGCCTGGAGGTGGCGCGAGGAATACGGACGCGATATCGTGAACCAGCTTAAAAAGCTGGGTTCCTCCTGTGACTGGAGCCGGGAGCGCTTCACGATGGACGAGGGCCTGAGCCGTGCCGTGACCGAAGTATTCGTGCGGCTCTATGAAAAGGGGCTTATATACCGCGGCGACAGAATCATCAACTGGTGCCCGTGCTGCAGCACCGCGATCTCCAACGCCGAGGTGGAGTACGAGGACCGGGCTTCCCATCTGTGGCATATCCGGTATCCGCTCGCGGACGGGAGCGGTTCCATCGTCGTGGCGACCACCCGCCCCGAGACAATGCTGGGGGACACGGCGGTCGCAGTGCACCCGGACGATACGCGCTACCGGGAGATGGTCGGAAAGACTGTGCTGCTGCCCCTCATGAACCGGGAGATACCGGTTATCGCCGACAGCTATGTGGATCCGGAGTTCGGGACAGGCGCGGTCAAAATCACGCCGGCGCACGACCCCAACGACTATGAGATGGCGCTCCGGCACGGTCTGCCCATGCCCGGCGTCATAGGCGAGGACGGCAGGATGACCGGCGCGGCCGGCGCGTATGCGGGCATGACGACGGGAGAGGCCCGAGAGCGGGTCGTGGCCGATCTTACCGCGCAGGGACTGCTAGTCCGCACGCAGGACTACGAGCACAGCGTGGGCGCGTGCTATCGCTGCGGCTCTACGGTGGAGCCACTTATCTCCAAGCAGTGGTTCGTGAGCATGAAACCGCTGGCTGAGCCCGCTATCCGCGAGGTCCGGGAGGGCAGTATCCGCTTCGTGCCCGAGCGCTTCGCGAAGATCTATCTAAACTGGATGGAGAACATACAGGACTGGTGCATATCCCGGCAGCTATGGTGGGGGCACAGGATACCCGCCTGGTACTGCGCGTGCGGGCATGTCGAGGTGGCACGGGAGACTCCGTCTGCCTGCTCGCGCTGCGGAGGGGCGCTCAGGCAGGACGAGGACGTGCTCGACACATGGTTTTCCTCGGCGCTATGGCCCTTCTCGACGCTGGGATGGCCCGACCGGACCCCGGAGCTCGATTATTTCTATCCGACCGACGTACTCGTGACCGCCTACGACATCATTTTCTTCTGGGTCGCGAGGATGATATTCTCGGGGCTCGAGCACACGGGACAGAGGCCCTTTCACACGGTGCTCATCCACGGGCTGGTACGCGACGCGCAGGGCCGCAAGATGAGCAAGTCGCTGGGCAACGGAATCGACCCGCTGGACATAATCGAGCGGTACGGCGCGGATGCGCTGCGCTTCTCGCTCACCATCGGCAGCGCGCCGGGAAACGACATGCGCTTTCATGACGAGAAAGTGGAGGCAGCGCGGAACTTCGCGAACAAAATTTGGAACGCGAGCCGCTTCGTGCTCATGAACGCCGGGGAGGAGGAACCCATCCCGCTGGCTTCGGCGAAGCTTCATGTCTCGGACCGGTGGATACTGTCCCGGCTGCAGCAGGTGATCGGCGAGGTGACCTACAACCTCGAGCGATACGAGCTGGGCATGGCGTGCCAGAAGATATACGACTTTATTTGGAGCGAGCTGTGCGACTGGTATATCGAGATGACCAAGCCGCGTCTCTATGAAGGAAGCGGGGAGGACAGGCAGGCCGCCCTGGCTACGCTCATCCATGTGCTTGGCGATTCGCTCAGGCTGCTGCATCCCTTCATGCCCTTTGTCACCGAGCAGATATGGAGCGCGCTGCCCGGCGAGCGGGGCGGCATCATGGTGTCGCCGTGGCCGACACCGGAACCGGAGCTCATCGCGGAGCAGGAGACCGCGCTCATCGAGGACATGATGGAACTGGTGCGGCTGGCCCGCGGCATCCGGGCGGAGATGAAAGTGCCCGCTGGCAGGAAGAGCGCGATGCTGCTGGCGCCCGCGCCGGGCCGCAGCGGCGACCTTGCCCGGATGGAGAGCTTCATCGTGCGGCTTGCGTCGGCATCGCGCATCACGCACATCGCTTCCGCTGACGAGGCGCCCCGGGGCGCGGTGTCGGCGGTGGGACGCGCGGCCCAGCTATTCATACCGCTGGGAGAGCTCATCGACGTGGACAGAGAAAAAGAGCGCGTAATAAAAGAGATCGAAAAGACGCGCAGGGAAATCGCGCGCGGAGAAACGATGCTGGCCAATCCCGGGTTTGTCGCCAAAGCGCCCGCCGCGGTGACCGACAAGGAGCGCAGGCAGCTTGGCGAGAACCGGGAAAAGCTCGCAAAGCTCCTGGCGCGGCTCGAGAGCCTGGGAGACGCGGACAGATGATATGAATTACTGGGAAAGCTACGAGTATGTCGTAAACACCCCGCTGTTCGGCTCGCGCAAAAACGGGCTCGATAACATCCGCGAGCTCCTGCGGCGGCTGGGCGATCCGCAGAACCACATCCGGGCCGTGCATGTCGCAGGGACAAACGGCAAGGGGTCCGTGTGCGCGTTCATCGATTCGATACTGCGCGCGGCGGGCTACCGCACGGGTCTGTACACGTCGCCGTACCTGGAGCGCTTTACCGAGCGCTTCCGCATCGACGGGCGGGAAATCGCGCAGGAGGATTTCGCCCGGCTGGCCACCAGGGTTCGGGCCGCCGCAGAGGCGATGCAGGCCGACGGGTTGACGCACCCCACGTTTTTTGAGCTCATTACCGCGGTGTGCTTCCTTTATTTCGACGAATCAGCGGTCGATATCGCTGTCATTGAAACGGGGCTGGGAGGCCGTCTGGACGCGACCAACGTCATTCATCCCGCGCTGTCGGTTATCACGTCGATCGGGCTTGATCACATAAAAGTGCTGGGAGATACGGTGGCTGCCATCGCGCGGGAAAAAGCGGGCATCATGAAGCCCGGCACGCCCGTCGTCGTCTATCCCCAGCCCGATCCGGAGGCCTGGGCAGAGCTGCTGGCAGCCGCGCGCGACGTGCGCGCGCCGATTTACTCGGTGGCCGACTGCCAGATCGTCGTGCGGGAAAGCGGATTGGACGGACAGGTTTTCTCCCTCGACTGCCACGGCCTGCATTTTCCGGAGCTTCACATCGGCCTGCTGGGCCGCCACCAGGTGCTCAACGCTGCCACGGCGGTACTGGCGGCCGCGGTGCTGGCCCAGAGCGGGGAGTGGGCGATCGGAGCGGAGCATATCCGCGCGGGGCTGGAAGCGACGCGCTGGGCCGGACGCATGGAGGTGCTGTGCAGGGATCCGTTCGTCATACTGGACGGCGCACACAATCCGCAGGGCGCTCAGCAGCTGCGAAGGACGTTTGAGGATCTTTTTCCCGCCGCGCGCGCGGTGCTTGTGTGCGGCATCCTGCGCACCAAGCAGGCCGGCGCGATGATACGAGAGTTTGCCGCGATAGCGTCCGAGGCCATCGTAACCAAACCGGAAAGCGACAAAGCGTCCCCGTGCGACGAGCTGCGCGGTTTTTTTGAGCGCGAGCACGTAAGCGTATCGGTGCAGCCCAAGGCGGTGGAAGCATTCGAGACGGGACTGGCCCGCGCGCGACAGACCGGCATGCCGCTGGTGATCACCGGGTCGCTTTATCTGGCGGGCGCCGCACGGACCTGGTTTCTGAGCCCCTAATAAGCAAAACTGAAAAGAACGCAAAACTGTCCGCCAACGCTCCGGACAGTTTTCTGTTTAAATATGGTAATTTATGGAACCATCGGTAAGCGTTTAGGAATACGTTGACAAACCCGATAAATGATAACCTGAGTTGGCTTTAATTACGACCTGTTTTGCGCCTCCTTCTCTAAAATTACCAGAGTGAAAGCCGGTGGCAGTGATAAAAATATGAACGCATCGAAATGCAAAAAAAACGGAGGTGTAATGAATGGCTAGAAACAACAGGACCTTAGTACCGCAGGCTCGCCAGGCGCTCGATAATATGAAATTCGAAATCGCCAGCCAGGTGGGCGTGAACCTGAAACAGGGCTACAATGGTGATCTGCCTTCCCGTCAGGCCGGGTCTATCGGCGGCCAGATGGTGAAACGTATGATTCAGCAGTATGAGTCCTCGATAAGCGGAAGAACCTCTCAGTAATACAGACAAACAGGCAAACGGAGGTGTAAACGATGGCTAGGAGCTCGCGTCAACTGGTCCCGGAAGCCCGCCAGGCGCTCGATAACATGAAGTTCGAGATCGCCACGCAGCAGGGCCTGAACTACAAGAAGGGGTACAACGGTGATCTGACGTCCAGGCAGAATGGAAGCGTCGGAGGCGAGATGGTCAAGCGCATGATCCATCAGGTTGAAAGCTCATTCAGCGAAAGAACCACGTTCTGATACGGCTTTCCCTGGAAAACCAATAATATGGTACGGCGGCCGCGCCTCTGTTGGGTTCGGATCGCCCGGATACCCAGAACAGAAAACGCGGCAGACGACTGCCGCGTTTCCATGCGCCGGTTTATCTTTTCATAGCCTCCTCCAGGCTATAGTGCGCGCCGGGGAGGATCTCCTTGACGAAGAGCCCGCGGATATAGCCCCTGTTGTCGGTGGTTGAGTGCACGAAAAAACCCTGCCCGTAGTAGAACCGCGCGAGCGCAAACATGCGCGTCGCGGTATGCAGCGTGAGCGCCGCGACCCCGCGCTCCCGACAGTCCTGCTCCACAGCTTCCAGAAGAGCGTGGCCCATGCCCGAAGACTGCCAGTTGGGAGACACGGAAAAGCGGCTGATATACGCGACGTTCCCGGACAGCGTCTCGCAGCGTACGCAGCCGATGGCCACCAGTCCGTTGAAAAACCCGATACGGACGTCCTTGGTCGCGATGTCCCGCGCTATGTCTTCCTCTGTCTCGGTCAGCGCGGCCGGCGGCAGGGGTAAGCCCAGCAGCACCCGGTACTGCTCAAATGCCGATCGCGTGATGCGCAGTATGTCCGGAATATCAGCCGGCACGGCCTTTCGTACCGTCAAATTTTGCATAGCGTTTCCGGCTGGCCCATCAGGAGAGCCATGACAGCTTTCTGGGCGTGCAGACGGTTCTCCGCCTCGTCGAATACGGCCGACCATGGGCCGTCGATGACTCCCGGGGCGACTTCCTCGCCGCGATGAGCGGGCAGGCAGTGCAGGAAAAGCGCGTCGCTGGCTGCAAGTCCCATCAGCGCTTCGTCCACATGGTAGGCCCTGAGCGCGGCGCGGCGCTCGGCCTGCTGGGATTCCTGTCCCATGCTGGCCCACACATCGGTATATACCGCGTTGGCCCCCCGGACCGCCTCGCGCGGCTCCCGCGTGAGCAGGACCGATCCGCCCGTCTGCCGGGCTATCTCTATGGCCCGGCTTACCACCTGCGCGGAAGGCTCGTAACCCTCGGGGGATGCTACCGCGATGTGCATGCCGGTCTTAGCGCAGCCCAGCAGCAGCGAGTTGGCCACATTGTTGCCGTCGCCGATAAAGGCAAGCCTGCGCCCGGCCAGCTCTCCCTTGCGCTCGCGGATGGTCATAAGGTCCGCGAGGATCTGGCAGGGATGGTAGTCGTCGGTCAGGCCGTTGATGACGGGCACCGTGCCGTACCGGGCCAGCGCTTCCACATCGCTCTGCCGGAATGTCCGGATCATGATGCCGTCTACATAGCGGCTCAGCACGCGCGCTGTGTCGGCGATGGTTTCGCCGCGGCCAAGCTGCATGTCGCTGCCGCTTAAAAACAGCCCGTATCCTCCCAGCTCATGGATGCCCACCTCGAAGGATACCCGCGTACGGGTCGATGATTTGGTAAAAATCATCGCCAGCGTTTTCCCGGCAAGCAGGGGATGGGGGACGCGGTTTTTGCGCATGGCCTTGAGCCTGTCTGCCAAATCCAGCGTGAGATGAATCTCTGCGGGCGACCAGTCGGCCAGCGTCAGTAAATGCTTCTGCACAAATTCGATCATATCGGTTTTACCTCATATTGCGAAAGAGTGTCATCGAGCGCGGCCGCAAACGCGTCAAGTTCCCGCTCGGTGATGATCAGAGGCGGCGTGAGGCGCAGCGTGTTGCCCGCAGCCGTACCGGCCACGAACCCGCGCTTAAGGAGTTCCAGCACGATGTCCCGGGCCGGAAATGCGGGCTGGAGCGCCACTCCGATCATCAGCCCCTGGCCGCGCACCTCAAGGATCGCGGGCTGGTTCCGGGCGATCCCGGCGAGCAGTCCGGTCAGATATTCGCCCCGGGGAGCCACGCTGTCCAGCACGCCGCCCAGCAGCTCGGTAAGCACCGTGATGCCCGCCGTGCACGAGAGCGGATTGCCTCCGAACGTGGTACCGTGGTCGCCCGGATGGAACGCCGACGCCACCTCCCCGCTGGCAAGGATCGCGCCGATCGGAATTCCCCCGCCCAGCGCCTTGGCCAGCGTGATGATGTCGGGCGTAATTCCGTGGTGCTGGTAGCCGAAGAGTTTACCGGTCCGGCCAAGCCCCGTCTGTATCTCGTCGATGATGAGCAGCGCGCCTTTTTCCCGGCAAAGGTCCGCGACGGCCTGCAGATACCGCGTGCTTCCGGGGTGAACGCCGCCCTCGCCCTGTACCGTCTCGAGCATCACCGCTGCGGTTTCGCTGTCCACGGCCTCGCGCATCGCGGCAATATCATAGGCAGGCACGTTCACAAAGCCAGCGGGAAGCGGATGGTAGGGCTTTTGGTATTTCTCCTGACCGGTGGCCGCCACCATCGCCAGCGTGCGGCCGTGAAACGAATTTTGCAGCGTGATGATCCTGTACCTTTTTTCCCCGCGCTCATAGAAGTATTTCCGTGCCAGCTTCACCGCGCCCTCGTTGGCCTCCGCGCCGGTATTGCAGAAGAATACCCGGTCGGCGAAACTGTTTTCGACCAGCATGCGCGCGAGAACCGCCTGAGACTCGACATAGTAAACGCTCGAGGTGTGGGTCAGCCGTCCGATCTGCTCCCTGAGCGCGGCGGTCAGCGCCGGGTGCGCGTAGCCCAGTGCGTTGACGGCGATGCCCGCGAAAAGGTCGGTGTAGGCCTTGCCGGCGGTATCGTACAGCGTGCAGCCCTCGCCGCGCACGAAGCACACCGGGATACGTTCTCCGAACGTGTTCATATAATATGCGCGATCCAGCGCCTGTATTTCCGCCAGCTGCATGGGAAGCCTCCTTTACCGGGTCACCATTGTGCCGATGCCCTTGTCGGTGAATATTTCCAGGATGATGGGGTGGGGGATGGTGCCGTTTAAGATATGCGTCCGGTGCACACCCTGCTCGATGCCCTTAATGCAGCCCATTACCTTGGGAATCATGCCGCCTGTGATGACCTTCTGCTCGATCAGCCGGTAGATATGATCGACGGATATGACGGGAATGAGCGTGTCGGGATCGGCGGGATCCATCCGGATCCCATCGACGTCGGTGAGGAACATAAGTTTCTCAGCCCGCAGCGCCGCGGCGACTTCGCCCGCGACTGTATCGGCGTTGATGTTGTAGCTGCGGCCGTCGGGGCCGATGCCAACAGGCGCAATGACCGGGATGCATTCTTCGGCCGCAAGACTTTCAAGAAGCTTGGCGTTGATGGCCGATACCTGCCCGACATACCCCAGATCCACGCCGTTTTTCGGCGGTTTCTTCACGACCTCTATAAGATTTGCATCCTTCCCCGACAGGCCGATCGCCCGGGCGCCCATCATGTTAAGCCGGGAGACGATATTCGCGTTGATTTTTCCGGTCAGCACCATTTGCACCACTTCCATCGTCGCCTCGTCGGTAACGCGAAGCCCCTCGTGGAATTGGGGCTCGATGCCAAGGCGCGCGAGCAGCGCGTTGATGTCGGGCCCGCCCCCATGGATGACGATCGGATTGACGCCCACGTACTTGAGAAGCGTGATGTCCTGAAGGATGGTTTCGACGACGGCGTCGTCCAGCATCGCGTTGCCGCCATACTTGATGACGACGGTCTTACCACTGAGCGTCTGGATATAGGGAAGCGCCTCGATGAGTATTTTTGCCTTGTCCTGCAGTATATCGGTAGTCATTGCTGTAACCTCCGTTTACAGATACCATGCCCGCTGCGTCAGGCCTTCGGTTTCTTCAAGCCCGAGCATGAGGTTCATGTTTTGGATCGCCTGACCGGCCGCGCCCTTGACGAGATTATCGAGTACCGACACGAGTATAAGGCGGCCAAGCCTCCGGTCGACGACCCAGCCAATGCGGCACTCGTTGCTGCCGTTGACGTGCTTGATTTCGGGCAGGCTGCCCTCCTCATACAGCCTCACGAAGGGTTCGCCCGCATAAAAATCGCGATAGACCGCCATCACGTCGGCGTGGGATTGAGGTGCTGTAAGCTCGCAGTGCATCGTTGCGAGGATCCCCCGCTTGACCGGTATGAGGTGGGGCGTAAAGGACAGCGCGATCGGTTTTCCCGCCACCAAAGAGAGCTCCTGCTCGATCTCGGAGGTGTGCCTGTGCGCCGCTACCTTGTAGGCTTTGATGTTCTCGTCGACCTCGCAGAAATGAAGATCCCTTGTCGCGGCAGCGCCCGCGCCTGTTACGCCCGATTTGGCGTCGATGACGATGCGGCTGGGATCGATGAGTCCGGCCCTGACCGCCGGGGCCAGCCCCAGGATAGCGCACGTCGTATAGCAGCCCGGGTTTCCGACGAGCTGCGCGCTGCGGATCGCTTCGCGGTGCAGCTCGGGGAGCCCATAGACCGCCCGGGAAAGAAGCCCGGGCGCAGGATGCGCTCCATACCACTGCGCGTATAGATCGGCGTCCAAATACCGAAAGTCCGCCGACAGATCGACGACGCGCGCGCCGGCTGCAAGGAGCGGCGGCGCCGCCTGTGCGCTCACCTTGTGGGGCAGAGCGGTGAAGACCACGTCGCTGTCCCGGCCCAGCAGTTCATAGTCGGGAACCTCAAGCGCAGGTAGCCCGCTGCCCATGAAGCTGGGGTACACCGCAGCAAGCGGCTGGCCTGCCGTGCTGCTTGACGCCAGGTGCGCTATCCGCACGCGCGGATGGCCGGTCAGCAGACGGATCAGTTCGGCGCCCGCGTATCCGGTCGCCCCTATTACACTGACGGAATGCATCGCTCGACTCCTTTTGGCCCGCTGGGCGATGGCCGCCGCAGACCCCGCAAATGGATATTTATAATTATACATCCGGACTTATAATAATGCAACAGTTCGTTTTCTTGATTTGCTCATTTTTCTGCCGTATAATATATATAAATAAATGTATGAGAGTATTTCATGAGGCTGGAAGCGCTGCGGGAAGCGGTATACCGCGCCAATCTGGAGCTGAGGGACAGAGGGCTGGCGCTGTTTACGTGGGGTAATGCGAGCGGTATCGACCGGGACCGGGGACTTATCGTCATCAAACCCAGCGGGGTTCCCTATGAACAGCTGACGCCCGCGCTGATGGCGGTTGTCGGGCTGGACGGTACGGTGATGCAGGGCAGTATTCGTCCCTCCAGCGACACGCCCACCCATCTGGCGCTCTACCGGGCGTTTCCGATGATCGGAGGAGTCGTCCATACCCATTCCACCTGGGCGACGGTATGGGCGCAGGCTGGTTTCTCGATTCCCTGTCTGGGAACTACCCATGCCGACGTTTTTCATGGTCCGGTGCCCTGTACCCGGTATCTTTCCCGGGATGAAATACGGGGGGAGTATGAGGCGGAGACCGGGCACGTCATTGTGGAGACTTTTGATGGCGTAAGCCCCGAGGAAATGCCGGCAGCCCTCGTCGCGGGACACGGCCCCTTCGCCTGGGGAGCTGATGTGGGGGACGCCGTATACAACGCGGCGGTGCTGGAGCAGACAGCGCTGATGGCCTGGGCGACGCGGCAGCTACGGCCCGACTGTATGGAAATTGATTCGGAGCTCCTTGATAAGCACTATTACCGTAAACATGGTCCCGGGGCTTACTACGGAAACCCATCGTCAAAATGATGATGGCACGATGAAACGGCATTCGTCGTTTGCGCCCGAATCGGCCCGGAAACTTGGTATTATGCCCAAATCTTTGGCGGAGGAACCTACGGTACTATAGGTAGTGACTAAATTTAATATCAGATATTTTGTACGGTGTGAACATGGCAATTCCGGTCAAACTCCTTTATAATGTAAGAGTAATATCACATCGCGTAAGATGTAGGTTTTATCGTTCGTGCATTCGTACGGTATTTAAGGTGAGGAGGTAAATCTATGGCAACAGTGTCCCTGAGGAACATGTACAAGGTGTACCCGGGTGGCGTACAGGCAGTCAGCGATTTTAGCCTGGACATCGAGGACAAGGAGTTTATCGTTCTTGTAGGACCTTCCGGGTGCGGCAAGACTACCACGCTTCGCATGGTTGCAGGCCTTGAGGAAATCACCGAGGGCGAGCTGTATATCGGTGACAAGCTGGTCAATGACGTGGCTCCCAAGGATCGCGACATCGCAATGGTCTTTCAGAACTACGCTCTGTACCCCCATATGACAGTGTACGACAATATGGCATTCGGACTGCGTCTGCGCAAGACGCCCCGTGCCGAGATCGACCGGCGCGTCAAGGAAGCCGCCAAGATACTGGGCATTGACCATCTGCTCAACCGCAAGCCCAAGGCGCTGTCAGGCGGTCAGCGTCAGCGCGTCGCGCTGGGACGCGCCATCGTCCGCGAGCCTAAGGTCTTCCTTATGGACGAGCCTCTCTCCAACCTGGACGCGAAGCTGCGCGTTCAGACCCGTACCGAGATTACGAAGCTACACGACCGCCTGCAAACCACGTTCATCTACGTGACGCACGACCAGACCGAGGCCATGACGATGGGAACCCGCATCGTGGTCATGAAGGACGGATTCATCCAGCAGGTTGATTCGCCCCAGACGCTGTACGACCAGCCGGTCAACCGCTTTGTGGCAGGATTTATCGGCACGCCGCCCATGAACTTCTTCGATGTGGATCTCGTCAAAGAAGGCGCGGATCTATTCGTAGTCTTTGGGGAGAATAAGGTAAAGGTCGATCCGGAACGCGCAGCCAGGCTGAAGGATCCCTCCTGCATTGGCAAGAAAGTCGTGATGGGCATCCGCCCGGAGGATATCCACGACAACGCGGAGTACGTAGCTAAGCACCCCGACTACACGGTTAAGGCCTACGTCGAGGTAGTGGAGCTCATGGGTTCTGAAACCTATCTGTATCTCGCTATCGACGGCAAGGAAGGAAGTACCACAGCCCGCGTGGAAGCCCGCAGTCTGTCGCGCACCGGCGACAATATAAAGGTTGCCTTCGACATGGCCAATGTTCATTTCTTTGACAGCGAAAGCGAAGAGACACTGCTCAAATTTTGAGCAGCTACGACGTTCATAGTGAAGAAGGCAGAACGCAGGCTATTTATTGTGTTCTGCCTTTCATTGTTCAAAAGAAGGGGGAGTATTTGTGAAAATCGATAGCAAGGTCAGCAGGGTAATGTTGGATCTTTCCCAAAAAATCGGGCTGGAAATGGCGCTGCTTGACGAAACCGATGAGATCCTCGTTTCCAGCTCCGAAGAAATGCCGGGGCTCTGCACGGAATGGATGGACAGCCTGAACTTCGAGGACGGCATCGCGCGCGTCCCCGAGACGGGTTATACATATTTCATGCTGGAAAGCGAGAACTACCATCCGATGTGCGTCGCAATCCGCGGCGTATCCGACGAGGTGGACCGTTACGGCTACCTGATCGTCACGCTTATCGACGAAATACTGCACACGACGCTCAAAAAGCCGGGATGCGAGGAGGTTTTCAAGCGCATCATGCTGGATCGTATCGATCCGCTCGAGCTTCAGGAAGCGATCCGTGATTTCAACATCGAAGTGGACGCCGACAGGTGCGTGATCATCATACAGACATTTGAGGGAGACGCGGCCAGTATTTATAGCGCGATGACCAAGCTCTTTCCGCGTAAGATGGGCGACGTTGTCGTCAATCTCAACCGTTATGTCGTGGCGCTCGTCAAAATGGTCGAGGATAGCTCGGACATGGACGCCATCATACAGCTCGTACAGGCCATGGATGAAACCATACAAAATGAAATGGCCGTACACGCATGCCTGGGCGTGGGCAGCATCAAGCGCGGGCTTATCAATATCCGCGACTCGTTCCAGGAGGCCCAGGAAGCCATCAATCTGGGACTGATGCAGCAGACGCAGGGGCGCATATTCCTTTTCCAGAGGCTGCTGCTGGAGCGGTTCCTGCAGGAGGTTCCGCGGGATATCCGCCGCCGCTTCTATGAGCTGGCCTATAACGATTCGCTCAAGAAGGTGATCAACGAGGAAATGCTGATGACGGTATCGAAGTTCTTCGAGAACAACCTGAATCTGAGCGAAGCGGCGCGCAAGCTGTATATCCACCGCAATACGTTAATATACCGCCTGGAGAAGATACAGCGCATTACGGGCCTCGATCTGCGTACATTCGAGGATGCCGTACTTCTCAAGATCATCATCATGCTAGGCAAGAGTTTGTCTTCCAACAATCGGCTGGAGTAGATGGAATGGCATCAGAAAGGGTACTATTCGCCGGGCAGGTTGCCCGGTAACAGGAAGCGAGTAACAATCGCTTTCTTTTTTTCTTTCAAAATGCGCTGGATGACGGTATAATGGAGGCAACGCACCGGATGGAGGAAGCGAACCCATGCTGAAAAAAAGAACAGTGATCCTCGGCGCCATCGTACTCATACTGGTCGTGGCGGCCTGTTCGTCCGCAGGAACCTACGCGATCGTCAGGCTGCTTGATGCAGGGAGCGCGGCGCAGGACGACGCGCCGGACCAGTTTTCCAGGCTGAGGGAAATTATGAGCTATATGAAAGAGCAATCCCTGGAGGAATTGACAGACCAGCAGCTCCTTGACGGCGCGGCCAAGGGGATGGTCTGGGGTTCGGGCGACGTGTATGCCGCATATTTTACCGCTGAAGAATATAATGAATTCCAGCAGGAGGAAGAGGGAAACTACGTCGGTATCGGCGTATCGGTCATGACCGACGCGAAGGATTCGCTGCTGACGGTCATACAGGTCTACCGCGACTCACCCGCCGAGAAGGCAGGCATGAAGCCCGGGGATAAACTGGTTTCGGTGGACGGCAAGGACATCACGGCGATGGATCTGGAAACGGTGGTGAATCTCGTGCGCGGCGAGGAGGGCACGCAGATCACGATCGGCATCAACAGACGCGGGGAGTACCTCGAGATGGAAATCACGCGCGCGCCCCTGGTCGCTGACCGTGCCGAGTGGAAGATGGTCGAGGACGGCATCGCCTATATCCGCCTCTACGAGTTCAGCGGTAACTGCTCGGTGCAGTTCCACAGTTTTCTCAGCGAAGCGATCATGCAGGGCGCGAAAGGCTTCATACTGGATCTGCGCAACAATCCCGGCGGAGGTAAGGACATCGTCGTTGAAATTGCCGACACGCTGTTCCCGAGCGGTCCGATTATCTACCTGGAGGACCGCGACGGAAAGCAGGTTATCGATCACTCCGACGCGAACTACCTGAATATGCCCCTGGTCGTGCTGATCAACGGCTACAGCGCGAGCGCCTCGGAGCTGCTGGCCGGCGGGATACAGGACTACGGCGTGGGGCTCATCGTGGGGGAGACCACATTCGGAAAAGGTGTAGCGCAGAGCTTCCACATGTTTGACGACGGCGCGGCGCTCAAGATGACGCAGGAGCGTTACCTGACGGGCGGCGGACGAAGCGTACAGGACGTGGGCGTCGTTCCCGATATAGAGGTGGTTTTAGACGAAGAGGTAAAGGCCAATCAGCTCCTCTTCGCCACGGCTGACGATAACCAGTACATGCGCGCTCTGGAGGAACTCAGGCGCATGATCCGGTAAATATCGCGTGAAAGGAAATGTCATGAAGGCGCTGGCGGAATTTATAGCCTGGCTGTTCGGGGGAACCTTTCTGTGGTCCTATCTGTTGGCTGCGCTCATCTCGATGATGGCGATCCGGCATAATGCCGCCATCCACCGGCGTTTTGCGCGCAGCGATACAGCTAACGAATGGGTCAGTTTGACATATACGCTGCTGTGGGGCGCTGTGGCGGGCGTCGTGGGCAGCGCGGCCTGGGTGCTTACCGGCATGGGACTGACGCAGCAGGAAGGTCTCGTGCTGTGGATGGTATCCTTCGGGTTCATGCTGGCGGGACTGGCCGAATACGCGCTGCCGCTCTCGGGCGCCATCGTGTCGCTCATCGGGCTGGTCGCGAGGGAGGCGTTCTCGGGCGGAACGCAGGCTATCGTATTCACGGCTGTGTGTCAGTGTCTTTTCGGGCTGCTGCTGCTGGCTGACGGGCGCAGGGATACCGCGGCGGCGGTCATCAATGATCCCGATAACGGCTCGGTGGGTGCGCGGATACTCTCGCGCATATGGATCGTGCCGATGCTGGGGATCCTGGGACCGGCCGCGGACGGCGTGCTGCTGCCCGTTGCGATGCCGATGGGCATGGGCCTTACCGCCCACCGTGAATCGCTGCGCACAATCATAGTCCGCAGAAGCCTTTTCATGCTGGTGTCGGGAGGCATTCTGGCAGCGGTGGGAATATTCGCAGCAGGCGCGCTGTGGCAGCTTCCGCTCGCGGCCCTCCTGAGCGCGGTCATATGCGCTGCGGGATGGATACTGGAGCGGAGCCTGGCAAAAAAAGCGCGGGAGCCCTGGTGCGGGATGCCCAGGCGCGGCATCCGGGTACTGGACGTGCAGACGGGCTCCATCGCGCAGAAAATGGGGCTGCGTTCGGGGGACGTGCTTCTCAGGATCAACGGCGCGTCGGTCATGCAGGAAATCAAGATCGACGACACGCTGGAGAAAGTTCCCTCGATGGTTTGGGTAGACTACGAGCGGGAGGGACGGATCCTTACCGGAGAGCATACCGATTACGAGAATGGTATCAGCGATCTGGGATTCGTGCCGCTCGCACGGAATATGGACCTTTACATGGAACTGGTCCAGCCGTCATGGCTGTGGTTCAGCCGGCGGTAACAATCGAAAACCTCAGCCGATATACTGACCTCGAAGGGTAGCCCGAGAGGGAGGGGAGGCCGGAGTACCCACGGATGCGGAGAGGGCCGTTCACTGATCCGCCGCCGGGAACTCAGATGTGCGCACAGCAGAGCCTTCCCAGCCACGGCGGGAGGGCTTTTCGTTGGGAAGGAGGTGCGTGCATGTCCCGGAGAATTGGCGTTGTCGCGATCGTGGTGGAGGATCCCGGCCGCAGCGCCGCGGCGGTCAATGAGATACTGTCCCGCTACGCGCATATCATTGTGGGGCGAATGGGGCTCCCCTACGAGAAGCGGGGCATATCGGTCATATCCGTGGTGGTCGACGGGTCCAACGAGGAGATCGGGGCTATGGCCGGCAAACTGGGCGCGATAGCCGGCGTACAGTCTAAGAGTATGCTGACATCCAGGGTCTATGACGACTAAAATGAGAAGGAGAATGAATCATGTCGGATCGTAAAGAGAATATCAAACTTATAACCCGGACGGCCCTGTTGCTGGCCGTGACGCTCCTTTTCCAGGAGCTGCGCCGGGTGCTGCCAGGCGTCGGCACGCTCGCGGGGACGCTCATCATCGGTTCCCTGGTGAACCTGGGCCTCTTCGTTGCCGCCGGGATCGTGGGATGGCGGGGCAGCGTTCTGATCGCTCTGCTGACGCCGGTCGTGGCCTTCCTGCAGAACCATCTGGCCCTTGCCGTGCTCATACCCTTTGTGGCCGCGGGAAACATCGTGCTGGTGCTGGTCTTCGAGTGGATCATTCGCCGGATCGGTATGGATAAGGGACGCGGATGGATCTCGGTCGGCGGCGCTTCGGTTCTCAAGTCGCTTTTTCTGTGGGGAGCCATCGCACAGTTTTTCGTGCGCTTTTTGCTCCCGGCGCAGGGATTACCGGCTGAAAAGACCGCGGCGATGACCGCAGCGCTGAGCCTGAATTTCAGCTGGCCCCAGCTCGTGACGGCGCTGATCGGCGGCGCGGTGGCGCTGGTAGTTCTACCGGCAGTCAGGCGCGCGCTGCACGCGGAGGAGCAGCTGCCGCGGTAATCCGCAGCCCATCGGCCGCAGGGCGGAATCACCCATCCCGCCCCGCTCGCAAAAAAGCAGCGTTATAACCCTCTTAAGCCAGCCATTATGCGCGGATCGGCGTTTTGCCGACGGCGTGGCTCTATTTCATTTTATCGATCATATCCTGCGCCATGCGGATAAACTGCTGGCGCTTTTTTTCGTCCATATTGACGAGCGCCCGGCTCAGCGCGTTGCCGACCGGCCCGTCCAGCTCGCAGGAATCCTTGCTCTGCGGCTGCGCTGGGGACTCAATCTGACCTGTCGTTCTGACAGGATTGATGCTTTGGGCCAGCCCTGTGAGATTCTGAAGCATGTTACCGCCACCGCCTTTCAGCGCACCGACCAGCTGCATGATTTGCTCGGTCTTGCTCAGCGTGGGCGGCACGTTGCCGCGCATATTTCGTCTGAAAGCGCTGATGAGCCCCAGCGGAATCTCTGATGTCCGTGGAGCCGGGGAAGCGGCCAGGGCCGGGAGCGGATTGCTCTGGATCGAGCGGATCTGATCGGCGATCTCGCGGGCCTGCATGATCCGCGCGATCGGACTTGCGTTCATTCCCGGTATATAGGGAGCCGCGTCCGAAAGAAAGCCCAGCAGATCAATGGCGGGGAAGGAGCGCCGCACGACGGGAGGACTGACCACTTCTGCGCTGCTTTTTACTTCGGGCGGCTTTTCCGTATCGGTATCTTGGTCAGTGTTCTCGGGTTTTCGGTAATCGGGAAACCGCTCGGTAACGGGAAGCGAACGACGCGCGCCTGCGGAGGTGCCTCTTACGCGCAGCTGCTCCGGGGCCGGGGCGGCCGGCGGCTCGGGAACATCCTGACGGACAGCCTGTGCGGAGCGCGAAGGCGCGTCTGAAGAGCGTGCGCGCATCAGCAGCGGGACCAGCAGCAGCAGGGGCAGCACGGGCGACGCGCCCACCAGCGCGGGCAGTCCGGCTGCTCTCACCTCTGCTTGCGCTGCGACGGATTCAGTAGTCATATCGCTCCTCCTCATATGGTATTCTTCTTTAGCATATGCGCCCGGCAGCGACCGTGACAACAATCCCGCCCCGTATGAATAGATTGGAGTAAGAGGGGGAATGCGGCATGAAGGGGAAAAGTCTGCGCGATCTGCTGGGGCAGAAAAAAAGTAGGGAAGATCTCAGCCCTGAGCAGCAAAAAAAGTTTGACGAGCTCAGGAGACAAAGCGAGCGGTACCGGGGCATGGGAGATAGACAGCTCCAGGCCGAGATAGACAGGCTGGCGCGGGATCCTTCGGTGCGCGAACGGATCCACTCGGGAGATTTGGATCAGTTCACCCAGATCATCAGCCCGATGCTCAATCCGCAGCAGAAGGAGAAGCTCAAACAGATCACACAGTGGCTGGTCGATCAGTAAGCCACTGCGGCGGCCAGCAGGCCGTTTTTTTAGGTGCGCAACGATCTTCCCATAGCCTGCTCCTTTTTACGGCTGACTACGGCAAGGACAAGCCCTGGCCGATGTGACGCCATACCCCGCCGGTACATAGGATGTAATATCCAAGGGGGGTGTTTATCACGAGAAGGCGTATCATAGAGAAAATTGATCCTGAACTACTCAATCCGGCAGGGATGAATAAACAGGATCTGTACCGCGTTATATTGTACGCCAAAGACTATGCGCAGTGCAGGCGCAGGCTGGAGCAGCTGGGCGTGCATGTGCTGCGGGAGCTCCCGATCATCAGCGGGTATGTCGTGGACGTACCGGGGAATGCTGTCATCCGGCTGGCCGAGTGCCAAGGCGTAAGCTATATCGCCGCAGACGTGGAAACCGAGATCCAGATGAATGTGGCCAGCCGCGTCGTCGCGGCGGATAAGCTGCATCGCAAACGCATCACGGGAAAAGGAGTCTGTATCGCGATCATCGATACCGGAATCTATCCGCACTACGATTTTTTAAGACCAACCAACCGGATCAAGGCTTTTGTGGATCTGACTGATGAGAAAGGAAAGCAGGAGCCCTATGATGACAATGGTCATGGAACATTCGTAGCGGGCGTGGCAGCGGGGAACGGGTTTCAGTCGAGGGGTAAGTACCAGGGTATCGCGCCGGAAGCGGATATCGTCGTAATCCGCGCGATGAACAAGAATGGTCGCGGCTCCACAGGAAATGTGCTGGCCGCGATGCAATGGATAGCCGACAACAAGGATCGCTACGGGATTAAGGTGCTTTCGCTTTCGCTGGGTTCAGCGGCCAGCAACCTGCAGCGGGACGACGCGATGATCCGAGGCGCGGAGGCGCTGTGGGACATGGGCATTACCGTGGTGGTGGCAGCCGGAAACAACGGACCCGAGTCGCAAACCATCACGGTGCCGGGCGTCAGCAACAAAATTATCACGGTAGGCGCGCTGGACGACCGCCGCACGATTGTGATCGATGACGACGGGATTGCGGACTTCTCCAGCAGAGGGCCGGTGGGAAGGCGCATAAAACCCGATCTGGTCGCGCCGGGCGTGAAGGTGCAATCGGTCAAGTCAGATCTCGAGTACCGTCCAGGAGGCCGGATACGCAGCGGCATACCGCAGTATGCGCGCATGTCGGGAACGTCGGTCGCGACGCCCATCGTCGCCGGGATCGTGGCGCTGCTGCTGCAGCAGCGGCCTGATATGACGCCAGATCAGGTCAAAAAATGGCTGCTCGACCATACGGTGCCCATCACCCGGGATGAGATGGCGGAGGGAAAGGGTCTCATCCGGTGCGAGTGACCGGGCTGCGGTATACAAATAGCAAACCTCCATTGTATGCATAACAATGGAGGTTTTTATGCGCCTCCCGGTCGGACGCTACTCTTCGGAAGTCAGGCCGTACTGCCGCGCGTATTCGTTGACCTCGTCGATCGCTCCCTGCGTATTGTATTCGTTCATGCAGGAGTCCACATAGGCAGCCCAGTCGGATTCTATGTCGGTAGACATCATCATCATGTACATGAGCTTTTGCTCCGCATAGCTTCGCAGGTCAAATGTCGCCAGTTCGGGGGTGAGCATCGCGTCGGTGAACAGCGGACGTCTCCAGTTGTTAATCCACCAGAAGTCCTCCAGCTGCTGCTGACAGGCCAGGTCGAACGTGTCCTGATCCTCCATGCGCGAGAGGCCTTCGATATTCCATGTGGAGAGGACCGACAGCGGCGACAGCTCAGGATTCCGCACGGAGAACAGGAGCGGGTTTCCATCCCTGTCGGTCTGAATGGGTTTTGCGCCCTCCTCGGTCATCTGATAGTCGACGCCCTGCCGCCCGTACCGCATATAGGAGAGGCCCTCCTCGGTATAGAGCCAGTCAAACAGGGCCAGTGCACGCTGCAGCTTATCGTCGTCCACATCGGCGCTTACGAGCGTCGCCGTTTCGATCCTGGGCAGCTCGTTATAGCTGACGCCGAACGGGTTCAGCGGCTGCGGCAGCAGCGCCACATGGTCAGCGATCACGGTATTGGGATTGTAGGTGTCCCAGTACTGCTTGCGCAGTATCGCTGCGCCTGCGCGCTGGCCGTCGGCGGCCAGCATTGCGGCCTGGCCGCTCGCGAACTTATTAAAGGCGTCGTGCTCTGTCTGGTTATTATACCCGGGATCGATGATGCCGTCCCGATAAAGCTGGTTCATCCACTTGAGCGCTTCCTTTGCCCGGTTTGAGATCAGCCCCGGTATCCACTTCCCGTCTTCCAGCACCCATTCCCGGACGCCGAAATTCATGAGGAAGATCTCATATAGTCTGCCCAGCTCCCTGCCGGCCAGCGTCAGCGCGCGGGTATCGACGCTGCCGTTGCCGTCGGGGTCCTCACGCGCGTAGGAATACAGTAGCGCGATGAACCGCTCCCACGGCAGCTCGTCCATATCGGCGTATCCAAGGGTTCGGGCCCAGTCGGCCCGGTAGTAGAGCGCAGTTGTCTGTCCTGCGGTCTGGTCGAACGCAAAAGCGGTGCGGGGTATGAAATACATTTTGCCCCCGGGATCCGCATGGGAGCGGGAGACGTACTCCATCACGCGATACAGCGCGGGGTACTGGGGCCACATCGCGGCGGGTATATCGCGTATGATGCCCGAGTCGGACCAGAGCATCAGATTGATGCGGCCGCTCCTGAGGTCATAGACAAAGAAATCGGGAAGGGTCCCGTCTGTCGCAGCCGCCTCAATTTTATCCCGCCAGTTTTCGTCGGTGATTTCCCACGGCGTGATGAGCAGGCCGAAGCGCTCCCGGATCGTATCATAAACCTGCTGCGACACGCTGCTGCCGTCGGATACGGGCGGCATCAGGTTCCACAGCGCGAGCGTGATTTCGATATCGGGTGCTGGCGTCGTTTCAGGCACCGGTGTTTCAGGGGGAATCGGGGAAGGGGTAGCTCCGTTGGCGGGAGGCGCGCAGGATGCCAGCATGAGCATCGTGAGCAGTATACCCATCATTGCGCCGATCCGGCGATGGACCATGGAGGACCTCCTTTGAATAAGGATTAACAAACGCCGCGTGCGGGCGACATCCTATTATAGCACACGAGGGTATACGGGTAAACTCCCGCCCGTCTTGCTTTTGCGCATGGTAGCAGGCAATGGACATATGTATCCGGAGAGCGCCCGACAGGACAAATAAGAAAAAAAGGATAAGGAAAGCCTGAGCCTCGCCGTCGGGCGGGACTCAGGGCGCAGATCATGTGGTGAGCCTAATTTGCCGTCAGCGGTGGCAGTGTGATCCGCCGGCCCCGATCCTGCTGTCCTCCAGCTGGGGCGGGAAGATGGGTAGCGCGAAGAACTCGTCGCAAATATTCTCGGCGAACTCCTCGCACGGAGGTATCCGGCAGAAACCGAAAGCGGGAATAAGAAGATCCACTTCGGCCACGATCTTGAGTATGATCGTAACGCATACTGTGATGTTAAAGCAGCTGTCCCCTGCGAATGTGCCCGTGACGCAGATAGCGCTTACGATGTTGTCCACGAAGAACGGGATAATCGATTCGTTGGGCACGAACAGTATCACGTCCTTGTGTACGCAGATAAAGCCTTTTCCAACATGCTCCTCGTTCTGCTGGTCGGTGAACACGATGTCGATCGGGATTTCCACCGTGGCTCTGACTCTGGCGAAGTGCTCGCGCTCGGGAAGACGGGTGATGATCAGATCCTTGAGCTTGCCCCTGTTGCTGCTGCTGCGGCAGCTCACGAACTCAAAGGGACCGATCGGCCGGGCGGTATTGGGCTGTATCTGGCAGATGCATACGGTGATGTTCTCAAGCCTTTCCTGCTGGATGCAGGCATCGTAGACCTTCTTGACCTGTATACACACGCGTTCAGTCAGCCCGCTCGTTGCATCTCCGCGAATTGTACCCGGACAACACTGGGTATCCGCGTTTTGCAAGGAATAAAAGGACATGTTTTCCCCTCCTTAACCGGTACGATACGACTTTCCGGAATTCTAATAGCATAGTATGAAATGATCGTGTCAAATGTGATAGCGCGTGCTGGAAAGAGGGGGAACATAAATGTATCTGGATGAATCGGTATGGCTGCATATGCGGGACGGATACCGTCCTCTTTCTCTCGACCGGGAGGGGCGGCTGACGCTGTCGGATCCGATGCAGGCCTCGCGGATACTGGTTCAGCCGCAGTCGGTTGAATCCTTCTCAGCCTGCATGGACGGGGGCATTGCCCACGTGCTGGTCAATACCCGTTCGGGGAGTCTCCTGTACGGAGCCACCGCTGACGGACGGAAATGGCGCAAGTTCACGCTGACCCGGGTCGAGCGCGACCAAAGGATACGCGATCCGATCCTGTTCGCACGCAGCGGCTCCGTGCATATTCTCTATATTGCAGGCTATGACCAAACGGAAACGCTCGTGCATTATCAGCAGAATCCCGCGGGAAGCTGGAGCGGCCGCACGCTGGATTCGTTCACCGCCGAAGACCGCGTCCGCCTGCTGCAGGTCGCCGCCTACCGGGACGATCTGTACCTGTTCGTGCTGTCGGGAGGGTTTAACAAGGCAAAGGTCCGGCGGTATTCGCTGCTGCTGGAACCGGGAGCGTGGAGAGAGGCGCTGCTTGCGCCGCTTCCCTTTACAGACTTTCAGGTATGCTGTCATCAGGATGAGCTGCATATGTGCTGGCTGAGCGATGGCAGAGTCTATGCCGACGGAACGCCGCTGTCATGGTCCGGTCAATGCAGGATGCCATGCATGCAGATTATCGGGGATACGATATCCTGCACATGGGTGGAGCCCGATGGCGCGCGAAAAATGACGCTCGGCAGATCCGGCTGGCAGCCCGACCAGGCGCCGCGGCTGGTCGGCGATCCGGCACTTCACATCCTGCTGGAAGACGGATACGCGATCCGCTCGCTGCTGCCTCCCGCACTGAGCGCGGTCTCTCCCGTCGATGACCCGATCGGCTCACCCTATCCCGAAATGCCCAACCGCAGCGAACAGCAGGTGCAGCGCATGGCATCGCAGATGCTGATGCTCTACCGGCAGCTGTCCGAGCGGATCGACCGGCTGCAGGGAGAGGTGGATTCGCTGCACGCGTCCCTGTCCGGCAGCCGGAGCCATACGGTCGAAGCAGCGCCGCAGCAGCGTGAGCCGGAGCAGGCTTCACCCTCCTGCCCCATACAGCAGGACGGCGGGGATGATGCGCAGCCCGCGCCGCATGATGATAGCGAGCAGTATGAGGCGCAGCCTGTCCGTATCGAAAAGATCGAATCGCCGGTCCATGCCGTACGCGTACAGCCGCCGGTATCGGTGAACGACGAAGGAGAGCCCGGCGAATAGCGCGCGTGCGGAGCGGCATGAGGGGAGAGAGGTTTCGCCGCCGCAATACCGACGCATATGGCAGCTATTTCGGAATTTCAGAACAGGAATATAACAGAACGAATGTCTGTGATCCGGTATGTGCTGTTAGTGTAAAATAGTTCTGGGTAAATAAGCAGGCATGACTACATATCCCGAAGGGAGCCTCCCGCCCCCGCGGGGGCGGGAGGCTCAAAAAAGGTGCAGGGATCGTCAATCCATGTTAATCTGTA
>JBMNNN010000171.1:0-4590 GCA_050942555.1 Christensenellales bacterium
CCGTCCGTTTCCTATGGGCAGCCCCTCCATCCACTCCGTCGGGGGCGTATGGTACCACAGCCTTTTTTCCATGAATCTCTCCGTTCTACGCTGTCTCGATACTTCCGGCGCTTTTCAGCCCCAGTTTCTCTGCGGCGGCCTCGCGCATCTTGTACTTGAGGATTTTTCCGGCCGCGTTCATCGGGAACTCGGTCACGAAATCCACGTACCGCGGGGTTTTGTGCCGCGCCATGTGGGTGCGCACATAGTCCCTGAGCTCGTCGGCGGTCATCTGTTCGCCTTCGCGCAGTATGACGCAGGCCATGATTTCCTCTCCGTACTGCGCGTCGGGCACGCCGATCACCTGCACGTCGCGCACCTTGGGATGGGTGTATATGAAGTCCTCGATTTCCTTTGGGTATATGTTCTCGCCGCCACGTATGATCATGTCCTTGATGCGGCCTGTTATCTTATAGTAACCCTGCGCGTCCCGGCGGGCCAGGTCGCCCGTATGCAGCCAGCCGTCATCGTCGATCGCGGCCGCGGTGGCTTCGGGCATCTTGTAGTACCCCTTCATGATGTTGTAGCCCTGCGCGACGAATTCCCCGTCCACGCCGTCGGGAAGATCCTCGCCGGTGACCGGATCGACGATCTTGCATTCGATGCCGGGCAGCGCCCTTCCCACGGTATTGACCCGCAGTTCCACCGGATCGTCGACGCGGCTCTGGGTGCATCCGGGCGACGACTCGGTCTGCCCGTACACGATCGTGATCTGCTTCATGTTCATCTTGTCCACGACGTCCTGCATCACCTTGACGGGGCAGGGGCTTCCGGCCATGATGCCGGTGCGCATGTGGGAGAAATCGGTTTTCGGGAAAAGCTCGTGTTCCAGCATCGCGATAAACATCGTGGGCACGCCGTGGAAGGCCGTGATTTTCTCTCGGTTGATGCACTCGAGCGAGAGCCGGGGCGAGAAGTAGGGGATGGGACACATCGTCACCCCGTGCGTCATGCTGGCCATCATCGCAAGCACCATTCCGAAGCAGTGGAACATCGGCACATGGATCATCAACCGGTCGGCAGTCGACAGATCCATGCAGTCGCCGATGCACTTGCCGTTGTTGACGACGTTGTAGTGGGTCAGCATCACGCCCTTTGGAAAGCCGGTGGTGCCCGAAGTATACTGCATGTTGCACACGTGGTGCTTGTCGATCATCATCGAGCGGTAGCGCACGGTCTCGATCGGTACCTGCTCTGAGAGGGCTATCGCCTCGTCCCATGTCAGGCAGCCCGGCTGCCGGGATTCTATCGTAATAATATTGCGCAGGAACGGAAGCCTGCGAAGATGCAGGGGCCTGCCCGGCTGCGCGGACTCGAGCTCCGGGCACAGCTCGCGGATAATGCTCACATAATCCGAATCCTTGTACCCGTCTATCATGACCAGCGTATGGGTATCCGACTGGCGCAGCAGGTACTCGGCCTCGTGTATCTTGTAGGCGGTATTGACCGTGACCAGCACCGCGCCGATCCGGGTGGCGGCCCAGAATGTGATGAACCACTGCGGCACGTTGGTGGCCCATATCGCGACGTGATCGCCCGGCCGCACGCCCAGCGCGATGAGCGCGCGCGCGAACGTATCCACGTCGTCGCGGAACTCCGCGTATGTGCGGGTATAGTCGAGCGTCGTAAAGCGGAACGCGTACTGATCGGGGAACTCCTCGGCCATCCGGTCGAGCACCTGGGGTAATGTCAGGTCGATGAGCACGTCCTTCTCCCAGACATAATGCCCGGTTCCCGCGGCGTTCGAGTAAAGCGGCGCGCGCGGGGCGGCCCTGCGCGTGTAGCGTCTCATGTAGTGAGCGAAATGCGGGAATACGACACCCGCATCCTCCAGATCCGACGACCAGCGCTTGACCCATTCGAGCGATATGTAGCCGTTGTAGTTGAGCGAGCGCAGCGCGAGCATCATCTCGTCTATCGGAAGATCGCCCTCACCCATCAGGCGGTAGCGCGCCCGGCCGTCCTCCATCACCGAATCCTTGATATGGACGTAGCGGATATGCGCGCCCAGGTTCGTTACCGTCTGCCCCGGCGTTTCGCCCGCGTACCGGTACGGATGGTGCACATCCCACAGCGCGCCCACCCTGTCGCTCCGGGCGCGGGTCAGCAGCGCGGCGAGCCGCGCGGTGTCTGCGTAGACGCCGTTGGTCTCGACGAGCAGCGTCACGCCCGCGGCCTCGGCCTCGGGCAGGACGCGCCGCAGCGCCATGAGCACGACCTCGTCATCCACCGGGCCCTCGGGCTCGGGGTTGCGGTCGGCCAGCACGCGGACATAGGGCGTCCCGAGCTTCACGGCCAGTCGTATGTACGCGAGCAGCTCCTCGCAGTTATCGTCGGCGCGATCCGCGTCCTTCAGGCAGCAGCCCGAAGACAGACACGGGATTTCGAGCCGCAGCGAAGCGAGCTTGCGCATGGTTTGCGGCAGACGCTCCCCGGTAAAGGGCTGCGCGCGGTATGCCGATATGTCGTCGCCCAGTCCCCGTATCTCAATACCGTCGAATCCCAGATCCTTTGCCATCGCGTATATATCGGTCCACTCGAAATCCGGACAGCCAAGCGTTGAAAACGCTATTTTCATATACATCCCCTCCCGGATCAGATATTAAAACTCCCGCCTCCGGCCTTGCCAGAGACGAGAGCCATGACTCACGCGGTACCACTCTGATTGGTATGCAATATACCCACTTGTTCGCGGCGCATGCGGCGCCGCGGCCCGTATCACGGCGGGTACCCGGAACCGCCTACTGCCCGGATTCCCGGGGTTCGGCGGAACGGCTCGGGGGCGAGCGCACGGCTGCCGCACGCGCTGTTTTGCACCGGACAACAGCTCTCTCTGGCGTCGGACGCAGCGTGTATTCCCCGTGATCGCGTTTGCTCGGTTTATATAATTGTTTCGTATTATATCAAGTAGCCGCTCGGTTGTAAAGCGTTGTTGCGACACTATCAGGAGTACGGAAAAAAATCACCTTTCCTGGCGCGCAGCGTAGAATATAGCACCAGCGATAGGAGGAGGGAGATCATGCATTACACCTTTCCCGGCGCGTATTTCATGAATATGCCGCGCTGCTGCTGTCCGTATGGCTGTCCCTGCCGCGCCGCTGCGCCGTATTACCCGGACTGCGGACAGTATATCCGGCTCATCGATTACGGCCCGGAACCGTTTGCTGTCAATATCGCGCAGGCTGCCGGACAGAACGAGAACTTCCGTACCGCGCTATGGACGGGAGAGCATTTGCAGCTTACGCTGATGAGCATACGCGCCGGGGACGACATCGGCCTGGAAATGCATCCTGACGTCGACCAGTTCCTGCGCGTGGAAGAAGGTCAGGGTCTTGTTATGATGGGAAACAGCAGGGATAACCTCCATTTCCGGCAACGGGTCTGCAGCGGATACGCGATCGTGATTCCCGCCGGGATATGGCACAACCTCATCAATACAGGCCCCGTGCCGCTCAAGCTGTACTCGATCTACGCGCCACCGCAGCATCCGCATGGCACAGTCCACGAAACGAAAAGGGATGCCGGAGAACACCATTCATAAATTCCGTTTCAAAATTAAAGGAAGTCACCGGTGACGTTCGTCGCGATCGTCCGGACTTCCATTGGCCGACAGTATCCCGGGCACGACCGATACCGAAAACGCGCTGCCTAGAATGTGGATGCCATTCGCCCGGCGATGGCGGGATGAATCGGCTTTTTCCGGTCCATACTATCCGGGAGGGTGACAAGTGTGTTAGACAGCGTATCTGAACATCTCATGATGCAGGGCGACCGGACAATGATCGTGTTCATACATGGCATGATGGGTACGCCCGAACCGTTCCGGCCCATGCTATCCGCGGCGGCGGGCCGGGGATTCTCGGTATCGGCGCTGCTGCTGCCGGGACACGGAGGCACCGGGAGGGATTTTGCCCGGTCGGACCGTTCGCAGTGGGAGAGCGCGGTGCTTGAGCATATCGGCCATCTGCGCACCCGCTACTCCAACATCATACTGGCGGGCCATTCGATGGGGTCGCTGCTGGCGCTGCTGGCCTATCGGTTTTATCCCGACGTGATACGCGGCATCATCGCGATCGCGACGCCGCTGTGCCTGCGCATCGGGCGGCAGGCGCTCCACCGCGGTCTCAGGCTTGCTCCGGACGCCGCTGACGCAGCCTCCGGGGGAAGGAGGCTGTCGTTGTGGTTTTCACTCAGGTGCATACCGCGCTTTCTGGATCTGCTTGGCCTCATGCGCAGCGCCGAAAGCGCGCTGGAGCGCGTCGAGTCGCCGGTGCTGATCATCCACTCCGCGCGCGACGAGGTCGTCGATATGCGGAGCGCCGTGCTGCTGGAAAACCGCCTCAAGCGGCGCAAAACGCTGATACTGCCGCAGTCGGGGCATAACCTGTACACGCGCGACGACTGGGATCTGATGGTCAGCGCGTGCATGGCCTTTTCGGAGGAACCGCAGAGCATCGAGCGGTCCGCGCCCGCATCCTTGGCATGCGACGGCCTGCCGCGTCTGTTCGCGTAGCGGTACGCCGATCGCGCTTAAATCACGCGCCGGATGCT
>JBMNNN010000172.1:0-4564 GCA_050942555.1 Christensenellales bacterium
GTACAGGTCGAAAAGCGCTTCCTCAGCAAGCAGCCGCAGCGACGGACGCCGGAAAGCGTCGCGGATCCCCGCGGCGTGGGCTGACGCCACCACTGCCACACCGGCGTTGCGGGCCTCGATAAGCGCCTGGGCGTCGTCCGCCGAGCCGATCTCGTCGGTGATGACGACGCGGGGGGCTAGTGACCGGATCGCCCAGAGCATCCCCTCGGCCTTGGGGCATCCGTCCAGTATGTCGGTGCGCACTCCTACATCCATCGCGGCCGTTCCCTCGCGGCATCCTCCGATCTCCCCGCGCTCGTCGATGATGGCCACCCGGATGCCGCTGCGCCCGGGCGCTCCGTCGCTCAGCTGTCTGGCGATATCGCGTATCATCGTGGTCTTCCCCATGCCGGGCACCGAAAGGATCAGCGTGCTGCGCAGCTGGCCTCTCCCCGGGCAGATATGGCCCATCAGCGCATCCGCCGCTCCGCGAACGGTGCGGACGATGCGGATATTCAGAGACGTGACCGCCTTCATATGCGTGATCCTGCCCTGTGCGCAGGCCACCTCGCCGCCCAGCCCTACGCGGTAACCGCCCGGCAGCGTCAGATAGCCCCGCGCGATTTCATCGGCGCGGGCATAGGGCGCGTGGCCGGTCATCGCCTCAAATACCTGCCTGCACTCCCCTGCGCGCAGCCTGATGGCTCCCCCGGGCACGCTGGAAACCGCTCCTTCCGCCGTGAGAAATCCGTCGGTTAAGCCTGCGATTCCAACAGGTCCCACAGCCGGGATGCGGATCTCGCGCACGGCGGCCGCGTCCCGCGGCTCCATCGCCAGCAGCGCCTGCCGCAGCGCCTGGGGCATGAGCGGCGGTATATCCAGTTGCCAACGGGGACGCTCGGGAACCATGTCTTCACATCCTCGCTATCATGTATATGTACATATTGATAGGGTTATCACCTCTTATTTTCCCCTTTCCCGCCAGCGATTTAGCTTATAAACGCGCGGCCACTCCGCGCCTGCGGCGTCCCCTGCATTTAAAGCCCGGCAGAGGGAGGGGCTAATGGGTATGAAAAAAGCACTCATTGTTGAGTGCTTGGTTCATCAGGGTGTTTAGCTCAACACGTAATCGATGTCTTCTAAACTAATTCCGTAATCCGCCATCATCCTGCCAACCACAAACGTCACAGATTTCGAAAAATGAATCTGCGGGCAAAGATTTATTCCCACAGCAAAAGCAGTTTTTAACGTCCACACGCCCACCTCCTAACGGTGCTCAGTACTGCGGCTCTACCCCGCGATGCGGGACTGCGTGGTTGTATCCGATACGAAGCCGGGATTGGGAAGCAGCGGCGCTTCAATATTGATAAGCCCCGCCAGTGTGCTCACTCTTTTCCCCTCGATGAGTATCTGCACCCGCCGGACGCCGTACATCTCGGCCATCGTGTTGACGATGCCGAATACGAGCGTGCGCTCATCGGGCTGCTGCGCGGCGTAGCGATTGAGGAAGCGCTGTGTGAAATTGACGTACATGCAGCTCTCGTCTATCCATACGCCCAGCAGATCGCTTCCGGTGACGCCCTCGGGAAAAATCGCCGCAGCCCGGGCGCTCTCCTGGGCCAGCGGTCCCTCGATCAGCGCATGAATACGGCTTTCGGGCAGGTTGAATTCGTCCTGGGCCATCGCGCGGGTGACCGGCATGAGCAGCGAGGATTCGGCGTCGCGGAAATACAGCGTCACCGTGTTTCCAATGAGGCGCTCAAAGAGCGCGGGCGTTAGGATGCCCCCCGAAACGGCTCCGATCCCCGGTATGTTTTCCTGAAGGACTCCGTTGAGATAGACCTGCACGCCGCGCAGATCTTCGATCCTCCCGCAGAGACTGCATACGAGCGAGCCGAGCAGCATCCGCAGCGACTGCTGGTCGAGCGTATCATACCTGGGATACGAGAAGCGAAGCGTGAGCGTCCGGGTACCGTTCTCATCGGGCGTAAATGCATGTCCTTCCAGCACCATCGTCTTTGGTATCGCGCTCATCATGCCGGGAGCATCAGCCGGGCTTTTGCGCAGCTCCAAGAGTATGTCGATGACGGGATTGGCGGTAGAGGCGATCTCGCGGACCTCAGTGAGCAGATACCGCCCCGAAGTGTCCCTGAAATAGAGCACTTCCTCCGACTTCATCGGAGCCGATATACCGGTATCCTGCATTTCGTGCATCGCCTTGAGCACATAGAGTGGCTGGGCGGGCAGCGTCATCGGGTTATCCAGCACGCCGCGCCCGGCCATTTCCCTTCCATTAAAGAGAATACGCACATAATTGACGCCGCTTATCTGCGTCAGCGACGCGGTGATGGCCGTGCATGCGGTCACCAGTTCCTCTTCCGCAAGATCCGATTCGTCGACTGACAGATTCACCGTCACAAGATTGCGGCATACGATGACGCTTCGCGCATATACATTCCGGTCGAAAAGGGGCACGAGGCCCTCTTCCCCGGGCCTGCGAAGCAGCGCATACATCACGGCATCGGCGCGGGTCTGGCCACCGACGAGCCGCAGCGTCCGTATCGAGCAGACGAGCTGGGTTCTCTCCCTGTTGGGATAATACAGGGCCGCCGGGAATTCCTGATATTCGCTTCTCTGGGGCGGCTGCGTCATGGCAGGCTCGATCGTCGGCAAACCTGCGGTATCCGATGGCGCTGAAAAAGGCTGCGGATCGCAACCGGCCAGCAGCCCCCCGAGCAGCAGTGCGCCCAGTATCGCGGCCGCTGCGCGCGTGTGTTGTCTGCGTACACTGCTATGCATTGCTGATCAGTTGGTTGATCGAGGAATATACCATTTTCCAGATGCTGTTCTCCCGGATCATGCGCATCGATGCGCGATCAATCGAAAACGAATTTCCGTCCTTGAGCTGGAAGACATAGCTGACGGTGATCACCGCGGATTGTCCGTCATTGCTGACCATCTCGTCGTGGATCTCGTAGCTCACGAGCGATATATCCAGCATGCCCAGCATCGCGATCATTTCCTCGGTCGGGGGCTTGGTGTAGCCGCGCGGATCGTTCTGGGCAATAAAAGCATCCACGGCCTTCCAGTTCTTCTCCCCGAAGCGCTTCAGGAGGAGATTCAGCGTGTTGCGCGGGGTGAGCACCATCGACTGGTCGCGCGACAGCGGCTCAGCCAGCTGCGCGTCCTGCTCGGGATCTCCGCGCACAAATCCGAGCATCTCCCACGTGGGGCGCGTTCCCTGTCCTGTATTATCGGTGTCGACCAGGATCTGTATCCGGCTGTATTGTCCCAGCTCTGTCAGCGTATTGACGATAGCCATGACGGCCAAGCGCCGTTCCGCGTAGACCTGTTCCCGCCATTTTTCATCCCCGGCCCAGTTTGCGGGGATTTCGTCGGAAATTGGCTCCAGGAATTCACGGCTGAGCGTGATGTACAGGTATTCCCTGTTCTCAGAGACCGACAGCACGCTGGTCTTCGGGTTGATGACAGGTTTCAGCTTAACGCTTCCGGCGCTGGGCCCGTTTTGTATCATGTCCTGCAGCAGCACCTTTTCAATGCGCTTGTCTTCGCTCGCCGACAGCATCCGCTGCTCTCCGGCCAGGTAGTTCTCGTCCTCATAGCGGAAATAAAGGGTATAGGACTGGCGCTGCGCCTTCTCCGACTGCACCGGGGTCAGGGGGAGCTCTGTGCTCTCCTGATTGTATTCGGCGTTACGGATAAACTGATATCTGGAAAAAGGAACGCAGCCTGACGGAAGCGCCGCCACCAGCAGCGCGGCCAACAGGGCGATTATATTTTTCCATACGCTTTGTCGCATCCTGACCTCCGGCCGACAATACGAAAAACACGGGATACTCCTGTACTGCTTAAATATAACGGAAGCTGATTACAGTTTATTTACTTGATCCTTACATTTAAGTGATATTCCGCGCTGCGCCGGGCAGCACCACGATCATTTCGGTCCCCTGGCCCGGTTTGCTCACAACGTCGATGATACCGTCGTGGCGGGCGACGATGCCCTTGACGATCGAAAGTCCGAGCCCGGTTCCGCCGGTCTGTCTGTCCCGGGCCTTGTCCACCCTGTAGAACCGGTCGAATATGTAGGGGATATCCTTTTCCTCGATGCCGATGCCCGTGTCCCGTACGCGCATCACGATATCGCGGCCTCTGCGGACGGCTCCGACCGCGACCCTGCCGCCGGGCGGCGTGTATTTGATTGCGTTGTCCATGAGATTGACCACCATTTGCCGGAGCGCCGCGCCCTCGCCCGCCATGGTCAGATCCGGCTCGACGCGCACCTCGAGCTCGAGCTGCTTTTGTCGGGCCATCGGCTCAAGCGAAGCCACCGCATCCTCGATGATCATCGACAGGTCCAGGTTCTCAAAAGCAAGGGCAGCTTTCTCGTCCATCCGCACCAGTACCAGCAGATCGTTTACGAGCGCCGTCATCCGGTCAACCTCCGAGTCGATGTCGCCGAGAAACTCGCCGGTCATCGCCGGGTCGAACGGCTGCTGGGAAAGAAGGGTCTGCACCAGCAGCTTGACGGTGCTCAGCGGCGTTTTGAGCTCGTGGGAAGCGTTGG
>JBMNNN010000173.1:0-4526 GCA_050942555.1 Christensenellales bacterium
CGTGCACGGCACCGCGGTGCAGGAGGTGTACTGGGACAAGACGCTGCTGGGCGGGCTGGGCGACATCAACGTGCAGCACCTGAGCGTGCGCAATTTTCTCTGGGATCCGATCGTCGAGGATATCGAGGATTCCGAGGCGGTATTCAAGATCTGCTTTAAGCCCGCCCAGTGGGTGGCCGACCGCTATCCCGACGCCCCCGCTCCGTCGGCGGGCCCCTACGGGCGCGAGGCGTTCTATAACGACGTGCGCTTCGCCGATCCCGCCGAGCGGCCGGTCATGATCACCGAGATGTGGTGGAAGCAGTTCGAAAGGCCGGGCGATGGCCTGCCGCCGCAGCCCGCAGTATATATGGCAAGGTTTGCGGGCGGCCGTCTGCTGGAGCGGTTTACCGACGAGACGGTGTATGCCCACGGGCGGTATCCGTTCGTCGTGACCAGCCTGGTGCCCATCGAGGGGCAGGCATGGGGGCTCGGGATTCCCGATCTCTACGGAGACATGCAGAGCACCGTCGATCGCCTGGATCAGATACTACTTGAAAATGCGGAGCTCTCCAGCCGGGTCAAGCTGCTCGTCAACCATTCGGCGCAGATCGACGAAAACGAGCTCTCCGACTGGAGCGCGTCGCTCATTCACGGGGAGCGGATCGACGAGGGGGCGGTGCGATGGTTCCAGCCCAAACCGCTTTCGCCCCATACGATGGCGCTGATGCAGGCCAAGATGAGCGCGCTCAAGGAGGAATCCGGGCAAAACGCGTTCGTGCGCGGCGAGGGAGGAAAAGCCGTCACCGCGGCCAGCGCGATCATGGCGCTGCAGGAGGCCGGAAGCAAGCGCAGCCGCAATATCATCGGCAAACTCTATGACGCGGCGGCCGACGTCGCCGACATGATGATCCGGCTCATTGCCGAGGGATATACCGAGCGGCGCACGTTCCTCATCGCGGGGGACGCGGCGCAGCGGTCGGTCAGCGCCGCCGACACCCGCCGCGCCGGCAAGGACGATGAGCCCATCGAGTTCAGCGTATCGGTGCACGTGGAAAAGCAGGTGCCCTACCGGGCGGTCTACCACGACGAGCGGATCATGCAGCTTGTAAACATCGGCGCGATCAGCCCGCGCGCGGCGGTGGAGCTCATGGACTTTGAGCGCAGGGACGAGGTGCTGGCGGCCATCGCGCGCGACGACGAGCGGCAGAGCCTGATCGCCGGGCTCATACGGCAGAATGTGCGGCAGCGGGCCGCGCTTGGACAGCCGATACCCGTCCCCGGCGCACGGGCCGGGGATATGACGGCCTCGTGGCGCGGCATGGCCGCGGAGGAACGCATATAACCAGGACAACGCGGAGAGGCGCGGAAAGGAGCAATCACGATGGAGGAACAGGTATTGGTCGCACGCGGGGAAAACGCCCCCGACGCCGCCGCGGCGGCAGTGGGGCCCGACGACGGGGCCCGGGACGCTGTCGAGGCCTCGGAGCTGCTGACGCAGGCCGCCGGGAGCCAGAGCGAAGACGGGAACGCCGCGGCGAGCGGCGCGGATGGGGAAGTGGGCAAGCGGCACGACGCGGAGAGCAGCCAGGCGGCCATCGACCGCGCTTTCGGCGAGCGGCTGCGCCGGGAGCGCCGCAAATGGGAACAGCAGCATATGAACGAGCTTAACTTTGCGCGGCGCATGGCCCGGCTTCATCCGGGCCGCGGATACGACGAGATACTGCGCGCAAGCGCGGGAGGGGAGAGCCGGGAGATTCCAAATAGTCCGCCCGAGGCCGCAGCAGGCGCGGCGCACTCGCTGGCCGCACGGATCGTCCGGGAGACCGAAGAGGTTCAGGCGCAGTTTCCCGATTTTGACCCGCGGGAATTCATACGAAGCAACCCCGAGGGAATCGCGAAGATGCGCTCGGGATACTCGCTGCGCGACGCATACGTGCTCACCCGGCTGCCGCAGATACTGGCCGACAGCCGCCAGCAGGGGGAGACGCTCGCCGCACGCCGCATACGCGCCCGGAACGCGCGGGTACCCGAGGCGACGCGGGGCGGGGCCGGAGCCGTGGGCGGCGTCAATGTCGCGGCGCTCTCCGACGAGGAGTTCGCACGCATCGAGTCGATCGTGGCCAGCGGCCGCAAGGTCCGGCTGACCTGAATGCAACCTTAAAAAGGAGGATTCAAATGGTAGCACTCAATACGCACCTCACCACGACCGAGGGGCTCGCCCCCGAGGTACAGACCTACTACGACCGCAAGATGCTCAAGGACATGAAGCCCAAGCTCGTCCATTACCAGTACGGGCAGAAGCGGCCCATACCGCGGGGCGGCGGCAAGACGATCAATTTCCGCAAATGGACGCCTTTCGCGGCGATCACGACGCCGCTTGCCGAGGGCGTCGTGCCCGACGGGCAGAACCTGTCGATGACCGAGATCACCGCCACCGTGGCCCAGTACGGCGGATATGTCGCGATATCCGACCTTTTAGACCTGACCGCGATCGACCCGGTCGCCAGCGACGCGGTGGAGCTGATGGCCGACCAGGGCGGGCTCTCGGTCGATACCGTGATCCGCGACGAGCTGCACCAGGGCACGGGCGTACAGTACGCGGGCGGCGGTGAATACCGCTTCGAGGTGGACAAAACCGACATACTGTCCACGACCGAGCTGCGCCGGGCGGTGCGCACGCTTAAAAACAACAACGCAAAGCCATTCCTGCGCAACGGCAAGGAATACTTCATCGCGATCGTGAGCCCCGACACGACCTACGATTTGCAGAGCGATCCCTTATGGCAGGACGTGTCCAAATACCAGGACAAGGAGGCGATCTATACCGGGGAGATCGGGCGCATATTCGGCGTGATACTGGTCGAAACCCCGCAGGCCAAGAGCTTTTCGGCCGCAAATCTCACCGCCGCCTCCCGGACGCTGACCGTGGCCGCGTGGAACAATACGACCCAGACGCTGACGGTGGACGAGGCGATCACCCAGGCCGAAGCCGCCGCGCTCGCAGGCCGCGACCTGCTCATATCCGACGAGGGAGAGACCGGCAAGCCCCAGTACCTGGCCACGATTCTATCGGCCGACGCCGGGGCCGCCGGCACGGCATCGCTGGTGCTGGCGCAGGACCAGGCCGAGCTGGGCATCACGCCTGCAGTCGGCGACGTGCTCTATCCCGGAGAGGCCGGGCGCAGCGGCGCGGCGCTGGCTTCGACGCTTGTATTCGGCCGCAACGCCTACGGCGTCGTGGACATCGAGAACGGCGGCAACGTCAAAACGATCATCAAGCCCGCCGGTTCGGCCGGATCGTCGGATCCGCTCGACCAGATCAGCACCGTGGGCTGGAAGGTCGAGGGGTTCGCAGCGCGGATACTGCAGCAGACCTGGATGATACGTATCGAATCGGGATTCAGCGACTGATGCCGATGCCGGGCCTGGCCCGATACGACCCTGCGGGGACGCTGCGGCGTCCCCGGAAGATTGGAAAGGAGATTTCGATGAATACGATCAACACAACGCGGACGCTGAAGGAGCGGCGGGACGCGCCGACCGGCGGGGCCGCCGCGCTGCGCGGAGCCGGTCCGCTGGCTGAGGTATATCTTCCGGTCCACGAAAGCAATCCGGGCGACGACGTGCTCGAGGTGTGCCTGAACGGCCGCAACACGCTCATACGTCGTGGCGTGCGGGTGACGGTTCCGCTGAGCCTGGCCGAGGTGATCCGGCATTCGGGCGCGTACGCCACGATACGCCGCGTTCGCGGAGACGCGCGATGAACGTATATGAACTCGACACGGTCACGCTCGAGCTGCTCTACGAGGACGTGACCGACGAAAACCGCGCCGCGCGCGCCCCGGGTTTCCTGCGCGCCTATAACAGCGCCTATGACGAGCTGCAGCGCGTCCGCTACCGCCCGCGCCGCTGGGAGCAGGCCCAGGCGACGGGCGATATGCTCGCGCTTTCGAGCCTTTCGTACCGCTGCCGGGCGATCCTCAAGATCGCCCGTTTCCGGGACTACTTGCAGGAAGCGGGCGGCGGCGCGGCCCCGGGACTTCTATTCAGGTCCGTCGATCACAATACCGTGGCGCTGCCCGGCGCGGGCGCCGACAGCGTCTGGGTGCTGTATGAATACCGGTACCCGGATCTTAAAAACGACGCGCCCTGCTCGCCGCCTGCCGAGGAGACCCCCGACAACACGCCGCAGATACCCGGCGAGGCGCATCCGCTCCTGTGCATCGCGGCGGCGGCCGACTGCTGCCGGAGACGGCGCCGACCCGATCTTGCCGACATGCATATGCGCGAATATTACCGCGCGCTTGCCACGCTGCGGCCCGCCCCGATGCCGGGAGGCGGGCTGCGCAACCTGTACGACCGAAGGCGGGGCTGATATGGGCAAATACGGATTTGGCAGGGTTCCGGTCGCTTCCTCGTTCCGCGGCATCAACCAGGCGGTCGACGACCGGTTTTTAAAGCCCGGAGAGAGCCGCGACGCGGTCAACTTCCGCTGCGACGGAGGCATCCTGGCGACTGCGCCGGGCTATGAAAAGCATATCGAC
>JBMNNN010000013.1:0-23659 GCA_050942555.1 Christensenellales bacterium
TTATGACTTGCTTGAATTTCCGCTCCCCCAATCAGGTCTTGGATGATTATCTAGCCGTGATGTGAGGTGATGAAGCCCTTCCGGTCAGGTCTGCCGGAAGGCCGGTTCCCATGATACCACGATTCGCTTTGTCAAGGTCGGGTCGTATTTGCTCTGCAAATCTCCACCCTACCCTTGACAAGACCGATCGAAGTTTTTCTTTCGGAAAAGTGTAACCTATGTTTGACGCCCGTACAATTTGACACGATCCTCAAGGGCAAACCTTCTTGACAGCGTCCCGGCGTTTCACTTATAATATCATGGTAATGCCCATAGAATCGGGTTTTTATGCCCCTGAAACAATCGGGCGGCCGACCGCCGCCGTAATGAATAGGAGTTTTCGATCATGCTCAGAACATACCAGCCGAAAAAACGCCAGCGCAAGGCTGAACACGGATTCCGCAAGCGCATGTCCAAGCGCAGCGGCCGCAATATACTGGCCCGCCGCCGCGCGAAGGGCCGCCGCAAGCTGACGGCTTGATGCCCGCGGTGCCTCCCAAGGGCTGCGGGGAGTTCTTTGATGCTGAGCCGTCAATACAGGCTGCGCCGCAACAAGGCGTTCCATACCGTTTACCGACGCGGCCGGACGGTTTCCACCCAGACGCTGTCGCTCGTGTACGCGCGGATAGGCGCGCCCGGTATGTTGCGCGTAGGTTTTTCGGTCAGCAAAAAGATAGGAAACAGCGTGCAGCGGAACCGTGTCAAGCGCCTGCTGCGCGAGAACTGTCGTCTGCTCATACCCGGTATGCGCCGGGGGTACAGCATGATATTTATCGCGCGCAGCGCCGCTCGGGACGCAGGTTTCCAGCGGCTGGGCCGCGATATGGCGAGCCTGCTCGCGCGGGCGCGCATACTGGACCGTCAGGAGGGATCGGGTTGAGACTGCTGATGGTACTGTTGTGCGCATACAGGAAATATATCAGTCCGCTGCTGCCTTCGGCGTGCCGGTTCTATCCGAGTTGCTCGGTCTACGCATACGTGGCGATCGGGCGCTTTGGCGCGCTGCGCGGCGGCTGGCTGGCCCTCAAAAGACTGCTGCGGTGCAATCCCCTGTTTCCCGGCGGGTACGATCCGGTTCCCGATCATATTTCGGCGCCCTCTTCCCCGATGCAGGAAGGAGAAACATAAGTGTATACACTGCTCGAACCGGTTTCTCAGGTATTCAAGACTGTTCTGGATTTTCTAAACAGTTTTTTGGGGAACCATGCCTGGTCGATCATACTGCTGACGCTGCTTTTCAGGATTTGTCTGCTGCCGTTCGACCTGAAGCAGAAAAAATCCATGCGCCTGCAGAAAGAGATTCAGCCCAAGATCGACGCGCTCAATAAAAAGTACGCCAACGACAAGGATAAGCTCAATCGGAAGATGATGGAGCTTTACAAGGAGTCGCACTTCAATCCCCTGTCGGGATGTCTGCCGATGCTGCTGCAGTTCCCGATATTTATCGCGTTTTTCGGCGCGATCCGAATCGTGTCGGGCGAGGAGATTTACGGGCTCTACGAGTCGATGAAGAATACCGGGAACGCCGTTGTGCAAAACTGGCTCTGGATTCGCAATATCTGGCAGCCTGATTCCTTTATGGCGCCGGTCATACCGGCGTTCGAGTCGCTGAAAGCCTACGCTTCCTTCGCGAACGTAACCGACTATAATGCCGTGATGGCAGGGCTAATAAGCCAGTATGAGGGATACTATAACGGATGGTTCATCCTTCCGCTGCTGGCTGGCGCATCGTCATTTTTTCAGACGAAGCTGACACAGCCCCCGGCGCAGTCCCAGCCCAAGAAAGACAGCGCGAGCCCGTTTTCGGGCAGGGGCATGCAGACCATCTTCCCGATTATTTCGGTATGGTTCTGCGCCACGTCCAGCGCGATATTCTCCCTGTACTGGCTGACCAGCAATGTGGCGTCGATCGTATCCCACTGGGCCATGGATCGGTTCTACAAGCGGCAGGAAGAGAAAAAAAAGCTTGAGGGGGGATCTACCCTATGAGGACCGTCGAAAGTATTGGAAAAACGGTCGACGAGGCAATTGAGACCGGCCTCAGAGAACTGGGGCTTTCGCCCGAGGAAGCGGTCATCGACGTGCTGGACGAGGGCGGGAAAGGCGTATTTGGACTCTTCGGAGTAAAAATGGCGCGGGTGCGCATTGCCGAGAAGGAGGCCGAGAATACGGCGGCCGGCCGCGCGGTCCGGTTTCTGTTACAGGTGGCCAGGCTTGCGGGCGTCTCCGATCCGGGCATCGCGGTCGCCGAGGACGAGCACGGCATCAAAATCAAAATGGAAGGCGATCGCGTGGGCGCGCTGATCGGGCACCGGGGCGCGACGCTGGACGCGCTGCAGCTCCTGACAGGGCTTGTCGTCAACCACCAGAACGGTCGATCCGACGACGAATACCGGCGTGTAACGCTGGACATAGGCAGCTACCGCAAGGAGCGCGAGGAAGCGCTTGAGCGGCTGGCCGCGCAGATGGCGCAAAAAACGCGCCGGACCGGGCGCAGCGTGTCGCTTGAGCCCATGAACAGCTATGAGCGGCGCATCATTCACGCGGCGCTGGCCAACGAGAAGGGAATCACGACATTCTCCCAGGGCGAAGAGCCCAACCGCCACGTCGTCATTTCCCTCGAATAGCGAAAGGCCACGCCACCAACCGCACAGGACCGGAATGAGCGCACCGCCCATTCCGGTTGTTATTCGGATTTCCTGACGGCCCGATACACATGATAACCCGCGTCCAGGTCCACGCGGCTGCATCCGCCGAAGGCCTCTTCGAGCGCCCGGCTCACCGAGGACGCGCCCTGTTTCCTTTGCATGACGCACCAAAAAGAGCCGCCGTGGCGCAGATAGCGGGGAGCCTGCACAAACCAGGGGTAGTATACGGATTTTCCGGCGCGGACCGGCGGATTGGTCGCGATATGGTCAAAAAGTCCGTCCACAGCGGAAAAGCCGTCGCTGTCCACGATCGATGCCGCAACGCCCAGCGTCCGCGCGTTCTCGGCGGCAAGCGCGAGTGCGCGCCTGTTTATGTCAACCAGCACAGCCTCGACGCCGGGCCGCAGCGCAGCCAGCGTCAGGCCGATGGGGCCGTATCCGCAGCCCAGGTCGAGTATGCGGCCCTCAACGGGCGGGGACGCCGCCAGCATCGCCCTGATGAGCAGCCTGCTTCCGTAGTCGACCTCCCGGCGGCCGAACACGCCTGCGTCGGTGGCAAATATGAGGGTGCGCTCTGAAATCGTAAGCGAAACGCTTCCCGGCTCATGCGGAAGCTGTGCGTCGGGGGTATAATAATGGCTCATGAAGGCCTCCCGCGGGAATAACCCGTTTTAGCGCATTATATACGGACGCGCCGGGTCTTTCAAGCGGGCGGCCCAACGATGGGAGGAAACCGATGATCGCAGCCGATACGATCGCAGCCGTGGCGACGCCGCCCGGCATGGGCGGCGTCGCGGTCGTGCGCATAAGCGGCCCGGACGCGCGGCGGATACTCATGCGCATATTCGAGCCGGCTGGCGGATGGCGCGGCGGGCCGCGCCCCCGGAGAATGGTATACGGCCGGGTCATGCTGGACGGGCAGCCTGTGGACGACGCGTTGGCTGTGTATTTTCGCGGTCCGCGCAGCTATACGGGCGAGGATGCGGCCGAGATACACGGGCACGGCGGGTGGACAGCGCCCCGCAGGACGCTGGAGGCGGCGCTGGCTGCAGGGGCACGGATGGCCGCGCCGGGCGAATTCACGCAGCGTGCGTTCCACAACGGAAAAATCGATCTTTCACAGGCCGAGGCCGTGATGGACATGGTGTCGGCTTCGACCGATTCCGCGGCCCAGGTAGCCTACGGGCAGCTTTCAGGCCGCCTGCGCAGCAGGGTGGAGGCGGCCCGCAGCGCGCTTCTTGATGCGCTGGCCGGCATCGAGGTGACGATCGACTATCCCGAGGACGATCTGGATGCGCCTACCGCGCAGGAATCGATACGGCGCATCGAAGCGATCGCGCGGGATCTTAAGAAGCTCCTTGCGACCGCCCAGGCTGGGCGCATCTACCGCGAAGGCGTGCGCTGCGCGATCGTCGGCCGCCCCAACGTGGGAAAGTCGTCGCTGCTCAACGCGCTGCTGGGCGAGGATCGGGCCATCGTCACCGATACGCCCGGCACGACGCGGGACACGCTGGAGGCCGAGATCGACGTGCACGGGCTGCGCGTCGTGGTCGTGGACACGGCAGGCATCCGCGCATCCTCCGACCCGCTCGAGCAAATGGGCGTGGAGCGGGCCCGCCGCGCGGTATCCGCCGCGGGACTTGCGCTCTTCCTCGTGGACGGAACCCGCCCCATTCGCGACGAGGACCGCGCGCTGTACCGGGAAGTCGCTGCGCGGCCCCACATCGTGCTGCGCAGCAAGCTGGACGCGGCGGAGCTGTCCGAGGAGGCGGTATCGGAGGCTTTTCCGGGCGCGCCGCTCGTGTCGCTGTCCGCGAAGACAGGCGAGGGGCTCGACCAGCTGGAGCGTGCGATTCTCGACGTATGCGCCGGGGGCGCGGTGCTGCCGGGCGAGGCGCTGATGTCCAACGTGCGCCACATCGACGCGGTGCAGCGGGCGCACAGCGAGCTCGACGAAGCGCTCGCGACGCTGCGTTCGGGCTTTCCTCCCGACCTGGCGACCCCGGGTATCCGGGCGGCCTGGCACGCGCTGGGCGAGGTGACGGGAGGCACCGTGGACGAGGACGTGGTGCGCCATATATTCGCGCATTTCTGCGTGGGCAAGTAGGTGACGATATGACCGGATATTATCACGCGGGCGAATACGACGTCGCGGTGGTGGGCGCGGGGCACGCCGGGTGCGAGGCCGCGCTGGCCTGCGCGCGGCTGGGTTTTCGCACGCTGCTGCTGACGCTCAATCTGGACGGCGTGGCGCTGCTGGCATGCAATCCCGCGATCGGCGGCACGTCGAAGGGGCATCTCGTGCGCGAGGTGGACGCGCTGGGCGGCGAGATGGGCCGCTGCATCGACCGGACCTGCCTGCAGACCCGCATGATCAATACGTCGAAGGGCCCGGCTGTCCATTCGCTGCGGGCACAGGCCGATAAGAGGAACTACCAGCGCCTGATGAAACGGACGCTGGAAAACACAGGGAACCTGCGGCTGCGCCAGGGCGAGTGCACGCGGATACTGACCCGGTCGGGCCGCGTCTGCGGTTTACTGACCGCCGAGGGGGCGTGCTTTGACTGCCGCGCGGTCGTGATCGCGACCGGCGTATATTTAAAGGGCCGCGTCATCATAGGCGAATACAGCACCCAAAGCGGGCCGTTGGGGCTCTTCCCGGCGAACCTCCTGTCCGCGGACCTCATGGAAATGGGATTCAGGCTCATGCGCTTCAAGACCGGTACGCCCGCGCGGGTGGACCGCCGTACGCTCGATTTCTCGGCGATGACGCCCCAGCCGGGAGATCCCGGCACGCCGCCGTTCTCTTTCATGACCGACCGCATCGACTGCCCGCAGATACCATGCCACCTGACATGGACCAACGCCGAGACCCACCGGATCATACGCGACAATCTCGACCGCGCGCCGCTGTACACCGGGAGTATCTCGGGCGTGGGCGCGCGCTACTGCCCGGCGATCGAGAGCAAGGTGGTGCGCTTTGCCGATAAGGAGCGTCACCAGGTGTTCGTCGAGCCCGAGGGGAGCGACACGCACGAGATGTACGTGCAGGGCATGTCCACCTCGATGCCCCTCGACGTGCAGGAGGCGATGCTCAAAACCCTTCCGGGGTTCGAGCGGGTTGAGATCATGCGGCCGGGCTACGCGATCGAGTACGACTGCATCGATTCCACGGCGCTCATGCCCGATCTGCAGAGCCGCCAGATCGCAGGCCTGTTTGCGGCCGGGCAGATCAACGGAAGCTCGGGCTACGAGGAAGCCGCAGCACAGGGGATCATGGCCGGGATAAACGCCGCGCAGTATCTGCGGGGCGAGCCGCCGCTGATACTGGGCCGCGACGAGGCATACATCGGCGTACTCATAGACGATCTGGTCACAAAGGGCACCGACGAGCCCTACCGGATGATGACCAGCCGGGCCGAGCACAGGCTGCTGCTGCGGCAGGACAACGCAGATCTGCGCCTGACCGAAGCAGGCCGCCGCATCGGGCTGGTCAACGACGCACGCTACGAAAGGATGCAGCGCAAGCGCGAGGCCACCGCCCGCATGATCGCGCATCTTCGGGCGACGCCGGTCCCCGCCGGACAGCCGCTGCGCGCGCTGCTGCGCAGCCGCGGAGAGCCGTCCGCGACCGCGGGCATGTCGATGGCCGACCTGCTCAAGCGCCCGTCTATCACGCTCGCCGATCTGATCGCGCTCATCCCCGACGCGCCCGAAGCCCCGCCCGACGCGCTCGAGCAGGCCCAGATCGAGATCAAGTACGAAGGATACATCGCCAAGGAGCGCGAGGCGGTCGCGCGGCAGCGCCGCATGGAGGATCTTCTGCTGCCGCCCGGGCTTGATTACCATGCGATAACGGGCCTTCGGACCGAGGCGCGCCAGAAGCTTGCCGACAGGAGGCCCCGCAGCGTCGGCCAGGCTTCCCGTATCCCGGGCGTATCCCCGGCCGACATCGCGGTGCTGCTGCTGGCGCTGCGCCGCTATCAGGGAGCCGCCTCATGAATCCGCTCGAAGACGTCCTGCGCGCCGGGCTCATGCGGTGGGAGCTCACGCTTACCGGCACGCAGATCGACGCGCTCGTCGGCTACTCCGCGCTTCTCCTCGACGCCAACACCCGCATGAACCTGACAGCGGTCACCGAACCTGCGGATTTTGCGCGCAGGCACCTCCTGGACTCGCTGTGTCCACCGGCGCTCCGGTCGATTCCCGAGGGCGCGTCGGTCATAGACGTGGGAACCGGCGCGGGCCTTCCGGGGGTTCCCCTCGCGATCGCGCGGCCCGACCTGCGGGTGACGCTGGTGGACGCGCGCCGCAAGAAGGCCGAGTTCGTAGAGAAAGCCATCGCGGCGCTGCGCATAACGAACGCTGCAGCGCTGTGGGGCCGCGCCGAGGACCTGGCGCGCGATCCCCGCCACAGGGAGGCCTACGACGTCGCGCTGGCCCGCGCGCTTGCGGCGCTGCCGGTCCTGTCGGAATACCTCCTGCCTTTCGTCCGAACGGGCGGAGCGATGCTGGCCTGGAAGGGCGCGGCCGCAGAGGAGGAGCTCGATGCCGCACGAGACGCGATCGGCGCGCTGGGAGGCGGCTCCCCCGCGGCGCTTCCCTATGCGATATCCGACGAGTTTTGTCGCCTGCGCATCATCGTGATCGACAAGATACGCCCGTCGCCGCCACAATATCCCCGCCCGGCCGGAAAAATCGCAAAAAAGCCGCTCTCATTACCCGATTAAGACACATGAAACCGCGCGAAAACGCGGTTTTTTTGTCGTACGATTCTTTCTGCCAAAATAAAGGATTTGGACCCATACCGCAGAATTCATTGGAACAAGCGGGCCTGGCGTCCGCATAAAATCTCCTCTTTCCTTGCATCGGCTGCCCGTTTCTCCCCAAAGCGGGCAGCAGAAAACAACCTCTCCCGGGAGGATCAGGAGGCGGAACCATGCGCTTCAAATCCGATAAGATCGGCAACATCGTGCAGGATATCCCGATCAAGCTAGTGGATCCCAGCCCCTTCCAGCCCCGGCGCACGTTCCTGCCCTCCACGCTGGAGGAGCTGGCCGCCTCCATCCGGGAGCACGGGCTTATCCAGCCCATATCGGTCCGGAAAATGCCCAATGGGCACTATCAGCTGATATCGGGCGAAAGGCGGCTGCGGGCGTGCCGTCTGCTGGGTCAAAATACGATCCGCGCACTGGTCATGCAGGCCGACGACCAGCAGGCGGCCATGCTGACGATGATCGAGAACCTGCAGCGCGAAGGGCTCCATTTCTTCGAGGAAGCCGAGGGCTACGAGTCTCTGGTCAAGGTTCACGGACTGACCCAGAAGGAAGTCGCCGCACAGCTCCACCGGCAGCAGTCGACGATCGCCAACAAGATACGTTTGCTCAATCTGCCGCCGCAGGTCCGCTCGGCGATCGTGCGGAACCGCCTGACAGAGCGCCACGCGCGGGCGCTGCTCCGGCTCCGCGATGAGGTGCAGCAACTTTCGATCGTCGAGAAAGTGGCGCGGGAAGGGCTGACCGTGCAGAGCACCGAGATGCTGATCAGCCGGATGCTCGACCGCAATTCGCCCAAACCCAAACCCGAGGGCGGTATGCGGCGGCTGTACACCGACTGGCGGCTGCTCAACAACTCTGTCCGCGCCGCAGTGACACAGATGCGCAGCGCGGGCGTGCCGGTCCACTACTCGTTCCGCGACATGGGCGACCATGTCGAGATGCGGGTCAGCGTGCCCAAGACCCGTCCAATGCAGGACCCCGAATCCGTGAGCAAAGCGCAGTAGCATTGATTCGCACCGCGTTTCTCTCTCCATCCATTTTCCGGCTCCGGTCTGGCATCGTCACACCGAAGCCGGGTTTTTTATTGTAAAACCCGTTCCGAATATCACAAAGTCCCGGCTGCTTCTCGACCTGCGGCGCTTACACTAACATTAAGATTTAGTACAGAGCGCTAAAGACTTGATTTTCTCGTGCACCAACTGGACAAGCCGCGCTCGTTGGGATACAATAGGGAGCGGGATTTTTTATCTTTTTTATGGGGGAATATAGGAGGAGCCACGCGTGAGCAAGCCCAAAACCCTGCTCATCGACCCGCGCGACGACGTAGCGGTTGCGCTGCGCCCGCTTGAGGCCGGGGAACCGCTGGATGCGCCGTGCACCGGCGTTTTTACCGCTGAGCCGATCCCGGCGGGCCACAAGATCGCGCGAAGGGACATCGCAGCCGGAGAGGATATCGTCAAATACGGCGCGCCGATCGGCTACGCCGTCGGCGACATACGCGCCGGGGAATGGGTGCACACCCACAACGCGGCCTCCAATCTGACCGGGCCCCTCGAGTACCAATACCGGCCCGTCGCGCTGTCCGGCTTTCCACGGCAGCACGAGACGTTCATGGGGTACCTGCGCGCCGACGGGCGGGTCGGGGCGCGCAACGAGCTGTGGATCATTCCGACGGTCGCCTGCGCGAACCAGACATGCGAGATGCTGGCCCGGCAGGCCATGGCCGACGGGACGGCCGCGGGACTGGACGGCGTGTACGCGATGCGCCACCCGTACGGCTGCTCGCAGCTGGGGGACGATCTTGCCAATATGCGCGACCTGACGGCCGCGCTCGTCAACCACCCCAACGCGGGCGGCGTGCTGGTGGTGGGGCTGGGCTGCGAGACCAACCAGATCTCGATCGTCCAGCAGGCGCTCGGCACATGGAATCCCGCGCGCGTGAAGTTCTATAATACCCAGGAGGTAGGCGACGAGCTCGCCTTCGGAGCGCGGCTGCTCGCCGAGCTGGCCGAGCACGCGCGCAGGGCCGTGCGCACAGAGGTGTCGATGGAGCACCTGACGCTGGGGCTCAAGTGCGGCGGCTCCGACGCCTTTTCGGGCATTACCGCCAACCCGCTCATCGGCCGCATGGCCGACCGGGTCATCGACTGCGGCGGCACGGCGCTCCTTACCGAGGTGCCCGAGATGTTCGGTGCGGAGACCCGGCTCATGGAGCGGGCGGCCGACGAGACCGTCTACCACGACATCGTGGAGCTCATCAACAGCTTCAAGCGGTACTATCTGGAGCACGGCCAGCCGGTATACGACAATCCCTCGCCGGGCAACAAGGACGGCGGCATCACGACGCTGGAGGACAAGTCGCTGGGCTGCACATACAAGGGAGGCAGCCGCGCGGTCACGGGCGTGCTGCGCTACGCGCAGCCCGCCGACCGTCCGGGGCTTATGCTGGTACCGGCGCCCGGCAACGATCTGGTGGCGATCACGGCGCTCATGGCCGCCGGCGCGCAGATCATACTGTTTTCGACCGGCCGCGGCAATCCGATGGGGACATTCGTGCCCACGATCAAGATCGGGACCAACAGCGCGATGTCGCTCCGGAAGGCCCACTGGATCGATTTTGACGCGGGCCGTATCATCGACGGCATGACGCAGGACGAGGCGGCCGACGCGCTGTGGGCGATCATCGGCGAGGTCGCGTCGGGTCGGCGGCTCGCGGCCAACGAGCGGAACGGGCAGAGGGAGATGACTCTCTTTAAAACGGGCGTCACCGTATAAACGTGAAAGGATGAAATACATATGATCAGCAACAAACAGATCATGCGCATTCTGGTGGACCGTGCCATCGAGGAAACCCCGATACTCGATATGCATACGCACATCTATACTCCGTGCTTCGGCGACCTGCTGCTCTACGGCGTCGACGAGCTCATCACCTACCACTATCTGATCGCGGAGACGTTCCGCTATACGGGAATGCCCTACGACCGGTACTGGGCCATGAGCAAGAAGGAACAGGCCGACTTTATATACCAGACGCTGTTTATCGATCACACGCCGGTCAGCGAGTCGTGCCGCGGCGTGCTCACGGTACTCCACAAGCTGGGCGCGCCGGTCGGCGGCAGCCTTGACGGCATTCGCGACTACCTAAAGCGCTTCAGCCGCGAGGAATTCGTCGACAAGGTGTTTGAGCTGTCCCATGTGGACAGGGCCGTCATGACCAATGACCCATTCGACGAGCAGGAATACGCGGTCTGGCAGAGCGGATACGTTGCCGACAGGCGCTTCATCCCGGCGCTGCGCCTTGACGGGCTGCTCGTATACTTCGAAAAGAACGTGGATACGCTTGTGCGGCGCGGGTACCGCGTATCACGCGCGCTGGACGAAACGACATTCGCCGAGCTGCGGCGGTTCCTCGAGGACGAGATTGGGCGCATGGGCGCGGTATACATGGCCGTGTCGCTGCCCGATTCGTTCGTATATCCCGACGACAGCGTCGCCACGCGGATCATCGATGAATGCGTGCTGCCGGTGGCGGCCCGGCTCAATATCCCGTTCGCGCTGATGATAGGCGTCAAGCGCCAGGTGAATCCCGGACTGCGCCTTGCCGGGGACGCGGTGGGCAAGACCGCGATCGAGTCCATCGAGCGCCTGTGCGCCGGCAACCCGCGGACCAAGTTCCTGGCTACGCTGCTGTCGCGCGAGAACCAGCACGAGCTGTGCGTCATGGCCCGGAAATTCCGCAATCTTCTGATATTCGGCTGCTGGTGGTTCCTCAATAATCCCAGCATCATCGACGAGATGACCCGGATGCGCCTGGAGCTTCTGGGCACCAGCATGGTCCCGCAGCATTCCGACGCGCGCGTGCTGGATCAGCTCATATACAAGTGGGCCCATTCGCGCAGCATCATCGCCGCGGTGCTCAAAGACAAGTACGCCGATCTCATGGATGCCGGCTGGCCGCTGCGCGAGGAGGAGATCCACCGCGACGTGGGACTGCTGCTGGGCGGAGCGTTCGAGGCATTTTTGAAGCTCAGGTTTGAGGAGTAGCCATGGGCCGGGAGAGGAAGACGCTTTTTGCGCTGCTTGCCGCGGTCGCGTGTATCGCTTTACTCATACTGCTGCTGAGCGCATTGCCGCGCGGCTGCCTGAAACGCTCGGTTCCCTCCGAGCCCACGAAAAAACCGCAGGAGGAAACGATGGCGCCTGAGACCATACATCCGATCGCGACCATCACGATGGAAAGCGGGGATACGATCCGGATCGAGCTTTATCCCGAGTACGCGCCCAATACCGTCGCGAATTTCGTCAGCCTCGCCAATGCGGGCTTCTATGACGGCGTCATATTCCACCGCGTCGTCGAGGGGTTCGTGATACAGGGCGGAGACCCGGTCGGCACCGGGTTCGGCGGGCCGGGCTACCGTATCAGGGGCGAATTTGCGGAAAACGGATTCGAACAAAACACGCTCAGGCATACAAAGGGCGTCATATCGATGGCGCGCAGCGACGACTACGATTCGGCCGGAAGCCAGTTTTTTATCGTCACCGGCTCGGCCTCGTACCTCGACAGGAAATATGCCGCGTTCGGCAGAGTCATCGACGAGGAAAGCATGGCCGTGTGCATGGCCATCAGCCGGACCCCGACCGACGGCGAGCGGCCCATCGAGGAGCAGCGGATCGCGTCGATCCGCGTGGACACGAGGGGCGCGTCGATCGGCGAACCCGAGCGGATCGAATAACCCGCTACCCAGCAGACAAGCCCACCGCGAAAGGAGCCGATACCGTGTCACGCAACGCCAACAGAAATGACGTCCTCGCAGGCCAGGATCCGGGCGCGATGGCGCTTCTCTGCGACGCGCTGCTCGTGCTGGACGCGCAGGGCAGCGTGACCGGCGTGCGCGCCGCAGCCAAGTCGCTGCAGGATCTGACCCGGGCCGAGGGCTGCGCCCTGCCGGATCTTGTGTTCGAGGAAGACCGCGCGGCGGCGCTCGAGGCGGCACAGCGCGCCCGCGAGGAGGGCGTTGGCGCGGAATGTACGGCCGCGCTCGCGCTGCCGGGGGGCTCGGCGCGCTATGCGGCGATCCGCTTCGTGCGCGGCGCCGACGGCGGAAGCCTGCTGGCAGCGATCACAGACCGCACAGCCGAGCGCGAAAAGGACGAGACGATCGCCCGGCTCAGGCAGCACGACGCGCTGACCGGGTTTTATAACCGGACGTATCTTCCCGCGCTTCTCACGCAGATCGACACGAAGCAGTCGCTTCCGCTTCTCGTCATCGCGGTCGATATTAATGGTATGAAACTGGCCAACGACGCGTTCGGCTACGCCGAAGGAGACCGGCTCATACTCGAGGCGGCTACGGTGCTTAAGGTAGCCTGTCCGCCGCAGGGCGCCATCGCGCGGCTGGGCGGGGATGAGTTCATGATGCTCGTTCCCCGGTGCGACGCCAAAGCGGGGCAGTATATCATAGAGACGATCACCCGGATGTGCGAGGAGGAGGACGACGCGATGGTGCCGCCCAGCCTCTCGGTGGGCATGGCCGTCAAGGCGCACGCGCGGCAGGATATCTACTCGGTCATACGGGAAGCCGAGGAGCAGCTCAGCAGCAACCGCAGCCTGAACAGCCGGCGGCACCGGACCCGCCTTATTCGGCGGCTCATGGACTATCTGGCCGAAAAGAATTTCGAGACCGGAAAGCACATCGTGCGGGTCAAGGGTCTGGCGCTCATGCTTGGGGGCTCGCTGAACCTGAGCGAAAAGGAGCTCGACGACCTGTCGCTTGCCGCCGACATGCACGACATCGGAAAGGTCGCGATACCCGAGCGCATCCTGGGGAAAAAGGATCCGCTCACCGCAAAAGAGTGGGAAATCATCAGAAAGCATCCCGAAACGGGCTACCGCGTGGCATACGCGCTGCCCGAGCTCATCGGCGTATCGACGATCGTGCTGCACCACCACGAGCGGTGGGACGGCCAGGGGTATCCGCACGGGCTGTCGGGAGAGGAAATACCGCTCTCGTCCCGCATCATATCGGTCGTGGACGCCTACGATAACATGATCAACGGGCCCTACCGCAAGACCCACATGACCCGCGAACAGGCGCTCGCCGAAGTGACGCGGTGCGCCGGGTCCCAGTTCGATCCCGTAGTCGCAGCCCGGTTCATCGATATCATGGGCCGGGAATCCGACTGAGTGCGCCGGGCGGTGCGGTAACGTTTTACACAGCGCCCCGGGTAATCCGCGGACGGCCGGATAGTATCAAATTGCCTTATATGGGTCGATACGCGTCGCCAGAAAAGCTATCCGATGATCGCTTCGGCGAACGCTTCCGCGTCGAAGGGCTGCAGATCATCGATCGCTTCTCCTACCCCGATAAAGCGCACCGGCAGCGAAAGCTCGCTGCTCAGGGCGAGCGCGACGCCGCCCCTGGCGGTTCCGTCGAGCTTGGTGAGCACGATGCCCGTGACGCGCACGCACTCGGAAAAAAGCCGCGCCTGCGCGATCGCGTTCTGGCCGGTGGTGGCGTCCACGACGAGAAGCGACTCATGGCCCGCTTCGGGCCAGCTGCGCTCGACGACGCGCTCGATTTTTTGCAGCTCGCTCATCAGGTTCTTTTTCGTATGAAGCCTCCCGGCGGTATCGCATATGACCAGGTCGACCGCGTGGGCCCGGGCCGCATCCAGCGCATCATAGAGTACCGCAGCCGGATCCGAGCCCTCTTCATGCCGGATGACGCGCACGCCCGCGCGCTGCCCCCACAGGCAGAGCTGCTCGGCCGCCGCTGCGCGGAACGTGTCTGCGGCCGCCAGCAGCACCGATTTGCCCTCGGCCCTGAACCGGGCCGCCAGCTTGCCCGCGGTGGTGGTCTTGCCGGTACCGTTGACGCCCACCATCAGTATGACGCCCGGCGTGGGCGGTGTCCACTGTTCGGCAGGCCCGAAACTCTCGGCGATCTGCGCCCGCAGCAGCCCGCGGATCTCTTCGGGCTGGCCGATCCTGCGGCGGCGCACCTGCTCGCGCAGGCGGGACACCATCGCCGTCGCGGTGGATATGCCGATGTCGGCCGCGATCAAAATATCGGTCAGCTCGTCGAAAAAATCGTCGTCGATCTCCCGGTAATAGTATACCAGCTCATCGATGCGCCCGGCCAGGGCGTCCCTTGTTTTCGTCAGTCCCGTCCTGAGCCGCCCCAAAAGGCCCTGCTTTTCCATCATCGATATCCCCCGTGTAATCGGAAATCTTCATTGCGATCATCCGGGATACGCCCTTTTCCTCCATCGTAATCCCGTAGAGCCGGTCGGCAGCCTCCATCGTCGGCTTGCGGTGGGTGACGACGATGAACTGCATCTTCTTCGCGTACTGCCTGAGGTACTGCGCGAAGCGCTTGAGGTTGGCCTCGTCGAGCGCCGACTCGATCTCGTCCAGCACGCAGAACGGCGACGGGCGCAGCTTGAGCATCGCAAAGAGCAGCGCTATCGCGATCAGCGCCTTTTCGCCTCCTGAAAAGAGCGACAGCAGCTGCAGATTTTTGCCCACCGGCTGAGCCTTTATCTCGATGCCGCTACTGAGTATATCGCTCTCGTCCTCCAGCACCAGTGTAGCCTTTCCGCCCCCGAACAATTCGACGAACGTCTCTCCGAAATATTCATTGAGCTTGGCGAACTGGTGCCGGAAACGGTTCTCCATCTGGCGGTTAAGGTCGCTGATAACGGTCATCAGGTCAGCCTCGCCCTTTTCGAGGTCGCGCCGCTGCGCGGCATACTCGTCAAAACGCGCCTTGAGGTTGGCGTAATCCTCGACCGCGGCCACGTTGACGGTGCCGAGCTTCCGTATCTCACGGCGTATGGCCGCGGCTTCCTTCTCGGCCCTGTCGATATCGAAATCCTCCCGCCGGAATTCCTGTGCGCTTTCGGCGGTCAGCTCGTAGTTCTCCCATATGCGGCTGTGTAGCATCTCGAGGTCGGCAGCGGTCCTGGTGAGCGCGACCTCCAGCTCGTGCCGCTGTCCGGTCAGCTCCTCTAGGCGGACCCGGACGCGGCTTAAGCCGTCCTCGAGCCCGGCGATGCGCGTCTGCAGCGCCTGCCGCTCCTCGCGGGCTGCCTTCAGCGCGTCCTGCGCGTGCGCCAGCGCGGCCTGCTCCTCCCCGGCCTCGTTTCCCGCGTCGCTGAGCGCGGCCTTCTCCTCCTCGATGGACCGGATGTTGTCCTGGAAAGCCTGCAGCCGCTGTGCGGCCGTCGCTTCCAGATGGGCGGCCTCCTGCTCCAGTCGCGCCGCCTGCGCAAGCCGCGCGTCCCTGTCGCGCTCGTCGGCGGCCAGCGCCACCCGCAGCGCGGTCAGGCGCTCCATCTCCTCGTCCCGCTTCTCGCGCAGCGCGTTGATCTGGCGCTGCCGGGCGGCGGCCTGCTCGCGCAGCGCGGTTTCATCCTGCTCGCTGCGGTCGTCGCTGCGCTGCTCGCGCTCCATCTGGCCGGCTATGTCGGCGAGATTCTGCCGGAGCTGCTCCAGCTCGGCCGTCAGCTTATCGCGCTCCCCCGCCAGCCGCTCGCGGTTCTGCCTCGCCCTCTGGTGCCGCTCCTGCTCGCGGGCCAGCGCCACGTCGGCCTCGTGTATCTCGCCTGCAAGGCTCTGATGATCCTGCTGCTCGCGCTGGGCGGCCTGCCGCGCCGCTTCGAGCTCGCCGGTGAGCTGCCGGAGCCGCTCGGACAGCGCCTTGCCCTTCGACTGGGTCTCCTCCAGCTCGAGCTCCCGTCCCAGTATGCTGGTAAACTTCGAATGGATGCTTCCGCCGGTCATCGAGCCGCCCGAGTGGATCACGTCTCCCTCGAGCGTGACGATCCGCAGGCTGTGCCCGCAGCTTCGCGCGATCGCGATGGCCGCGTCCATGTTCTCGGCGATGAGCGTCCTGCCCAGGAGATTCCCGATGATCTCCCGCAGATGCGGCTCCGCGGTCACAAGCTCCGCAGCCACGCCGTGGCATCCCGGTTGCTGCAACGCGGCGCGCTCCTGCGGCGAGAGGCTGCGGCTGCGTATCGCCGAGAGCGGCAGGAATGTCGCCCTGCCGTACTGGTTGCGCCGCAGATGAGCGATGAGCGCCTTGGCGTCCTCCTCGGTATTCGTGACGATGTACTGCATGGCCGGGCCCAGCGCTGTCTCCACCGCCGTCAGATACCTGCGCGGCACCTCGATGAGTTCGGCCACAAGGCCCACGATCCGGCCCTCGATGCCCGTGTCGCCGCGGGCGTCGGCCATCAGCTTTCTGACCGACTGGCCGTAGCCCTCGTAGTCGCGCTTCATCGACAGCAGCATCGACATGCGCGTGCGCGCCGCCTGCAGCTGCTGGCGTGTATTCTCCACATCCCGGGCCAGCTGCTCGAGCCGCTGCGCCACGGCCTTTGCGCGCTCCTGACGCTGCGCGAGCTCCGCGGCGGCGGTATCCCGCTGCGCCGTGATTCCGCTCATCCGGGAGGCGATCTCCTCCTCGACGGCAAGGCTGTTGTGCGTATCGCGGTCCACAGCGGCGATCTGGTCGCCGATCTCGCGGCAGCGCTTTTCGAGCGATTCGCGTAGGGTTATAAGACGGGCCTGCGAGCTCTTGCGGCTCGCCATATGGCCCATCGCCTCGAGGATCTGCGCCTTTTGCCGCTCGAGCTCGGCCTCCATGCGGCCGATCGACTCGTCCAGATCGTCGAGCCGCGCCTCCTGGCGCTCGACCTGCTGCCTGCGCTGTGTGAGCGTATCCTGCGCTCCGGCGTCCTCCCGCAGCTGTCTGGCCTCATGCCGGAGCTCCCCGGCGCGCTGCCGGTCGCGCTGCGCTTCGGCGCTGATGCGCTCGTTTTCCGACTGCATCCGCTCCAGGCGCTCGGTCAGCACGTCCCGGCGGCTCCTGCGCCGGCTGAGCTGCTCCTGTATATCCATGACCTGCTGCTGCAGGCGGCTGACTTCCTCGTCGCTTGCCGCGAGCGCGGCGCGGTGCGCCCCGAGCGCCTCCTCGATGCGGATCCGTTCGCGCTCCCCGGCCTTATGCGCCTCGGCCAGCTCCTGCGCGCGCTCCTGAAGCTGCGCGGTGCGGACGCCCAGCGATTCGGAGAGCCGCAGGAACCGGTTGATGTCCAGATCCCTGAGCCGCTCGCTAAGCGCCAGAAACTGCCGCGCGTTTTCGCTCTGCACGCGCAGCGGCTCCAGCTGCAGCTCCATCTCGTCCATGATGTCGCAAAGGCGCTGCAGGTTCCTGCGCGTGTTTTCCAGGCGGCGTTCGGCCTCGTCCCGGCGGGCGCGGTACTTCATGATGCCGACGGCTTCATGGAAAACCTCCCGCCTGTCCTCGGGCCTCGCGCTGAGGATCTCATCGATCTGTCCCTGGCTGATGATCGAGTATCCCTGTTTTCCCACCCCTGTGTCCCGGAAAAGGTCGATAATATCTTTCAGGCGGCAGCTGTTGCGGTTAATATAGTACTCGCTCTCGCCCGAGCGGTATACGCGGCGCATGATCGATATTTCGGAAAAGTCGATGGGCAGCGCACCGTCCTCGTTGTCAAACGTCAGGCGGACTTCGCAGAAAGACAGCGGTTTGCGCAGCTGGGTGCCGCCGAATATGATATCCTCCATCCGCGAGCCGCGAAGCTGCCGGGCGTTCTGCTCGCCCAGCACCCAACGGACAGCGTCTCCGATATTGCTTTTGCCGCTGCCATTGGGTCCCACGATCCCGGTAATACCGGCGTCGAATACCAGCTCGATTTTATCGGCAAAGGACTTAAACCCCTGCATCTCCAGCTTCTTAAGGTGCAAACGGCGGGCTCCCTTCTCTGTCCAAAACACAAAATGCGGGGCCAGGCCCCGCATGATTATACCATATTTGTCCTATCAGGGAAAGTCAGTCGGCGCTGTTTTTCAGCTTTTCAAGCGCAATATTCGCCGCGTTCTGCTCGGCCTGCTTCTTGCTCTTGCCCGAGGCTGTGGAAACAGGGCGATCCCCGACGAACAGCGTCACCGTAAAGGTGCGGTCGTGGGGCGGCCCCTGCTCGCCGGTCGTCTCGTATACGATGCGGACCGGCCCATCGCGCTGCAGCAGCTCCTGCAGCCTGCTCTTTGCGTCGGGCACTCCCTTGCGCTCCATCGCCTGCGCGATGTCGTCCTGCAGCATGCCCAGTACGAACGCGCGCGCCGCCTCGATCCCCTGATCAAGATAGATCGCGGCGATCAGGGCCTCCAGCGTGTCTGCCAGTATCGAGGGCTGCCTGCGCCCTCCTGATCGCGCCGCGCCCCGCCCCATCCGGATGCACTCGCCCAGCCCTATCGCTTCGGCCTTCCTGGCCAGATGCCGCCCCGACACGACGCTGGCGCGCGACCGGGTCATCTGCCCTTCGGGCGCGCCGGGATACCAGCGGTACAGCGCCTCGGTTACGATGAACTGCAGCACCGCGTCGCCCAGGAACTCAAGCTGTTCGTTGCACTGACCGCACACCTTGTCCCGGAGCGCCGACGAATGGATAAGGGCCCTCCTGAGGAGGTCCCTGTCTTCGAAACGGATGCCCAGCCTGTCTTCCAGCTCGCGCAGTCGATCGGGCGTCTCCGCCGTCCGGGAGGACGCTTCCTCGCTCATGAAATGCGCTCGTCGATATAGGAAACGGCGTCGCCCACGGTCTTGATGCTCTCCAGATCCTCAAACGGGAACTCCAGGCCAAACTCCGCTTCCAGGTTCATGATGATGCCCACCACGTCGACCGAGTCGGCTTTGAGATCCTCTGCGAGATTGGACTCGAGCATGATTTCGCCGGGATCGATCTCGAGCTGCTCGGCGATGATGTCGCGCACCTTTTCAAATGTCATCGATTTTCCTCCTCCAATATGATTGATCGGATCGTTACCGCGCGCCGCTGTCGGGCAATGCGCTAAGCCGCTCGGATATGAGCCGGGTGACGTCGCCCTCTACATAGGCGATGGCCTGTTCGATCGCAAACGAAAACGCCTTCGCGTTGGAGCTGCCATGCGCCTTGATGATGCAGCCATCGATGCCCAGCAGCAGCGCTCCGCCGTACTCGGTGTAGTCCATTTTCTTCTTTATCGCGACAAATCTGCTGCGGAGCAGCGCCGCCGCGAGCTTCGTAAGCGTGGAACGCGTCAGCTCCTGCTTGAGCGCGCCCATAATATAGGAGGCGGTTCCCTCCATTGTCTTCAAAAGTATGTTCCCGGTAAAGCCGTCGCACACCAGCACGTCGGCGCTCCCGTCAAGCACGTCGCGAGCCTCGATGTTGCCCACAAAATTGAGCCCGCTGCGCTTTAGGAGCCCGTGCGTTTCGCGGTAAAGCTCGTTGCCCTTCTCTTCCTCTACGCCGATGTTGACGAGGCCGACCCGCGGGTTTTTGATGCCGTGCACGACCTGCATGTAGGCCGCGCCCATATACCCGAACTGCACCAGATAATCGGGCTTGCAGTCGGCGTTGGCGCCGCAGTCGATGAGGAGCGCCTTACCGGTGCGCGTGGGCAGGGTCGGAGAGAGCGCCGGCCGCTTAGCGCCCCTGATGCGCCCCACGTTGAAAAGCGCGCCCGACATCACCGCGCCGGTGCTTCCGCACGACAGGAATGCGTCGGTCTGCCTTTCGCGAAGCATATTGATCCCCAGCATCAGGGAGCTGTCCTTCTTCCTGCGGATCGCGACCAGCGGGGGCTCTTCGGTTGTGATTATTTCCGGAGAATGAAGCAGCGAGAGTCTGTCCGGCATTCCCTCGATGAGCGCGCCCTTGAGAACATCCATCGGCCCTATGACCGTGACGCGAAGCTCCGGATGCCTTGCCAGCGCGGTTTTCACGCCCTCTATGATCTCTGCCGGGCCGCGATCGCCACCCATCACATCCACCGCTATATGCATGCGTACCCAATCCTCCGCCGTCAGCTTTGTACGATTATAGAACAAAATAAGGGCGAATGCAAGCGGGCCGCCGCGCCCGCCAGATAGATCTGTACCCGTGAAAAACAGGCTCCCGCCTCCCGCTGAGGAGGGAAGCGGCGCGCAGCGCCGGGGGGCGACAAGCGCGCCTTCCATAAATTGGCCGCGCAGACGGAGCCGTTCACGGTTGAAACAAATGTACCATATATGCTAAAATCGATGAAAAAGAGGGTTTCCGGTTTTGGACCCGTATTTTTCAAATAATAATCGGGTGGTGATTGTCTGCAGTGATGTCGATGCTCAAAAAAGCCATCAAACCCATGCTTGCGTTCGCGCTGCTGGCGGCGCTGCTTTGGCCTGCCCAGGCTCTGGCGGATCCCGCCGGTGAGGAAGACGGCGTGCTCATCCGCAGGGGAGACGAGGGAGACAACGTCATACTGCTGCAGATGCGCCTCGCGGACCTCGGGTATTTCGATACCGCCATTACCGGCTATTTCGGCGATGTCACCGAGCAGGCGGTAAAGGCGTTTCAAAAGGAAAACAAGCTCACGCAGGACGGAGCGGTAGGCAAGCAGACGGCCGAAGTGCTATTCAGCAACGAAGCCGTCCGCGAACCGGTTGTATCGGTGAAAAAGCCCGCGCCCAAGGTCGTAAAGAGCAAGCCCATCAAGGGCAATCTGCGCGACTGGTATTCGTATGTCAATTCGCGCTGGCCCAGAGGGGGCAAGTGCCTGGTCATCGACTATGAAACCAGAATACAGTACCATATGATCCGCGTGGGCGGCTACAACCACGCCGATGTGGAGCCCGCCACCAAGGAAGACTGCGCGAAACTGCTGAAGACATACGGGGGCTCGTGGAGCTGGGATCGCCGCGCCGTGGTCGTTCGCATAGGCGGCGAATACATCGCGGGCAGCACGAACGGATATCCGCACGGCTACGAGACGGTCAGCGGCAACAATATGACAGGCCAGGTCTGCATCCATTTCCTCAACAGCCGGAACCATGTGCGCAATCTCGTGGACCCCTCCCACCAGGCGATGGTGCGCAGGGCCGCCGACAGATAGCGGGTCTACCGATCGCTCGCCTGGCTGCCCTGCCCGGATCCGTCGCGGTCGGCCAGCAGCAGCTCGGTGACCGAAACCTCGTAGGCGACCCGATTGACGACGGTCTCGTCGTCCAGCTTCTTTTGGTACTCCCGGCTCTGCAGCCGTCCGCTGATGATGATGTGGCTGCCCACGTCCAGCGTCTGGGCTTTCCGCGCGATATGGCCCCAGGCGATCACCGGAATATAATCGGATTTGCCGTAGGGGCGGTTCACCGCCACCAGCAGATCGGCGATTTCGCGTCCGAATGGCGTCGTCCGATAGTTCGGGACGCGGCACAGGAACCCGTCCAGCATCACGTCGTTCGGATTGACGATATCGGGCTCGGGCGGCCCCAGATACCGGGCAAACGCCGTCAGTATCAGGCGGTTCTTCCCCTCCTCCATCCGGTTGTAGGAACGCACCTGGCCTCTGACGACCACCCTGTCCCCTAGCCCGACGGGCCGGGATTTTAAGAGGCGCTCGGGCACGGTGACGGGGATGGTATCGATGTTTCCCGACAGCCGGGCGACATCGAGCATCATCTTAAAGAACCGCTCCTCGAACAATGCGTGCGATATTTCGGGAGATTCCGCGACTACGCCCTGCAGTAAGATCCGATTGTGGTCATAGATCCCGTCTTCCATACCCACGCCCTCACCTCATGTATTGCTGATACCCGTACTGATGAATCCTATTCACGGGCGGCGCCCAATATGTGCGGAAAGCCGGATTTCATGGTTCGTTCACGTGCTGGGTCCCGGCGTGATCGATCCAGTAGTTTTCTTTGGCGATAAGCTCTGATATTGTGACGAATTCAAATCCCTTTTCCTTGATCCCTCGAATAATACCCGGCAGCGCCTCTATCGTATGTTCTCCATTCATGTGCATGAGTATGATCGACCCGGGCTTGACCCTGTCCAGTATGCGCCGCGTCATCTCCGACGCGGAAAGCCCCATCCAGTCCAGGCTGTCCACATCCCACTGAACGACGTGCACGCCCATCGCCCGGCAGGTCCGCACGACCGTCGCGTCGTACTCTCCGTAGGGCGGGCGAAAAAGATCGACCGGCTCGCCGGTCAGCGCCGTGATTTTGTCGTTGCAGAGCCTTACTTCCTCTTCGATATCCTTTGGCGACATGCCCTTCATATGCGCATGGGTGTTGGAATGGTTCGCGATCTCGTGCCCGGCTCCGGCCAGAGCGCAGACTTCAGCCTGGTACCGGTCGATCCAGAAGCCGACAAGAAAAAACGTACAGTATATGTCTTCGCCCTGCAGTATATCGATGATCGCATCGGTCGTATTGGCGCCCCAGGCCGCGTCGAATGTGAGTGCCACCTTTTTCTCCTGCGTGGCCACATTGTATATGGGCAGGTCGTTGTCGGGCGTCCCGAAAACAGCCGTATCGGCGCCCATGATGCCCACGTAAAGGAAGGATGCCGCTACCAGCGCCGCCACCACTGCCAGCCGTACGGTCAACTGTCTGGGCACGACGAATATCCGCATATCCCGAATCCTCCCCCGGTCGGTTTCCTTTTATTATATGCACCCTCGTAGTGAAAAAGAAAAGGACGCCGAAAAAGGGTGGAGTTTTTGCACGGACCCCGGCTGCTGCCTCAGATCGAAACCTCGGTGGCGTCCTCGCACTTTTTATACAGAATCGCTTTGCGTCCTTCTGCAAGCGCGAAAAAGTAAAAGTGGCGGCTGTCGGTATATCTGAAGGCCAGTCCTGCCCTGTTCTGCCTTGTCAGGAGCCAAAGGCGGCAGGAAAGCTGGTAATCCGCCCATTGCGTATCTCCGGTACGAGCATGGGCAGGGCCGAATCGGGAAACGTAAGCTGCTCGCACTCCAGATCGTGTTCGCCTTCCCTTTCTTTAATCATCCAGCACAATCTGCTGCCCCTGTATCTGCCCCATCCGGTATCTTTGTTGGGCTCATACCAGATGCCGGTCCCTTAAGGTGCGTAATGGTATTCCCCAATCGCCGACATGTCGCTTGGAAAATAACCGGGTTTAAAAGCCCTGAAATCCTCGTCGATCAACCTCACCAATGCGATGTCCCTCCCTGTTCGGTCGTGTTCTAATCGCGTAACGATATGGCTTATCCGGACGATAATTTCGCGCCGGTATGCCGGATGAGCGCTTCCTTTTCTTCGTGGGGCCATGGGAATAACGCGGCGCGTTCTGGTCGGTAAGGAGGCTTTGGCAGCTTCTCTCCTCCGTAGGCACAGT
>JBMNNN010000174.1:0-4489 GCA_050942555.1 Christensenellales bacterium
CCCGGCACTAAAGTGCCGGGACGAGAACAGCCCTCCTCCGCGTATGCTGCGGCTACGCCTCCGCCGTCTCCGGAGGGCGTGTTCTCTGCCTCCGGTGAAACATCGGGAGAACGTTGTTTTGATTACGGGCGACGCTCGCGTCGCCCCGCTTCGATCAGGCACAGCATCAGAACGCAGTCTTTCGTTGCACATAGCTATTTTCATGGTCGGATTAAACATTGTACTACTCATCAGCATGATCTGTAGTCGGGGTCCGGGGGTCTTGAAGCGCCCTGCGGCTCGCCTGCCACAAAGTCGTAGCGCCCCGGCACTAAACTGAAAATATAAAGCGTCTACGCAATAATAAACAGTTGCAGTTTAGTGCCGGGCTCGACCCCCGGTGCTTTGGCCACTTTCTCATAGAAAGTGGCATCCGTTAAGCCTATCTGACTGCTGTGCAAAGAGATTATTCGTGTTCTGAAAAAATGATGACGCTCCACGGGGGTACCTTTCTGCCACAAAAATAATCACACACTTATAAAACCACGCTTCTAAATATCTGCGTTCCCCGTCGGCGCCTTGTAGAAAAACGCCGTTGCCCTTTTCGCAGTCCGCGACCGCTTGTATCCCGATATCTCGTACTGTATAATGCAATTAATAACGGGAGGATTTGCTGATGAACGATCGCATCAGGGCGCTGCGCGAATACATCCGGGAGGGACGCCACCACGGTCTGCGCCAGGATATAGAGATACCGGTGGACTGGGAAGGGCTCTCCCCGATCGAGCGGACGACCCGGCGTCTCAACGCGGTTCTTGCCGCCGAGAAACCCGTGCTGCTGCCCGGCGAGCGGATCGTCTTTACGCGCACCGTTCGCAGGCTGCCGCCGCTTTTTACGCCCGGGGAGTGGGACGCGATCCGGGCCGATCACTATATACACGAGCAGGGACAGGTGTGCAATATCTGCCCGAACTACGCCGAAACGATCGCCGAGGGGCTTCTCTCGCGGCGGGAGAAGGCCGCCGCTCGGCTGGACGCGGCGCGCCGGGAGGAGGATAAAGAGGGCGAGGTGTTTCTCCGCTGCGTGCTGCGCAGCATCGACGCGGTGCTCTGTCTGACGCGCAGGTACCGCGACGCGGCGCTTGCCGCCGGGCGCGGGGACATTGCCGCGCTGCTAGCGCGCGTTCCGGCTTATGGCGCGCGGACGTTCCATGAGGCGCTGCAGAGCTTTCGGATACTGCACTTCACGCTCTGGTGCGAGGGAGAGTACCACAACACGATCGGCCGTTTCGACCAGTATATGATGCCCTATCTGGCCGCCGACCTGGCCGACGGACGGCTGACGCCCGAGGGCGCGTTCGAGCTACTGCTGGAGTTCTTCCTGACGTTCAACCGTGACAGCGACCTGTATCCCGGCATACAGCAGGGCGACAACGGCCAGAGCATGATGCTGGGCGGCACCGACGCGGCGGGCCGCTGCGCGTTCAATGCGCTGTCCCGCATGTGCCTGCGCGCCAGCCTCGAGCTAAAGCTGATCGACCCGAAGATCAATCTGCGCGTCAGCCGCGATACCCCCGATGAAATATACCGCCTGGGAACCGAGCTTACGCGGGAAGGGCTTGGATTCCCGCAGTATTCCGGGGACGACACGGTCATACCCGGCCTGATCGCGCTGGGCTACGATCCGGCCGACGCCGCCGACTACACGGTGGCCGCCTGCTGGGAGTTCATCATCCCCGGACGCGGCATGGACGTGCCGAATATCGAGGCGCTGTCGTTTGCCGGAGCGGTTGCGAGCGCCGTGGGCCGGGATCTGACCGGATGCGCCGACTTTGACGCGCTCATGGACCGCGTGCGCGCACAGATCACCGCGCGCTGCCGCGCGCTGGCCCAGAGCGTGAATGGGCTGTGGATGATCCCCGCGCCGTTCATGTCGGTGCTGATGGACGGCTGCATCGAGCGGGCCCGCGATATAAGCCTTGGCAGCCGCTACAACAATTACGGCATCCACGGCACCGGGCTTTCTACCGCCGTGGACGCGCTGTCGGCCGTCCGCAAATTCGTATTTGAGGAGCGCGCGATTTCTGCCGACGCGCTGGTGCGGATGCTGGACGCGGATTTTGAGGGAGACGAAAGAACCCGTCAGCGCCTGCTTGCCGGAACGCCGCGGTTCGGGCAGGGGGATCCCGCGACCGACGCGCTGGCCGAGACGCTGCTCGAATGTTTTGCCGACGCGCTGGAGCCGCTCCGCAACGACCGGGGCGGACGTTTCCGCGCGGGGACGGGATCGGCGATGTACTATCTGTGGCACGGTGGGAAGGTCGGCGCGACTCCCGACGGCAGAAAGGCCGGCGCGCCGCTCTCGTGCAACTATTCGCCGTCGCTGGAGGCACGCCATCCGGATCCCCTTTCGATCATTCGCTCCTTTACCCGGCCCCCTCTTGAGCGGGTCGTGAACGGCGGTCCGCTGACGCTGGAACTCGACGCCGGTCTGTTTACCGACGCCGACGCGATCGGAAAGGTCGCGATGCTGGTCAAGTCCTTCTTCGATATGGGCGGCCACCAGCTGCAGCTTAACGCGGTCAGCCGCGACCGGCTGCTGGAGGCGCAGCGCAACCCCGACGAGTACCGCGGGCTCATCGTGCGGGTCTGGGGCTGGAGCGCGTACTTCGTGGAGCTGGACAGGGAGTATCAGGATCATGTGATCAGCCGCACCGAGCTGCGGGTCTAGACATTACCCGGCGAACCACTGCACGAAGTAGCACCGGTCATTGGCCGCGTCGTATATAGCCGCGATGCCGATACGGGTATACGCGGAGGAGAGTATGTTCTCCCTGTGCTCCGTGGAACGCATCAGCGCCTGATGGGCGGCGGACGTGGTTCCGTCGTACCCGGGGATACACGCAAGATTCTCCCCGGCCGTCGAATACGATACGCCCGACGCGGCAATACGGGCTGGAAAACCGCCCCAGGTGGGCGAAACGTGCGAGAAAAACTGGTTTTCCGCCATATCCAGGCAGTGATTGTGCGCCGCCGCCGCAAGGGAGTCGTCCCATTCGAGGACATGGAGGCCGTTTCTGACCCGTTCCTCATTCGCCAGATCGCACAGATAATACGCTTTGCCCGTCTCGGACAAATACCCCTGGGGCGCGGGCGTGACCGCATCGGTCGGGTCGGGCGTCGCTGTGGGTGTCGGGGCGGGCGTAGCGGCGGGCGTGGCCGCGCGTGTCGGAGCGGGCGTATCGGCAGCGGCAGAAGTAGCCACGTGTGTCGGAGTGGGCGTATTGAGAGCGGCGGAGCGCGTCGGAGCGCGCGTGGGGGCGGGAGTCGGAGTGCGCGTGGGTGTGGCCGTGGGGGTGGGCGCGGGTGAGGCCGTGCAGACCGGATGGGCAGAGGGCGCGTGGGTGGTTTGCCCGGGTGTCCACAGCGGCGTCGTGACGGCTGCGCGGGCTGTCTGGTTACTGTCAGGGCCGGGCGACAGCAGCGCTCCCGCTGGCAGGTACTGCCCGCTTGCGACCTCCAACGTGGAAGGGCTTGTCCGGTCTGTCCGTACCGGTTGCTTCGAACAGGCCGAAAGCACCGCCAGCAGCGCCGCCAGCAGCAGCGCAGCACACATACGGGAACGCATAAAGCGCTATCTCCTTTCCCCGGAGCAGAATCGCCCGGTCGTGTAAGTCCCAGAGAAACTGTCACGCAAGTCTGTGAAACTTGGGGCTTTCGGTTCCGGACACAAAGTCATCAAAAGCCGAGATTCCGCAGAAACACGGCGCATGCATCGGTCCAGCGGCCGCAGTCCATGTCGGGGGCAAGTCCCAGGCCGTGGCGTCCCTCGGGATAGACGTGCAGCTCGACCTGCCCGCCCGCGCGCCGGGCGGAGGCGGCCATGGTCAGGCTATTCTCGAAGGGAACAGCCTCATCGGCCGCGGTATGCCAAAGGAAAAGCGGGGGTATGTCCGCGGGTATGTTCTGTTCGGGAGACCACGCGGCCGCAGCCGCGTCGTCCGCATCCCCCAGCAGTGTTTTCCGCAATCCGGTGTGGCCAAAGGACGAGACCATGCTGATGACCGGATAGCACAGTATCGCGGCGTCAGGGCGGCTGCTGGCGCGCTCGACCGGGTCATCGCTCCCCGGATCTCCCCGGTCGTACATCGTGGCGGCGCATGCGGCCAGATGCCCTCCTGCCGAGAAGCCCAGCACGCCGATTTTGCCCGGGTCGATCCCCCACTCATTGGCGCGTGTACGCACGGTGCGCACCGCGCGCGCGGCGTCCAGGTACGGGTAGGGCGCGCGGTAGGGCGCGACGCGGTAGTCGAGAACGAAGCTGCTCACGCCCAGCGAATTGAGCCACAGGGCGATGGGCTCGGCCTCGTGCAGCGCTTTCATCGAATAACCGCCGCCCGGCAGCACGATGACGCACCCCAGGCCCTGGCCTTCGAGCAGATAGGGAGTGATCGAGGGGGGATCCTGACCCAGTGACGGGTCGAATCCCGGCGGATCATCCCACAGCAAT
>JBMNNN010000014.1:0-23514 GCA_050942555.1 Christensenellales bacterium
TGTCGCGCAGCGCGGTCAACTCCTCGTGCGTCGCCACCTGAACGCGCGCAAGCGTGCCAAAATGCTGCGCCAGGTCCGAGGCGATCTTTGCGCCCACGTTCGGAATCCCCAGCCCGTACAGGAACCGCGCAAGCTCGGGCGTCCGCGACCGCTCGATGGCGGCGAGCAGGTTATCGGCCTTTTTTTCGCCAAATCCGGGAAGCCCGACCAGCTTCTCCCGGTCGATCGCATACAGGTCCGCCAGATCGCGCATGCCGAGTTCCCGGTACAGAAGCTCCGCCGTCCGGTCGCTGAACGTCTCGATGTCCAGCGCGGCGCGGGAGGCATAGTGCACGAGGCGCGCGATGAGCTGGGGCGGGCAGGCTAGCGCATTGGTGCACACGATGTGCGCGCCCTTCTCATGAAGCGGATGACCGCAGGCCGGGCAGGCGGCGGGCTTTTCGGGCTCCCGGGTTATAAGGGAAGGATCGTCCACGCTGCCCATGATCTCGGGAATCACGTCGCCCGAGCGGCGTATCCAGACCCGGCAGCCCAGACGGATGCGCTTGCGGCAGATGTCGCCCCAGTTATTGAGCGTGGCCCGGCGCACCGTCGCACCGGCCAGCTCCACCGGATCCAGCTCTGCAACCGGCGTCAGCTTGCCGCTGCGTCCCATCTGCCAGACGATGGTGCGCAGGATCGTCGTGATTTCCTCGGGCTCGAACTTGTAGGCGACAGCCCACCGCGGGAATTTCTGCGTATAGCCCAGCGCTTCCCGCGTTTCAAAATCCGCGACCTTGATGACCACTCCGTCGATAAGCCAGTCCAGCGTGCCGCGCACCGCGCTGACCGCCTCGATCTCCTCTATCAGCGGCTCGATCGCGTCGAAGACGCGGAAATACGGGCTGACCGGCAGCCGGTTGTCGCGCAGGAAATTAAGCATCTGCTCCTGATCGCGCAGCGTCGCGCCCTCGATGTAGCCCACATTGTAGAAAAAGGCGTCCAGCTTCCGGGCCGCCGTCACGGCGGGGTTCAGATTGCGCAGCGCTCCTGCCGCGCCGTTGCGCGCGTTCTTGAGCGGCTCGGCGGCGGTTCTGTTGTATTCCTCGAGCACCGACAGGCGCATGAACCCCTCGCCCTGCACCTCCACGACGCCCCGGAAGGGGATTGTGAGCGGTACGGTACGTATGGTGCGCACCTGCGGCAGGATCGCTTCGCCGGTCACGCCGTCGCCCCGGGTCGCCGCGGCGGTCAGGTTTCCGTCTTCGTATGTCAGGTTGATGGTAAGCCCGTCCAGCTTGTACTCAAGACCGTAACGCAGCGGCGGAAGACTGCGCCCTTCGCGCTCAATAAGCGCCTCGCGCGCGCGCCGCACCCGCGCGTCCCAGGCCCGCAGCGCGTCGGCCGAGTGCACTTTGTCCATGCTCCACAGCGGCGTGCGGTGCGTATGGCTGGCAAACGCCGCGATCGTCTCGCTCCCCACCCGCTGCGTCGGAGAATCAGGGAGCGTCACGCCCGTCGACTGCTCCAGCGCCACCAGCTCGTCGTAGGCCCGGTCGTATTCGGCGTCGGACACGATCGGGTCGTCCAGCGTATAGTACGCGTAGGCCCATTCGTTGAGACGGTCTACTAGCTCGCGCATCCTGGCCGCTTCGCTCATGGCTTTTCTCCTTTCGCGTTACACATCGCGGGTGAGCCCCGCGACGGCTTCTTTGAGCGTGCGGATACCCTGCCCCTCGAAGGCCACGGTTAGTTTCCGGTCGGCTCCCTCCCCCGCCTCGCTGATGACGACGCCTGATCCAAACGTCTTATGCCGCACGCGGTCGCCGGTACGGAATGATTCTCCGGCCGCAGCGGGCCGCAGGCGGGGCGCGGACGCGCCCTGCGGCTGGGAGCGAAGCACGGGCGTTCCCGGCGGCCGGGCGGGAGCGGCGGCGCGCGAAGCCGACGGACGCGCCGACGGGACGAACGGACGGTTTTTCCCCGTGAACCCCGAATCCACGCACGAGCGCGGCATCTCACGCAGAAAGCGGGAAGGCATGTTGTTGTGCTGGGTTCCAAAGAGCAGCCGCTGCCTGCAGCATGTCAGATACAGCCTGTCCTTCGCGCGGGTGACAGCCACATAGCACAGTCGCCGCTCCTCCTCCATTTCCGATTCGTCGTCGAACGCCCGCTGGTGAGGGAATATCCCCTCCTCCATCCCGACCACGAACACCGCGGGGAACTCCAGACCCTTGGCTGCGTGCATCGTCATCAGCGAAATCGCCCGCTGCCCTTCCCGCATCGCGTCCAGATCGGTCACGAGCGCCACGTTTTCGAGGAAATCCTCGAGCGTCGGCTCCTCGCGCCCCTCGGCAAACTCCTGCACCGCCGAAAGGAGCTCCGAGAGGTTCTGCAGCCTTCCCTCGGCCTCGTCGGTGTTCTGGTCGGCATACATGCTCCGGATCCCGGTTTCCTCGAGCGCCCACGCGACGAATTCGGGCAGCTTAAGCGCCTCGCGCTGCGCCCGGAGCCGCTCGATGAGCCGCGCGAACTCGCGCACCTTCGCCCCCGGACGCGCTGAGAGCGTCTCCTCCAGCGCCGCGTCGTCGGAGAGAAGCGCCAGCACAGGTCTGCCGGTTGCGAGGGCCCGCTGCTTTAGTTTCTCCACCGTGGCCTCTCCGATACCCCGTCTGGGCGTATTGATGATCCGCTCCAGGCTGACCATATCCGACGGATTGACCGTCAGCCGCAGGTAGGCGATGATGTCCTTGATCTCCGCCCGGTCGTAGAACCGGATGCCCCCATATATCCGGTAGGGTATGCCCCTGCGCATCAGCGCTTCCTCCAGAGAGCGCGACTGCGCGTTGAGGCGGTAGAGCACCGCGATATCGCCATAGCTGAGCTCCCGCGCGAGGCTTATGATCGTGTCGCACACGAACCGCGCTTCGTCGCGCTCGGTGTTGGCGGTGTACAGCGTGACGCGTTCGCCGCCCCTGCGGTCGGTCCAGAGCCTTTTTTCCTTTCGCCCAACGTTGTGGGCGATGACGGCGTTGGCGGTGTCGAGTATGACCGACGTCGAGCGGTAGTTGCGCTCCAGCCTGATGACCTTCGCGTCGGGAAAATCCTTTTCGAAATTGAGTATGTTTTGTATATTCGCGCCGCGCCAGCCGTATATCGACTGGTCGTCGTCGCCCACCACGCACAGGTTCCGGTGCTGGGAGCTGAGCAGCTTGACGAGCTGGTACTGCGCCTCGTTCGTGTCCTGATACTCGTCCACATGGATGTAGCGGAACCGCCGCCTGTACTCGTCGAGCACATCGGGGCACGCCACGAACAGCTCCAGCGGGCGAACGAGCAGGTCATCGAAGTCGAGCGCGTTGTTTTCGCGCAGTATCTCGTCGTAACGCCGGTATACGGCTGCAATCTTCTCGCCGCGAAAATCGGTTTTCATAAGCTCCCGGCCGTATTCGTCGGGCCCCATCAGATTGTTCTTCGCGCTGCTGATGAGGCTGCGCACCGTGCGGGGCGCATAATACCGGTCGCTCAGGTTCATCTCGGAAAGGCACTGCCTGATGACCCTGATGCTGTCGTCGTCGTCGTATATCGAAAACCACCGGGAGTATCCGGGCAGGCGCTCGATGCTGCGGCGCAGCATCTGCACGCATGCCGCGTGGAAGGTGCTGACCCACATGCTCTCCACGCGCTCTCCCACCATCGCCGCGATCCGCTCGCGCATTTCCCGCGCGGCCTTGTTGGTAAACGTGATGGCCAGCATCTCCCAGGGCGCAGCCATCCGCTGCTCCAGTATGTAGGCAATGCGATGGGTCAGCGTACGGGTCTTGCCCGAACCCGCGCCGGCCAGTATGAGAAGCGGCCCCTGCGTAGTCAATACCGCCTGCCGCTGCATATCGTTAAGATTGCCGATATCAACTGCCATTCCGCTTATTTCTCCCCGTCGTGCATCCTCGCCAGTATGGCCCTATATCCCCCGGCCCCGTAGAGGAGGCAGCGGTTGATGCGGCTGATGGTCGCGGTGCTGGCTCCGGTGCGGTCGACAATCTGCTGGTATGTCACCCGGTCGCGCAGCATCCGGGCCACCTGCAGGCGCTGCGCCATAGCCTGTATCTCATTGATCGTGCACAGGTCCTCAAAAAAGCGATAGCAGTCCTCCTTGGTCTCAAGGCGGAGTATCGCATCGTAAAGGTAGCTGATATCCTGGCTGTCGATTACCGGTGTATACTGCATAGCCCCGGCCCTCCTCCGGCGTTTTCGCTCACATTTTAGCACACTAAAGCGGATTTGGGAAGGAGGGGGCAGCGATCTAGGAAGCCATCATCCTGTAAATAGACTCTATTTCCCTTTCGTTGCGGACAAATATATTTACGATATCAGGGTCAAAATCCGAATTCGCGCCATTTTTTATGATCTCAATGCTCTCCGCGTGGGAGCATGCTTTTTTATAATTCCTTTTTTACCCCTGTAAAATCGAGAAATTTGTCAAATATTGCGCAACGAAAACCGTAATTGTTACCATAGCAACTCCACTTCTGCGATACCCGTATTCATCTGTTAGCAGTAAAAAACATCCCTACAAGCCGGTACATATACACAGGGCAAAAAGTGATCACCTATGATTTAACGCGAATCAATCTGCCACAGTTCTTTTAATCTTCTTACAGTAAAATCCCATTTATCTGACTTCGGGCGGCACACAGTATTTTGGTTGCCAAAGAAGCCATGCTCTGAAGCAGCTTTGCTTTGAGGAACCGTTTTTCTCCGATTCACTTTTACAACATACTCTTCCTGTTCAGGGGCTGCTGTATGTCCGGTGGTTGCCATCCGTATCAGCAGCTACCGCACGACGACCGTCCCCGCGTGGGGCGCGGCCGCGGCCGCCGCGGCTTTCAGCTCCGAAGGCGGATGCGGCGCTGCCAAAACGCGGAAACGATCCTCCGGCCGGAATACTTCGGGCGGGCGGTATGTCTGCAGCGCGTAGCGCGGTATGGGCGCGGCCTCGGCCGTCATCGTGGCGATATCGTCCACCGTAAGCTGCGGAACAAACGTGGTGCGCAGCTCGTACGCGACGCCCCGCTCGCGCAGGAGCGCCATCATGCGGCGAACGGGGCCGGGGTCGGCGGCTGCTCCGCACAGCTCGGGATAGCGCTCGAACGGCGCCTTATAGTCGAGCGCCACGAAGTCTATGAGTCCCTCGCGAAGCAGCGCATCGACGACCTCGGGACGGCTGCCGTTCGTGTCCAGCTTGATCCGGTACGAAAGGGCGCGCGCCGCGCGGATAAATTCGGCAAGACCGGGCTGCAGCGTGGGCTCGCCGCCGGTAACGACGACTGCCTCCAGGAGGCCCGCCCGCCGCCGCAGGAACGACATAACCTCCTCCACGGAAAGGAGCGGGGCATCTCCCGACAAGAGCGGTCGGTTGTGGCAGTAGAAACAGTCGTAATTGCAGCCGGGCGTGAACACGGCCGCCGCGATGTGGCCGGGAAAGTCTACAAGCGAACTTTTCACCAGCCCCGCGATGTTCACCGGATCGCTTCCCGCGCCGCCGGCTCGTCGATCACGAACTTCCTGCGCTGGCGGTACTCCTCCCGCTTCCCCCTGTTATAGTTCTGTACCGGCCGCAGATACCCGGTGATGCGCGACCATACCTCGGCGGGCTTGCCGCACTCGGGGCACGTGAAGTGTTCGCCCGCGATATAACCGTGGTCGCTGCATATGGAGAACGTGGGCGTAAGCGATATATAGGGCAGCTTGTAGCGGGTGAACACCGTGCGGATGAGCTTCTTGGCGACATCGATGTCCTCGATGCGCTCGCCAAGATAGAGGTGCAGCACCGTGCCGCCCGTATACAGGCTCTGCAGCTCGTCCTGCAGGTCCAGCGTCTCGAATATGTCGTCGGTAAATCCGACCGGCAGCTGGGAGGAATTCGTATAATAGGGCGCCTCCTCACCGGCGGTGATGATATCGGGATAGCGCTTGCGATCCAGCTCCGCCAGCCGGTAGCAGCACCCCTCGGCGGGCGAGGCCTCCAGATTGTAGAAGTTTCCGGTCTCCTCCTGTATCTCTAGGAGCACGCTGCGCATGTACTCGAGTATCTCGATGGAGAAAGCCTGTCCCTCGCGGGTGGTCAGGTCTTTACCCAGGAAATTGAGCGCGGCCTCGTTCATGCCGATGATTCCGATCGTATTGAAATGGTTGTGCCAGTACCGGCCGGTGCGGGCCTTGATGTCGCGCAGATAGTGCGCCGAATACGGATAGAGGCCCTTCTCGGTCTGGTCCTCGACGATCTTGCGCTTGATCTCCAGGCTGGTCTTTCCCAGATGCATGAGCCGCCAGAGCCGCGCCTTGAATTCGCTCTTCGACCTGGACAGGTAGCCGATGCGCGGCAGATTGATCGTATATACGCCGATGGAGCCCGTCATCGGATTCGAGCCGAACAGCCCGCCGCCCCTTTTGCGCAGCTCGGTCGTGTCGATGCGCAGCCTGCAGCACATCGATACCGCATCCTCGGGCGAAAGATCCGAGTTTATATAGTTCGAGAAATATGGGATCCCGTATTTGCATGTGATCCTCATGAAATCGTTGACGACTTCGCTGTCCCAGTTGAAGTCGCGGGTCACGTTGATGGTCGGGATCGGGAACGTGAATACACGGCCCTTTGCGTCGCCTGCGAGCATCACGTCGCAGAACGCGCGGTTGAATATATCCATCTCGGCCTGGAAATCGCCGTAGGTATCGTCCATGTATTGCCCGCCGCATATGACCGGCTGGTCGCGAAGCGTCGCGGGAACCTGAATGTCGAACGTCAGATTGGAAAAAGGGCACTGGAAGCCCACGCGGGTGGGAACGTTGATATTAAATATGAATTCCTGCAGCGTCTGGCGTACCTGTTCGTATGTCATCCTGTCGTAGCGTATGAACGGCGCGCAGTATGTGTCGATCGAGCTCCATGCCTGCGCGCCTGCCGTTTCGCCCTGCGTCGTGAACGTGGAGTTGACGATCTGGCCGAGGAACGAGCGAAGGTGCTTCGCGGGGCTGGACTCGACCTTGCCGGGCACGCCGCCGAAGCCCTCCAAAAGCAACTGGCGCAGGTCCCATCCCGCGCAGTAGGGGCCGAAGAACCCGAGATCATGCAGGTGGCAGTCGCCGCTTACATGCGCCTCGCGCACCTCGTCGGGGTATATTTCGTGCAGCCAGTACTGCTTGGTAAATATCTCGCGGATGTAGTTGTTAAGGCCGTTGATCGAGCGCTGGGTGTTGGCGTTCTCCTGCACGAGCCAGTCCCGATCCTGCAGATAGTCCGAGAACATATTGATTGTCGCGCCGATGAGCGCGTTCATCTCCCGCGCGCTCTTGCGCTTTTCGCGGTAGAGAATATAGGCCTTCGCGGTACGCGCGTGCCCGTTCTCGATGAGCACCTTCTCGACGATGTCCTGTATCTGCTCGACCTCTGCGATGCCGTCGCGAAACTGAAGCTGTGCGATATCCACCACCTGGCGGGTCAGCTCCTCGGCCCGGGACCAGTCGTCCCCGCCCACGGCATTGGCGGCCTTGAATATGGCCCACGTGATTTTTTCTCTCCGAAAATCCTCGATGCTCCCGTTTCTCTTTCGTATGCGCTCCAGCATGAATATCCTCCTCTTGCCGCATCTGACTGATGTAGCCGGGCTTATGCCCGGCCTACACAAGGACTGGTATGATCATTATAGCGCATATGCAATATTTTGTATAGACCGGGAACATGAAAACGAACATTTTCTCAATAATCTGATAATAGATTCGGAAAAACGCGCGAGACGGGTAAACGATGCGCAGCGGTACGGCGGGACGACTCATCCCGCCGCGGCTGCGACATGCGCGAACTGACCCGTGTAGTCGGTCATCATGCGCATCCCGTGCACAGGCCAGATCACGGCGTGCACCTCGCCCAGCAGCAGATCGGTGCTGACCGGGCCGACGTCGTAATACCGGCTGTCGTGGCTGTCGTTGCGGTTGTCGCCCAGCACGTATACCGTCCCCTTGGGCACGACGACCGGCGCGAGATCCCGCTCCATGCGCGCCGCGATATACGGCTCGTCGATGGCGCTGCCGTTCACGTACAGCGTTCCGTTCCGTATTTCGACGGTATCTCCGGGCAGGCCGACCACGCGCTTGACGTAGTTCTCCCGGTCGGCGGGATCGGGATAGTGCAGTATCACGATCTCTCCCCGCTCGGGCATGCGAATGCGGTATGTAAAGCGGGTAACCAGCATGCGCTCCCGGTTCATGAGCGTCGGCTCCATGCTCGTACCGTCCACGATGATGATCTGCGCCACGAACGTATTGAACGTGAGCGCCAGCGCCACCGCGACCAGTATGCATACGATCCACTCGAGCGCTTCGCGGGACGCGCTTTTGGGCGCCATGGGTTTGGATCTGCGGCGGGCGGGCATGCGTCGCCGCTGTCGGTATTCCATCGGCTAGTCTCCTTTCGGGGGAGCCGGGCTCTCCTGCTCCCAGGCCCTGCGGACGACGCGGCGGGCCCGTTTCTCGAACAGCGGGCGGTTCATCATCACGACGCGGCCGCATCCGGTGCAGCGGATCTTAATATCCGCGCCGGTACGGATGACGACCCACTGATCGGAGCCGCACGGGTGCTTTTTCTTCATCTGTACCGTGTCGCCCAGCCCGAACTCGATCGCGTTCATTCCGTATCCTTTCTGCGGATGACCACGCTGCGGGGATAGGGTGCCTCGATGCCCTCCTCGTCGAACCGCCGCATGATCCTCAGGCGCAGCGCCCGCTCAATGCCGTAATTTGCGGGCGAGGTCGTCCTGACCTGCGCGCGCAGCACGACCTCGGACACTCCCACCGATATGACGCCCGGAACGACGGGGGCTTCAGCGGCCTTATCGGGATTCTCGGCCGCCCAAGCCGCCGCCTCCTCCTCAACGATCCTGCAGGCGCGCTCGATATCGGCTTCGCGCGCCACGGCCATGTCCACAACGGCCCAGTAGGCGCCCCGGGACATGTTGGTCACCTTGCGGATCTCGCCGTTTGGAATCGTGTGCAGCTCGCCCCGCCAGCTTCGTATCTGGGTGGTGCGCAGCGTCAGCGACTCCACGGTGCCGGTCACCTCTCCGATCGTCACGAAGTCCCCGACCGAGAGCCGGTTATCGAATATGAGGAAAAACCCGCCGACATAGTCTTTGACAAGGCTCTGCGCTCCAAGGCCCAGCGCGATGCCGCCGATGCCCGCTGTAGCCAGCAGCGAGCCGACCGTCCCGCCCAGCCCCAGATGATAGAGTATCGTGACGATCGTCGAAAACCATATCACGACCCGTACGATGTACAGCAGCACCGACAGCATCGTATCGGCCTTGCGCGGATCCAGCGGCATTTTTGCGCTATGCCGCGAGAGCCCCACAACGCGCTCCAGCAGACGGCGGATTAGCCTGATCAGCAGCCAGGCTGCCAGCAGTATGAGGCCCACCTCGGCGACGACAAAAAGAGGCCCAGCCCAGCGCGGCACCTGCCAGTCGCTCACCAGCCCCAGTATTTGTTCAATCCACAGTTTCATGGCCATTCCTTTCCGTCGGGCGATCGGTGTCACTCATAGGGCCGCCAGCGCCGCAGGCTGTTCGCAAGAAAGGCGTGGACCGACTCCGCAAACTCACCCGGCCGCTCCTCGTGCGCCAGATGGCCACAGTTGCGCAGCACCCGGTACTGGCAATCGGGGATTCCCTTCCTGTACAGCGCGCTCATCGCGGCCGGGTGGCACTGGTCGCTGTCCCCCCACAGCAGGCATACCGGTATGCGTATGCTGCCAAGACGGTCAAAAACGTCCCTGCTGTCGAACCGGCGCAGCAGGAGCAGCAGATTGCGCCGGGTTTCCGCGTCCTCGAACAGCTGCACAAACTGGTGCACCTCCGACTCATGGATCATGGTTTCGTCGAAATGCATCCGCCGCAGTATAAGCTCGAAATCCCGCTGCGACATACGGCGTATCAGCCACTCGCCCACGATCGGCGTCAGCAGGTGCTGCCACTGCCACGGATAGTACCGCGTCAGGCTTCCGGGGCTCTCAAGCGCCAGCGCCGCGATCCTGTCGGGATACTTCTGATAAAGCGCCAGCGCGTATATGCCGCCCTCCGCCGCACCCAGCAGGCTGACCGCCTCGCCCGCCGCTACCGAGTCGATAAAGGCATGGAGCACATCCGCCATGTCCTCCACCGAGCCCTCGCCCGGCAGCCCCTTCGAGTAGCCGCATCCGGGCAGATCGAGCGATATGACCCGGTAATAATCCGACAGCAGGGGAATGATGCCCCGAAATGTATACAGCGAAAAACCAAGCCCGTGCAGGAGCACGAGCGGAAGGCCCTGCCCCTGCTCATGATAGTGGACGGTGCAGCCCGCGATACTGAGATTTCTCCCAAGCTCCGGGGAATTGAGAAACGCCTTCTGAAACGGCATCATCGCGGGCACCTCCCTTCCATCCGACGATTGGATCCGCCACCATTTGCCATCCCCCGCAACGGTATATCCGTTAGCTTATTCTAAACCTTATGATGCCATAAATCAAGGAAAAACGCAGCCGGGCGCTGCCGCTCGAAAGCCCGCATCCCGGCGGGCACATCGCGTATCCGTCCAGGCGTTTGTATTGCCCATATCCTCCGCGCTTTTCCGCCCGCGATTCCCCATTTGTTTGACATTTGCAGCAGTGTGTAATATAATCGTAACACTTAGAATGTCTGTTCTCTGCGCCAGGCCCGGCGTCCGGGAACGATCGAAAGGAGGCATATCCATGCTGCGCCGCAAAACCCTGGATCCGCTATCGCTGAGCGAATCGAACGCGGGAGCCTATATGCGCGGCATACTCAGGAAGTATGACGAAGCCGCGCCGGCGCTGCCCCTGGGCAAGCCACGCAATCGTCCCGATGACTCCCGAAGCCGCTCGCTGAAAATCGTATCGGCCCTATGCGCGATGTGCACCGCGCTCTGGTCCTGTCTGGTCGCGCTCATTCCACGGGCTGCCGCCCGGGGAACGGGCCGCCTGCGCCGTACCGCAGCGGGGCTCAGGCGCGCGTGCCGAAAGCCGCGCAGTCCGCTGCGCACAAGAGAGCATGCGTCCCGGCCGCGCGCTGCCGCCGAAACCGTAGCGCCGGCCGCCGAAGTATACCGCACAGAGCGCGCCCCGCGCATCACGATCGCCGGACGGATACGCGCTCTGGCCCGCCCGGTCAAGCTGCGTATCGCGCTCATCTGCCTGGCATCGGCTGCCGCGATCACAGGCGTCACCGTGCTGTGGGTGCATCTGGAGCGCCTGCATTACGACCGCACACACCACTCGATCCAAATAGAGCCGGGGGGCGGGACGCCGATTACGCTCGAAACGACGCTGGCCACGGTGGGCGCTGTGCTCGCCGCCTACGACATCCATATCGGTCAGCAGGATCAGGTAATGCCTTCTCCCGAGACGCCGCTCAGCGACGGGGTCGTCATCACGATCGTGCGGGGACTCAGGCTGGAGATATACACAGCCGATTCCACCCATACTGTTTACCTGACGCAGGGAACCGTTGCCGATGCGCTGTCCATCGCGGGCGTACTATACGATGAGGACGACGTGGTGCAGCCCGCGCCCGATACGCCGATAGAGGACGGGATGGAAATCACGATGATCCGCGTCGACAAAAGGATGATCACCGAAAGGATAGAAATCGAATATCCCGTCATATACAAGGACGACAGCGACCTATACAAGGGCGAGACGAAAATCGAGCGGGCAGGCGAAATGGGCCAGCGCGTCCGGGAGGTCCGCATCACATATATGGACGGCCGTGAGATGAGCCGCGAGAAGATACGCGACGAGGTCGCCAAAGAGCCCACATCCGAGGTAGTCCTGCAGGGAACCCAGAACAGGCCCGCCACTTCCAAGCCCAAGACGACTTCCAAGGCCACAGCCAAGCCCACCGCCCGGCCTACCGCGTCACCCACCAAGCGCCCCGGCGTCGTGCAGGAAATAGACGAGGAAATGCTGGGACACACCAGCAGCAACCCGGCGGACTACGTGGTTCCCGCTGCCCCGTCCGAGTACATCGAGATCCTGACGATGGAGGCCACCGCCTACACGCACACCGGCAACAGGACCGCGACCGGAGTCTGGCCGCAGGACACCCGCACGCTCAAGCGCCCCGGCACCATCGCGGTCGCGCCCGACACGATACCCTACGGCACGCTGCTCTACGTGCCGGGGTACGGGTACGGTATCGCCGAGGACACCGGCGGATTCCGCTTCCATAACCCGATGCAGATCGACTGCTTCATGGGCACGATCGAGGAATGCCTGTCCTGGGGACGCAAGCGCAACCTGAGCATCTACATCGTCCAGTACGATTACCGCCGGTGAAGCGGCAGCGCAACGGAGCAGGCGACGGCTCAAACAGGCAGGCATACCGCTCCTCCTTTATTTAAATTACAAAATAGTTGTATATGTTGGTGCAAGTATAGTTACTAGTATGCCTACCTATGATGGCTTAGTTAAGACATTGGAATTTATGTCGGCCGTCATTGCCGCTGGCTGTTATTGGGTTGCATCAAACCCAGCAAAATAGCGTCCCGCTCCCGGCTGCGTACAGCATAAATCCATCCGTAGCGGAAGAGTCAAGCGGAATCAGTAGGATTTTTCATGCCGGACCGCTACCTGCCGGACTGCGCGGCGATCGCTTTCGCCCGCATAGAGCTGGAGCGCCTGAAATAGTCGTCCAGTAACTCAATGCCGAATTCAGCGACCATGTCGGCTGCGGTTGCCTCGCTGGTTTCGCTGGTAATGAGCACGCTTCCCAGGTATCCCGGGTCGGTTATCGTGACCCCGGGGCCGTATTTTCGCTTCAATGTCGATAGCTTTTCCCTGTTGAAGTCAAGATGCGCGACCGCATAGTCGAGGTTTATCGTGGTGGTCACATGCTTCGTATAGTTGGTGGAAGCGGCCAGGAGCGTGCCAAGCGGGGAAATGACGCTGCAGGGCAGACCGGCGACGGCGCCAATGAAATAAGACCGGCAGGAATAGGCCCAATAGCTTTGCATGAGCCCGCCGTGGTACATCGAGGAGAACACGATAAGTTCGGGCCGGGACTCCGCGTATCGGAGCCGCAGCTCGTCGAAATTAAGGTCAAAGCAAATCGCGCCACCCACGGTGCCAAAATCCGTCCGGATGACCGGGGCGTCCCTGCCAAAGAGGATGCGGCCTTCGGTGTGCTCGGTGACCACCAGATGGTTCTTGTCGTAGATGCCGTCGATGCCGCCGTCGCGGCTGATGAACTGGGTGGAATTGCGGTATGTGCCGTCGGGGAGCAGCCGGGCCGACGAATACGCGATGTTGCAGCCGTATGCGCGCGCCACCTCAATGAAATGGTCGCGGATGCGGTCGCCCCGCACTTCGTAGTATCTTTGGCGCAGGCGCATCGGAAAGTTCGGCGGCCGGTCGCATGCCTCGGGCAGTACGATGAGATCGGGCCGGTCGGGCAGCACACTGCCCAGCTGCGCATCCCAGTGTTCGATCATTTCCTGTACGCACAGATCCGGATCCTTTTCGGGGTCCATTTCATGGGGAGCGGGCCCCAGCGCGCTCACTTTTATGTATCTTGCCATACAGATCCTCCATTCGCCAGCGATTCGTAGTGCTTCATCTGCCCGAAAATGCCCCCGCTTCGCCGGTAGAAATCGTCGTCCAGCGCAAAGAGGCCTTCCTTCACCTGCATCCACGGCGCGCCACAGCAGGGATGATAGGACTGCATCCGCCGCCAGTTCCGGTAATTCTGCTGGCCGTTGGTTTCCAGCACGCCGACTTTCATGCCCGGCAGCGGAGCCAGACGCGCCGCCACATTCTTGTTCCAGTCTACCAGCACGGGGTTCACGGTGAGGTCGGCGCAGAAGCAGGGAACGCCCCTTTCATGGGCGGTCTGGGCGATCCTCAGGCTCATGCTCAGCGTCTTGGCGATGGGTTTGAGGGCGATGGCGCCGTAGCCCAACTCGATGCGCTCCAGCGCGTCCCTGTCGCAGTGCGCGCTCTCGTCGGCGGCGATCCGGACCGGTATGTCGCTCACATCGACCCTGTATTCCTCGGGAAACGGTTCCTCCAGCAGTATAATCCTCTCCAGCGCGCCGATATGATCGGCGTAATCCAGCAGCCTGAGCAGCTGGTCCTTGCTGCCGTAGCGGCCGTTGGCGTCCAGATAGTACGGAATGTATCCGTTTTCGGTGTAGCGCGTGCTCCTGTCGCGGGCCAGCGCATGGATCGCGGACAGGCGCCGCATATCCCAAGCGAGCATCTTTTCAGGATCGGCGTCGCCCTCCGGGTCGGAGCCAATTTTGATCTTCAGGAAAAAGAAGCCCTGGTCCAGCATCCCGGCTGCATCCTGCGGCGTGTTCCCGTAGGATATGAGCGGGACAGCGGCCAGCTTCCGATGCCGACAAGACAGCGCCGGGCGCATGGAAGCGGGGATCAGCATGTCGAAGGATTCGATTGCGTTTTCCCGGCAGTACAGCAGCCACGCGGCGTTGTCGACAGCCACCAGCGCGTTAAGCGCGAACGTGGCGCGAAGGCGCGGGTTGCCGGTGACGCTTTTGCCGTACGCATAGACCAGCGGATACAGCTCTGAGAGAAGCTCCATGGGCGTATCGAACGGTATTTCCCTGGCTTTGCGCAGCGCGTACTCGGTCAGCAGGTACATCATCGCGTTGCCCGCCGGCGGCGAGCAGGACGCGAACACTGCGGCGTCCGACCAGAGCACGCTTTGCACCCCCAGGCCCACGGCCCTGGTACCCGAGTGTCCTTCAAGGAGCGCCGCGGTCTGCCAGAGCTCGTCCACGCAGCCGCCCTTGAACCCGAAGGATGTGAGCAGCGGCTCCCGCTCAAAACCGCTGCCAGTTCGCGCGATGCGGATCATCGCCCCTGCCCCAGATAGATCTTCGCGGCGGCCTGCGCATACTCCCGCTCGAAAGTGTCCCCGCTGTAGCCCGGATCATCGGCGGGGATGTCGGAAAGCCTCACTTCCGCGCCGCCCTGCTCGCGGGACAGCCGCGCTGCTAGCGCGATGCGCACCGATTCGGTGAGCGCTTCTACCGGCGCCAGCGTATTTTTCCCGGTTTCCATATAGTCGCAGATGCGATTCAGCAGCGCGCCGTAAATCCTGCCCGTGTCGATGCGAAACTGGTATGTGGTCTTTGTGGTCATGATCACCATCTCGAAGGGCTGCCAAGTCCCCTGAAACGTATTGTATATGGCGGTGACACCGCTCGCGTACCGTATGAAAAACGTCTGGCATGTCTTCCCGTCAAGCGCGGCGCTTCCGATATACCGGACCGAGTCGGCGCCGGTCCCCACGACGCCTCCGATCCCCTCGATGATATGGATCGCGTAGTTGAATTCGTCCACTCCAGCGGTGCCGAATATGTTGAGGATCCTTCCCCGTTCCTGTTCGGACCGGCTCGCGAATGACGCGATCTCCTCACAATACCGCACCGACGAGCTGCCGAGAATCACCGCGCCGCCTGCCGCCAGCTCCTCCAGCCTCCTGCAGTCGGCCTCCGAGCCCACGATGGGCTTGTCGATGAATACGGGCTTGCCCCGCTCGATGAACGGCATCGCGTAATCAAGGTGCTTATCCCAGTTGCATCCCTGCACGAACCCAATATCGACGCAGTCGGCCAGTTCCTCGACCGAATCGCACCGTTTTTCAAGGCCGTAACCGCGCATGAACGCCTCTACCTCGTCGTCGCCGCGAAAGCCGTCGTTATAAACCGCGACATAACGGGCGCGGCCATCCTTCTTCAGGTACTCCGCGAACGCTTTGGGGTGCGACACGTCGATATTGGCAACGCCGATCCTGATCATGGTTTCTCCTTCCTTCCGCTACGCAAACAAATAATCGCGCGGCGATACCGGTACCGGTGCACCGCGCAGTATCGACTCGTTGACCTTATAGCTGATGACGGCCGCCCTCGCCGCGTTCACCAGCCCGTTGGGACTCTCGCGGTCGTACAGGATCGCGTCGGCGAACCGGTCGAGCTGGGCAGCGTGTCCCTTGTCCGCACGGTCGTATGTGATGCTGGTCCTGCCGCGCCCCTCAAAGCCGTAGTATTCCATCGAGATAAAGTCATTGATATAGATCGCCCTGCCGTCGCAATAGATTTCGGTCGCTTCCTTGGGAAACTGCGCGCAGCCCGCGCTGCTGATGAGCGTGGTCGCCACCGAGCCGTCGGCAAACGTGAGCGTAACGATCGCGCTGTCGGCAATCCTGACTTTTTCAGGGTCAAGGAATGTGCCGCCCGTCGCATATACGCTGACAGGCGGCTGGCTGACGATCTCGCACAGCAGGTCAAATATGTGGCAGCCCTCCCCTACGAAGCGGCCGCCGCCCACGGCGGGATCGTGGGTCCAGTGTTCGGCGGGAAAGGGCGCCTGGATGCGGTGATAGATCATCTTTTTATGGGGATTGCCCTTTAGCAGGTTTCGGGCCTTTACCACCATCGGAGCCATGCTGCGGTTGTACCCGACCGTATATTTCACATTGTTATCCCGGACAGCCCGCGTCACCGCCCGGCATTCCTCGCGGGAAAGCCCCATCGGCTTTTCGCACAGCACATGCTTGCCCACCCTTGCCGCCCGGATGGTGAGTTCCGCATGGGTGTCGTGCCGCGTTCCGATGAGCACCGCATCGATCCGTTCATCGGACAGCAGGCGATCAAGATCGGTCGTCCAGTATTCCGCGCCGGTCTCTGCAGCCGCTTGCTGCGCCGCGTTCCTGTCGATGTCCATCGTGGCTGCTATCGCGTACTTCGGGCTCACTTTCAGGATCGGGATGTGCATCGCGCGGATGAAGCCGCCGCAGCCGATCAGTCCGACTCTCACCGTATCCATTCCCAGTTCCTCCTCCCCGTTTTTGCGGCAATTGCAGCGTCGCTTTTACCCCTTAATCTCCTCCAGAAGGCGGTTCCATTTGATCAGGCTCTCCTCGGTCGCCTCGTAGCCCAGATAGGAAAACGCCGATCCCCTGGGAAGAGCCAGCAGTTCCTCATCCAGCGTATGTTTGGGGCGGTAATGCGTCTCGAGCGCTACATATCCGCCATAGCGATCGGCCGCGAGGGCCCTGAACTGCCCAAAGTAATCCACCTGTCCGTCGCCCACCGGCGTTCCGACGGCTTTGCCGTCCGAATCCTTCGCCGCGTCCTTTAAATGCATATGGACCATATAGGGCCTGATGATTTGATACCCGTCTGGATACGGGACCTCCCCGTCGGGATCGTAGATATCGTTTCCCGGGTCCCACAGCGCCCTGACGTGCGCGGAATCGATGGCCTCGATGACCCGTACGAGCTTCGCGGCGTTGGTCGCATAGACGCTCGGATCGAATTCCAATGCGAGCGTTATCGCTTCCTGCTCCAGTATCCCGACCGGCTCCTCGAAGCGCGAAACGATTTTGCCGAGGTTCTCGTCAAAGCCGCCTTTCCTCCAGAATGTGAAGCCTCTCACGAGCGCCGTGTCAAGCTCGTGGGCCAGGTCGATGCACCGCCTGAGTATCCGGATATTCTCGCTGATTTCATCGGGGCTGTCGATGTCGCACTTAAAGAAGGGAGAGCTGATCGCGCTCACCGCCAGTCCCGTGTCAGCCAGCACCGCTTTGATTTCCCGGATGTCGTTGCTGTCCAATTCATGAGGGCCCTTTTCCCAGACCGACCGGATCTCGACGCCATCCAGCCCGTATTTGACGGCCAGATCGGCGGCTGTGCGAAAGTCCTGCGATATTTCGTCGGTAATGACCGCCTTTTTAAACATGCCCATGCTCCCTTCCCATCCATATTGTTGCGATAGCCCATGGTTTGCAGAATTATGTTTTTCAGCCGGTATTGTTTTCGATGGCGATCCGCCAATATCCTCCTGAAGCGAGAAAACCGTCCGGCGCCGCGGGCGGCCAGCGCATAAGCAGGCAACAAGAAGATCGTGATTATTGAACCTGTCAGGACAGGCATCGTTCTTATGAATAGCGCTTCCTATTGGAACAGCCACGATCGCCGATCGGGTTATGGCGCTGCATGCGCGATGAAAATGTGGTTCCTGATTGGATCAAGTGATTCGATGCATGGATGGAGGGTCGGGCCGCGCCGCCCGATACCCGCGATGCTCCGGCTGCCCGCTACCTGTCCGCCCCCGCCATCTCGACGACGGTACCGTCTATCGCGGCCCGGATCAGCTCCTCCAGGTCGACCGCGGCTTCGGCGGCCCGGACAGCCTCCAGCCGGGGCCGCGTGGCCGGGTGGCGGGGCGTGAATACGGTACAGCAGTCCTCATAGGGGCGCACCGATATGTCGTATGTACCCAGCATCCGCGCGCGCTCGACGATCTCATTCTTGTCAAACCCAATGAGCGGCCGCAGTACCGGCAGCGCAATCCCGTCTTCGGTAGCCCGCAGGGCTTCGAGCGTCTGGCTGGCCACCTGCCCCAGGCTCTCTCCGGTAATGAGCGCGCCGCATCCCTCCCTCGCCGCGAGCTCCCCGGCAATTCGCATCATCGCGCGGCGCATGAGCAGCGTCAGAAGCTCCTCGGGCGCTTCCTCGTAGAGCTTTTCCTGTATCGCGGTGAAGGGCACGACGTGAACGGGTATGGGCCCGCTCCACCGCGCGAGACTGGCTGCCAGGTCCAGCACCTTCCTGCGGGCCAGCTCGCCTGTGTAGGGGAAGCTGTAAAAATGCACCGCGATCAGCCGCAGGCCCCGCTTCATCATCATCCAGCCTGCCACAGGGCTGTCGATACCGCCCGACAGCAGCAGCGCCGCGCTTCCGGCGGTCCCTACCGGCATACCGCCCCAGCCGGGTATTTCCCGCGTGTAGATGTAGGCCGCATCGTCGCGCACCTCGACCGTCAGCAGTATGTCGGGACGGGTCAGATCGACGCGCATCTCCGGAAAACGTTCCAGCACGCGCGCGCCAAGATCCCGGGCCATGTCCATCGAGCGGATCGGGTACCGCTTGTCGGCGCGCCGGACCTGCACCTTGAACGAAGCCCCGTCAGGCTGCAGGGCCGAGAGCGCACCTAGCGCCGTCCGCGCGATCGTCTCCATATCCCTGTCGCACGATACGGCCGGGCAGACCGAGTGAACGCCCAACACATGTCGTACCGCCTCGATAAGCCTGTCCTCATCCGCGGGGTCGTATCCTGTCAGATAGCAGCGGCTGCCGCGGTGCGTAACGCGGCAGGCGTCGCTTCCGGCAGCCCTGCGCAGCGCCGCCACCAGACGGCGCTCAAAGAAAGGCCTGTTTAGGCCCTTCAAATGAATCTCCGCATATTTTACGAGCAGCAGTCTTTCCATTTACTTTTTTCTCCCGAACCGGCGCAGCCGGGGCACATGCCGCTCCAGCGCCCGGAGCGTCTCGTCGATATCCGACGGCGTAGTCAGGGGCGACAGGCTGAAGCGAATCGCGCTCTCCATCCGCTCGGGCGGCAGCCCCATCGCGGCCAGCACGGGACTTGCCGTATGGCGGGTCGCCGCACACGCCGACCCGGTGCTCACATAGATGCCGTCGGCTTCCAGCGCGTGCAGCAGCACCTCTCCCCGCAGCCCCGGAAACGACACATTGAGTATATGGGGCGCGCCTTCCCCGGGCTCGGGCCCATTGAAGCACGCGTCGCTGATCCGCTCGGCGATGCCCTGCGCCAGCGCGATCTTCAGCTCCATCATGCGGCCTGCAAACTCCTGCTGCCGCTGCGCGTATATCTCGGCCGCCTTTGCAAATCCGAGTATCCCGGGCGTATTTTCGGTGCCCGAACGCAGCCCCTGCTCCTGCCCGCCGCCCAATACGGCCGGATGCAGCCGCAGTCCGGGCCGCGCCAGCAGCGCGCCCACGCCCTTGGGCCCGTGTACCTTATGCGCGCTGACGCTGTAAAGGTCGATGTCGGCCTGCCGCAGCGCCGCCCTGCCCAGCGCCTGCACGCCGTCCACATGAAAGAGCGCGCCGGGCGCCCGCTCCCGGATGACCCGCCCCAGTTCCCCGATCGGCAGTATCGCGCCGGTCTCGTTGTTGACCTGCATGATGCTCACGAGCGCCGTGTCGGGCCGGAGCGCGTCCCGCAGCGCTGCGGGATCCACCTGGCCGCGGCCGTCGATATTTAGGCAGGTCACCTCGTACCCGCGCTCGGAGAGCGCCTCGATGGTGCGCATCACCGACGGATGCTCTCCCGCCGATGTGATCAGATGCCCGCAGCTGTTCCTGGACGCGGGCAGCGCGCCGGTCAATGCCAGGTTGTTGCTCTCGGTCCCGCCCGACGTGAAAAAAACGCCCCAGCCGCTGAGCCCCGCGAGCGCTGCCACGGCGGAGCGGGCCTCGTCGATGCGCTCCCGGACTGAAACCCCCGGGCGGTACAGGGAGGACGGGTTGTGGTATTCCTCCGACATGGCTTTCGCCATGCGGGCGATCACTTCGTCGAACGGGCGTGTGGTTGCGCTGTTGTCCAGGTAGATTTCATTCATCAGCTTCCGGCTTCGGTCAACTTGACCTTGCTGGGATTATACTGTTTCATAAGCTCTGCCATTTCCCGGCTGGGTTCGATGACCACGAGGTTTTTTTGATCGTCGGTACGGTAATAGAGGAAATATTTCGGGGCGTTCCGGTTCAGGAACGCGTTGATGCGACGGACGTTGGGCATCGTGTCATACCGGTTAAAGTCCTGCGAAGGAACCGGCGCCATGATGTCCACGTTCCGGATATTGAAGGATAGAAGCCGCTTGCGCTGGCTGTTGTTGATGACCATGTCGATGTCCACCGTTCCGTTCGTGAACGAATACTCATACTCTATTCGCAATCTGCCCCGGAACAGGAAACATAATGCAGCCAGGCCTCCCAGCACGAGCGTCATGACGATGCTCATGATGTTGATGGTGCCGTCGGGGCTAAATATGGAATTGAGCGATATGGCCGCCGCCAGCGCCAGCACCACCATCATGATATTGACCAGGAAGTAAACCAGGGTATTGAGCCCCCGGTTTTTCTTGACGATAATTTCTTCCTTGAAGTGATCCACTTGCGGTTCACCTGCTTTTTCGCTATGATATGATATAGTAACACGAAAAGCCGGGGTTGTGTAGCCCATATTTGCCAACTGTCGGCATTGGCCGGCTAAAAACCCCGTATTCCGGAATCAAAGGAAGGTCGCCCGATGAACTGCCAGCGCTGTGGCACCGCGAATAAGTCCGAATATGCCGCCTGCTTCCGGTGCGGCGCGGCGCTTGCCGCCGCGCGTCCATTCGAATCATCCGCGCAGAAGCTCTGGTACCCGGCAGGAGCGCCCAGACCTGCCGCAGCCCGGAAAAAGACGTTTTCCGAGAACGCTTCCGCGCCGCTCATCGCGCTGGAAGACGAGACCGCGCAGCCGCGCCCCGGCCGCATCACCAGCGCCGACAAGCTCTCCTCGATACGAGACGGAGAGGATGTTACGCTCATCATACCGCCCGAGCCCGAGCCCCTTCCGGACCCGGAGACGCTGATACGGCGCAGGCGTGCCGTTCGCCGGACCGTATCGATTTTCATACTGATCGCCATGCTCTTTGGCATAGGATACGGCGGTATACGGCTGGTGCAGTCGGTGGTCCGCGCCTACCGGAGCTGGCAGGAGGAGCGACTGGCGGCCTCTCTGCCCCCCGAGCCGCTGGTCGAGCGCGTGCTGCTGGACGGCAGCGTCTGGCACAAGATCACATTCTACGGCGAGGACGGCGAGCGGGTCCTCATAGAGGATCCCCGCGAATCCAAGGCGATCCGCGACGGCGTCGCCGAGTTTTTCCTCAATGACGAGTACTTCGTATCCCGCAGCAGGCTCGAAGACGGGGACGTCATCACCGTCAGCCTGAAGGCTACGCTGTTTTCAAAGACCGGCGAGGAGACCGCTATTACAGTTCCCTCCTATACGATCGATATACCCGACTCGCCGCTCAAAATCATACTGCCCGAGCAGCAGAACTACGAAACCAACGAAAACCGCGTACCGCTTAAAATCAAGGTCACGCCCGGAAGCCGGGTACTGATCGGCGACAACAACGTCAGCGATCTGGTGGACGCCGAAGGCTATCTGACCACGACCGCCGAGGTGCAGCCCGTGGGCGTCAACACGATCCGGATTACCGTGGAGACCGAGGGGCACCGCCCGGCCGTATATGACCTGAAGGTCAACCGGCCCGAGCTGGCGGTCCGGTTTGAGCTGGACAGCAACCCGCCCGCCAGCACAAAGGACAGCTCGATCGTATTCTCGGGCGTTACCGAGCCCGGAGCGACCATCACCACCGAAGCCAAGATAAGCGGCGGTTCCACCGACGTGAACGCGGAGGGACGCTTCGAGTTTACGGTCAGGTTTACCCGGTACGGCGAAAACCTGATCGACCTTTCGATAAAAAGCGCCGACGGGCGCACGTCCCGGATCACATACCGCATCAATCGGACCCCTGAAATATCCTCCTATACGAAGTCCGCATGGGTCATGGACTATCCCTATCTGTCCACATCGACCAACGCGCTCATCGGAAAGATATTTGAGTGCAAGGGCACCGTCGTAAAGAAAATTGACGACGAAACGTCGAACTACTATCTTTTCGACGTGGGTACCGCAGGGGTGACGCAGTACATCGTGCTCGAATACAATGCCGACGGCGGGCTGACCGAGGGCAGTTATTATACGATATTCGCCGACGTGACGGGCACCTACAGGGAATACCCGCTTCTGGCCGGCCGTTTCATCAAGCTGGAGTAGCCCTCGCTACCTGGCTTTTTCGCTCAGGAAACACTGTCCGAGCTTCTGGATCGCTTTTTTTTCGATACGCGACACATAGGAGCGCGATATTCCCAGGTCCCGCGCGATCTCCCGCTGCGTCCGGGGCGGCCGGTTGCACAGGCCGTAGCGCTCGACCAGCACCGCCCTTTCCCGGCGGTCGAGCGTATCGCGCATATACTCGACCAGCTTTTTCAGGCGTATGCGCGTCTCCACCTCGTTGACGAGCTCATCGGGATCGCTGCCCAGTTTATCCATGAGCGAGATCTGGTTGCCTTCCCCGTCGGTGCCGATCGGATCCTGCAGCAGCACTTCGTTTTTTCGTTTCTTCATGAACCGGATCGCCATCAGTATTTCGTTCTCGATGCACCTCGCCGCGTAGGTGGCAAGCTGTGTGCCCCGCTTGTGATTGAATGTATTGACCGCCTTAATAAGTCCGATCGTCCCGATCCCAATGAGGTCGTCGATCTCTATTCCCGTCGCCTGGTATTTTTTCGACACGTGCGCGACAAGCCGCAGATTGTGCTCGACCAACTGGTCCCTCGCCTCTTTATCGCCCGCGATGGCTTTCCGGATGCACTCCTGCTCATCGGCGGACCCCAGCGGAAGCGGAAAGGACGAATGACCCGACACGAAGGCGATAAGGCCCGTAATATCCCTGAGCAGCGCAAGCAAACCGGCTATGTCATACATACCTGTTTCAGCCTCTTTCCCGCATAGTGGAAAGCCCACTGGCCCCGTTTGTCTCA